>NZ_CAJNBJ010000002.1:0-300000 GCF_905220995.1 Nitrospira defluvii
GCGCAATTGGGGATGTGACACCCCAGGAATTCATTCGTCACCATCAAGCCGGGGCTCATCGGGCACAGGACTCAACGACCTTGACCGTGGTGTAACAAACGGGGGAAGGTCAATCGAGCCGTCCGAGTCGTTGACCTGGCCCGACAGGCGGGGCGCCGGACTCATCTCCCGCCTGTTGCTGAGCGAGGTATCGAAGACGCCGGTCGAGCTGCTCGGCGGTCGCATCCGCTTCGAGCGCCTGATGCCACAGTTCCAGCGCTCGCAGCACCTCGCCCTGCTGCTGTGCCGTCGCAGCTTGACGGCTTAACTCCGCATGCCGTTCGTCCAGTGCCTTCAGATTGACGCTGCAAGCGTAAACCGTCCGATCCCGATCGAGGCGAGTCGGCGAATATTAGTGCGTTCCGCAGAGTCGGTATGCCGCTGAAGAATTTAGAGTCTGGAAAGCTAATATGGACCGTCTCCACCACATCGGAGGAGACTCTGTAAGAGAATCCCGCCTCGCTTATCTCCTGCTGGTGCGAGCTACCCCATCTACCCTCACCTCAAGACTCTTGATCACCTCAAGGCGCGCGCTCTTATCTGCATCCTCCTGGCTGACGGTGGAACGTCCCGCCGCGAACCGAGCCGACAACCGGTGGCGGCGACGCCGCCGTTCCCGGTGCCTTCGAGCCAGGCCTGGCCGCAGTTCATTTTCTTCGATACGGGAGTTTCCCTCCCTGTAGGAATTCAAGCCTGTCAATAAAGCCATGATCCTGCACGCTGTGCTGTATCATCTGAGCAAAACAATACAACCATTTCATAAGTAGTTGAGAAGTCACGAGTGAAGAAACTGTGGTCAACTTCGATCGACTCGGCCATACGTAGGTCACTCGTCGAAGTTTTTAGACGAGCTATTTATTTTAGGAAGGGCGAGTCTGAGTACGCTCACGTGATATAGGGAATAACAATGCAACCAATTTTCTCGTAACCGAACAGCTCCCTCCTCGATGGCCCTTCGGAGCATGTACTCCCCCCAAATAGGCACAAAAAAGCCGTTCCTGCCCTAGGGTTTGCCTAAAGCAGGAACGGCTTTCGCTGCACGGTACGTTTTCTACCGGGCTATCTGTACAGCACCGACGGGATCATTCAGTGCGCCCTACGAACACCCGCTTGTTTCCCCGCAGGTCATGCACTTCAGACAGGTCCCGTTGCGCACGAGCGTGAACTGTTTGCAATTCTGGCACGGATCACCCTCGTAGCCCTTCTCTCTCGCTTCTTGTCTCACCGAGGTCACGGTCAAGGTCTCTCGCTTCAACTCCAATTTATGGGCGACGCTGCCGTTGCCGGCTCTCTGTGAGTGACCGTTGCCACCGTTCATCCCGTTCCGTCGCACGGGCAGATGTTCGGTGAGGATCGAGGCTTTCTTCAACGCCGTCATGTCGACTTCTTCGTCGTCACATTCTGGGTCCTGATCGTCCTTCTTCATCGAATCCATCCGCAAATCGTCTTCCTGCACCTGTGCCAGATCCTTCCGTTCCAGATACGTGATCGCCAGCTCGCGGAAGATGTAGTCGATGATCGACGTGGCCATCTTGATCCGGTCGTTCAACTTCACCGGCCCGTTCGGCTCGAACCGGGTGAAGACGAAGGCTTCGACGAACTCCTCCAACGGCACGCCGTGCTGCAGGCCGAGGGAAATCGCGATGGCAAAGTTATTCATCAGGCTGCGGAAGGCCGCGCCTTCCTTGTGCATATCGAGGAAAATTTCGCCGAGCGTCCCGTCTTCATATTCGCCGGTGCGCAGATACAACTTGTGTCCGCCGATGATGGCTTTTTGCGTATACCCGCCGCGTCGCGCCGGCAATGAACGGCGCTTGTGGAGGTACCGCACCAACACCCGTTCGGCAACTTTTTCCGCCACCTGTGCGACGCTGGGCGCCGCCTCTGCACCTTTTCCGCTGTCGGATGAGGCGTTCAACGGCTGACTCAGCTTCGAACCGTCACGATACAGCGCCACGGCCTTCACCATGCTCTTCCAGGCGAAGAGGTAGGCCGCTTTGACGTCTTCCAACGTGGCATCGGAAGGCATGTTGATGGTCTTGCTGATTGCGCCGCTGATGAAGGGCTGGGCCGCTGCCATCATGCGGATATGCGCATCCACGGGAATGAACCGCTGGCCGATTCGGCCGCACCGGTTGGCGCAATCGAAGATCGGCAGATGCTCCAGCTTGAGATGGGGCGCACCTTCAACCGTCATCGTGCCGCAGCAATAGTCGTTCGCCGCCGAGACCTCCTCCTGCGTGAAGCCCAGCGACTTCAGCATGTTGAAGGTCGGATCGACCAACTGTGCCTCAGTGATGCCCAGATTCTGGCGGCAGAATTCTTCACCCAACGTATATTTGTTGAAGGCAAACTGGATTTCGAACGCCTGCGCCAACGACCCTTCCAACCGTTCCAAGGCCGCATCGTCGAACCCCTTTTGACGCAACACCTCATGGTTGATGAACGGCGCACCCTTGAGAGTTTGATGTCCGGCGCAATAGGCCACGATGTCACGGATCTGGCCTTCGGTGTAGCCGAGCGCCTGCAGCGCCGGCGGCAGACTTTGATTGATGATCTTGAAATAGCCTCCGCCTGCCAGTTTCTTGAACTTGACCAGGGCGAAGTCCGGCTCGATCCCGGTGGTATCGCAATCCATCACGAGTCCGATGGTACCGGTCGGCGCGATCACGGTGACCTGCGCGTTCCGGAATCCATAGGCTGTGCCCAACTCCAAGGCACGATCCCAGGCGCGTCTCGCCGCCAGCAACATCGCGGGCGGACAATGTTCCGGCTGAATCGAGGCCGGCAAAATCGTGAGCCCCTCATACTCTGCCTGCGGCGCGCTGTATGCCGCCCGCCGGTGATTCCGGATCACGCGTAACATCGACTCACGGTTCCGGCTATAACAGGGGAAGGGCCCGATTTCCGCCGCCATTTCTGCCGATGTCGCATAAGACTCGCCGGTCATGATGGCCGTGATCGCGGCGCAAATGGCCGTCGCCTTCGGAGAATCGTAGGGAATGCTTTGCTTCATGAGAATGGTGCCGAGATTGGCATAGCCCAATCCCAGCGTGCGATAGTCGTAGCTCTTCTGCGCAATCGCGCGGCTGGGAAACGAGGCCATCAGCACGCTGATTTCCAACGCCACCGTCCACAACCGGACGGCATGGCGGAACGACTCCAGATCGAACTCCCCTTCCTCATTAAAAAACTTCACCAGGTTCAACGAGGCCAGGTTACAGGCCGTGTCGTCCAGGAACATGTATTCCGAACAGGGGTTGGACGCGTTGATCCGACCGTCTTCCGGGCAGGTGTGCCACTCGTTGATCGTTGTATCGTACTGGGTGCCGGGATCGGCGCAAATCCACGCGGCCCAGGCAATCTTGTCCCACAGGTCGCGCGCCTTGAGCGTCTTGCTGACCTTGCCGTCGATCCTGCGACGCAGTTCCCAATCGCCGTCGCGCTCCAACGCGTCGAAGAACGCATTCGGAATCCGCACGCTATTGTTGGAGTTCTGTCCCGACACGGTCTGGTAGGCCTTGCCGTCCCAGTTGGTGTCGTACTCGTGGAACACGAAGTGGGTGTAGCCTTGCTTCGCATAGTCAAACATACGGTGGATATAGGCCTCGGGCACCATATCGCGCCGGGCCGTCGTCACGGCCTCGCGCAGTGACTGGTTCTTCTTCATGTCCAGTTCAAGCTGCACCATACCCTGCACATCCGTGGATTGGCAGGCCTTGAGCACGGCGTTCAGCCGTTGCGCACAAATCTTGGAGCCGGTCACCATGGCGGCGACCTTTTGCTCTTCGACGACTTTCCAATCGATGAACTCTTCGATATCAGGGTGATCGAGATCCAGACAGACCATCTTGGCCGCGCGTCTCGTCGTCCCGCCAGACTTGATCGCCCCGGCGGCGCGATCGCCGATTTTCAGGAACGACATGAGCCCGGAAGAGCGGCCGCCGCCCGACAGCGATTCGCCGTCGCCGCGCAAGCGCGAGAAATTGGTGCCGGTGCCTGATCCGTACTTGAAGAGCCGCGCCTCACGCACCCACAGATCCATGATGCCGTTCTCGTTGACGAGATCGTCTTCGATCGACTGGATGAAGCAGGCATGCGGCTGCGGATGTTCGAAGGCGTTCGTGGCCCGGACCACCTCACCCAGCGTGGGATCGACATAAAAGTGGCCTTGCGCCGGCCCCGAGAGCCCGTAGGCGTAATGCAGCCCCGTGTTGAACCACTGGGGACTGTTGGGGGCGGCCATCTGATGGGCCAGCATGTAACACATTTCATCGTGGAAGGCGGTCGCATCTTCCGGCGTCTTGAAATAGCCGTGGTTCTTGCCCCAGAAGGTCCAGCAGCCGGCCAGCCGCTCGAACACCTGCCGGGCATCACGCTCGCCGCCCAGGACGGGTTTGCCTGCGGCATCCACCACCGGCGTGCCGTCCTCGTGAACCTGCGGCACCCCGGCCTTACGGAAATATTTCTGCGCCAGAATATCGATCGCCAATTGCGTCCAATGTTCCGGGATGTCGATATGATCCAACTTGAACACGGTCGATCCGTCGGGATTCCGGATCTCCGAGGAACGTTTTACGAACGCAAGACCCTCATAGGGGCTCTGCCCACGCTTGGTGAATCTTCGTTCAATTCTCACTGGTTCCTCCTTAACAGGTACCGAACGTTCGGTGCTGGGGGCCGGATGGCAACTAGGGTACTGGGTGTGACTGGAAAAGAGGCTTGCCCATCAGGGTCGATCTCTTCAACAAACTCGCACTCAACTGCAATGCCTACTAGATATAGTGATCCCATTTTTTTGTCAAACAAAATGTTGTGGCACACCTGTGAGTAATGGGGATAAGCTGGTGATAGCGTCGATGCCAGAATTGATGCAGGTTTTCTTCATTTTTCGACCAGTTATCCACAGCAAATTCTGGGCTGTGGAGGGAGGTTTTTCACAGCGGGGCGAGAAAATTCATGGCACAGGTTAGAACGCGAGCCGACCGACCTTCAGGGTCGCCTCTTCCACCCCGCGCAACGGGACAAAGTGACCGGCCACTCCCAGCACCAGCACCGGCTGATCCAGCACGTTGGTTTCATACAGACTCAACAACCCCCAATTGTTCCGCGTCGTGTTCGGTTTCACCAACCCCTCCACGAGTTTGGGGCCTTGCGCCCGGAAAATCGCCTTGATCAGGTCGCGATCGTGACGAGGCCCGGATTGGTCCATCTTCTCGATCTCGGCAGTCAGACGAGCCTCGACGAACTGCACATAGGTCTCCATCGTCGGATTGGTCGCCGCCAACCACACGGCCACCATCAAGCCGACCACCACCGAGCTCAGCGTCAGGTTACTCATTACATTGCCCTATTGGGAAGCTGTTGCCGCATGATCTGGACGATCGTGCGGATGGTTTGACAAATGAACCGGCGCTGTTTAGCTTACGCCCGATTTCCAAAGAATGGAATCCCGAGGCGTGCCGAGACGCCGATTCGACGACAACGGAAGGAGTCCCTATGTTTGTGTGGAGTAAACGCCTCGTCACGGGCCTGCTGGCCGGATTCGTCCTGCTCATCGGCCTGTTTCTGATTCAAGGTGAGGCCGAATCGGTCAGCGGGCTGAAGATCCATACCACCCGCTGGATGGCTGTGAATTACATCGGATTGCTGGTCTGGGTCTTCATCTGGATGTTCGATCAAGCCCGGGTACGGGGGAAAAACGTGCTGCTGTGGCTGGTGCCCTTCGCATTGGCTCCGTTGCCGACCTTGATGTTATTCGTGCTGTTTTTGCAGCGGAAGGTGAAGTAGGAGGAGGATGCTGAAACAGGCCGGCAGCGGCGTTCTCGCTTCATTCAGACCCTCAACGTACCCCAAGGGTACGCCTCGGCTCTTCATGTGCTGCGGCCTTGCTGGACAGCCTGTTTGAGCATCCTGACAATGGCCTCACGGAACGAGTGTTTCGCAGCCTACTAGCAGGGCGCCTCGATTTCGCTCCTTCCCACGTTCATCTCGGCATGATCGGCCACCGGCTTCCGCAGATACCACAAGAGCCAGAGGCCCGGCAATGCGGCCAGAAAAGTAACAAAGAAAAACGGCCCCCAGCCGGCCAACCCCACCAGTTTTGCCGCAGGCCAACCGAGGAAGACACGACCGAGCGCCTCAACCGAGGACAGCAGCGCAAACTGGGTCGCCGTGTAGCGATGGTTGCAGAGCGACATGACCAGCGCCACGAACGCCGCCGTCCCCATGCCGCCGGTGAGATTTTCGACTCCGATCGCGAACGCCATCACGGGGTAACTCTTTCCCACCCAGGCCAACCACAAGAACGACAGGTTCGACAGGGCCTGCAGCACCCCGAACAGAAACAGAGCCCGAAAGAGTCCCATTCGCGGCAACAGCGCCCCGCCGATGAAGGCGCCGAGAATGGTCGCGCCAATCCCGAAGGCGCGCACCACGCCGATGTCTTCCGACGAAAATTGCATGCCGCGCAGGAGAAACGACGTCGTCAACGCACCGGCAAAGGCATCCCCGAGTTTGTAGAGTACGATCAGGCCCAGCAAGGCCAGAGCCATGGGACGTGAGAGAAATTCCGTCAATGGCCCCCACACCGCCTCCGCCATCGACTTCGGCGCAACCTGCGCCTCCTCCGGCTCAGGACTCAGGAGAATCGTGACAACGCCCAAGGCCATCAAACCGGCCATGCACAGATAGGCAACCGACCAGCCCATGCGAGAGGCCAGGATCAAGGCTAACGAGCCGGACGCGATCATGGCGATCCGATAGCCCATCACCCAGGTGGCGGCCCCCAATCCCCGTTCTTCCGGTTTCAGCACATCGGTCCGGTAGGCGTCATACACAATGTCTTGCGAGGCAGACAGAAAGGCCACACCCAACGCCAGGGCTGCGAAGACCTGCGCCCCACTGGATGGTCCGACCAAGGCCATGAGCGCCAGCGCGAGGGCGAGACCGGTCTGGGTCACAAGCATCCACCCTCGCCGGCGCCCCAGCCAAGGCGGCACGATCCGATCCATCACCGGGGCCCAGAGAAACTTCAGCGTATAGGGAAGACCCACATAGGCGAAGAGACCGATGGTAGTCAGGTCCATGCCGGCTTCCGTGAGCCAGGCTTGCAACGTCGCACCAGTGAGGGCGAGCGGGAGTCCGGAGGCAAAGCCCAGGGGCAGCATGATGCCGAGGCGCGGAGTCAGATAGGCGCGAATGGATGAATCGTTCATGCGATCAAGCACACAGGAGACTCACGAGGTGCAGCATACCACTGCGGCACGCGCTGACGGCATCAGAATCGTGAATCTCACGACCGACCTGAGGGTTTCTTCTATGGCGACTCGCGCACACCGTTGCCTCGACTACAGCATCACATGAACCGACGCTCCCCGACAAAATCCCTCTGTCATGAATCAGAGGAGGCTTTTGTGTGGCTGACCTGGTATAAGAGGCCATAGGGAGAGGGATGAGATGAACGTGACAAGCTTAGGCCTCTCGTGGAACTCCCGCTACCTGGAATTGGAGCCGACGGAACTCGCGATCGCCGTCGTGGCGGCGCTCCTGGTGGGCGGGGCTGCCCTGTATGTTCTCCTCAAGGTGCTGCGGAGCAAGCCCGTCAAGCTGCTCGGCATGGGTTTGCTGATCGGCGCAGTCGCATTGGTCGGCTGGCTGGCGATCGATCGGCATCAGCAGGATGAGCGCACACGCGTCTCCGAGATCTGGAGCCGCACCTTCGAAAACAGCGCGATCACGGACTTCGAATCCTGCGTGGTCCACAGAACACCGCGCAACCCCGGGGCTCAGTACCGCGTCGAGGTGGTGACGGAATGCGGCGACGTCGCAAAGGCGATCAAGGAAGGGTTGGAAGCCCGCTGATCCGAGGAGGCCTCATCGCGTTTGGGGAGCGGTTCGCAGGTAAATGAACCAATAGACCAGCGCCACTAACACCGTCCCGCCGATGATGTTGCCGAGGGTGACCAGTGCGAGGTTACTCAACGCGTCCGCGATGGAGAACGACGCAGGCCCGCCCGCGGCCAGGGCGAGACCTAACGGCAGGAAGAACATGTTCGCCACGGAATGCTCAAATCCACAGGCGACGAACGCGCTGATCGGAAAGAGGATGGCGAGAATTTTATCCGCCACGGTTCGCGCACCCATGCAGAGCCAGACCGCCAGGCACACCAGCACATTGCAGAGCATGCCGCGGGCGAAGGCCGCCATCGGATCCAGGGCGATCTTGCTGCGCGCGATGCGCACCATCGTTTCGCCGACCGCACCGTCCCCCAACGTCTGAACCCCGGCGAGGAGCACCAGCACCGCCGTTCCGACGGCCCCGAGCAAATTCCCGAGATAGACCCACAGCCAGTTCCGCACAACCTGTCGCGTCTGAACACATCCGGTCGCCCAGGCCATCGCAATCAAATTATTCCCCGTAAAGAGTTCCGCGCCACCGACCACCACCAGGATCAGCCCCAAACTGAAGGTCATCCCTCCGACCAAGCGCAACAACCCGAACGGCAAGGTCGGGCCCTCTTTCCCCACCGTGATCGTCACCGTGTAAAACAATGCGCCCAACGAAATGAACGCGCCGGCCAGCACCGCCAGCGCCAGCATCGTCGGCACCGCCGTGTTCACCTTGGCCAGGCCAAGCTTACACACACGTGCCGCGATCTCCGGAGGCGGATAGGCATCGGCGACGGACCCAGGCGCGGGGATGGCAGGCTCAGTCGTCACGTGATCAACATCACATGCATGGAGGGGGCGGGCACGGCAGTCTGCGTCACTTTCTCAAGCCGCACCGTCGAGACCTTATACTCCGGGCACTTGGAACTTTCATCGGCACTGGACGACAACAGCACGTTCAGATCCGTATCCGGGAAGTGAAAACTCGTGAAGAGCTCTCCCGGTTGGACCCGGTCGCTCACCACCACAGGCAACCGTGCCTCCCCGCGTGCGCTGATCAGTCGGACCTGGTCGCCCTCACGGAGGTCCAGCCGGGCCGCGTCGCCGGCATGAATTTCCAACACGTCGGTATCAACCACCTGCATGATGTCGGTTCGCCTGGTCTGCGCACCACAATTGTAATGTTGCAGAATTCTCCCGGTGATCAGCACCAGCGGATAGGTATCGCTTGGGATCTCTCCGGGCGGCAGATACTCCACGGGGACAAACTGCGCCTTCCCTTTCGGAAACGACTGTTCATGCATCAGCGCAGTACCCGGATGTGTCGTCGAGGGCACGGGCCACTGCAATCCCTCCGGCCGATCGAGCCGGTCGTACGAGACGCCGGCAAACAGCGGCGCCAGTTGCGCAATCTCATCCATGATCGCCGAGGGATGGGAATACTGCATCGGATACCCCATCCGCGCGGACACTTCGCAGACCACCTGCCAGTCCGGCAGCACTCCATTCGGCGGTTCCACGGCTTTCCTGATCCGCTGAATGCGACGCTCGAGGTTTGTAAACGTCCCGTCCTTTTCGAGGAACGACGCGCCGGGAATGACGAGATGCGCCAGCTTGGCCGTCTCGCTCATGAACAGATCCTGCACGATGAGGAACTCCAGGCTGTTGAGCGCCGCATGCACTTTTTTCAGATTAGGATCGGTCTGAGCCACGTCGTAGCCGATGATCCACAATGTTTTGAGTCTGCCGGCCAGAGCCGCGTCCCACATGTCGGGCGTTTTCATGCCCCGCGCCGTCGGCAAGGGTCGGCCGGTGACGGCAAGGTGCGCCGCGCCCAACGTCGAATCGGTCAACGGCTGATAGCCCGCAAAAAAGGTGGGCAAGCAGCCCACATCCGACGCCCCCTGCACATTGTTTTGGCCACGCAACGGATTAATCCCGGTGCCGGGTTTTCCGATGTTGCCCGTGGCCAGCGCCAGATTCACCAGGGCCATCACGCCGTGGCTGCCCCACCGATGTTCGGTCATGCCCAGCCCATGCACGGCCATCGAACCACCGCTCTTCGCATAGAGCCGCGCCGCTTCGGTGATGAGATGCACCGGCACGCCGGTCACACTCGACGTCGCCTCGGGCGTGCAACCGGCCACCAGGTTCAACCACTCGTCGAATCCTTGCGTCCGATTACTCACGAACACCGTATCGGTCAGATGCTCCTTGACAATGACATGCCCCATGCCGTTCAACAGAGCCACGTTGGTCCCGGGATGCAGTTGCAGATGGAGATCCGCCAAACGCGCCAATTCCGTTCGGCGGGGATCGATGACGACCAACGGCACGCCGCGGCGCGCCGCCCGTTTGATGCGCGCCCCCAGCACCGGATGCGATTCGGTGGGATTGGCGCCGACCACCAGAATCAACTTGGCCAGATCTAGGTCATGAATCGAATTGGTCGCCGCCGAGGCGCCGAGTGTTTCCATCATCCCGGTCACGGTCGCGCTGTGACAGACCCGCGCACAGTTATCGATGTGATTGCTGCCGATCACGCAACGCATGAACTTGCCGAACAGATAATTTTCTTCGTTCGTGCCGCGGCTGGAGGAGATCGTGGCGAGGGCGTCCGGACCGTGAGCGGATTTGATGCGGGTCCATTCCTCGGCGATCCGATCGAGAGCTGCGGACCAGGAAATTTCGACCCATTCCTGCCCCTGTCGCAGTAGGGGCGTACGCAGCCGGTCCGGCGCATAGTTATACGTCCACCCGAAGCGGCCCTTCATGCAGGCATGGCCCTGATTTGAAGGCCCGTCATCGGCCGGGACCATTCGTACGACTCGTTCCTCCCGCACGCCGGCCTCGAAACTGCAGCCGACCCCGCAGTAGGCACAGGTGGTACGAACAGCATGTAGCGGCTCGCCTTCTTCAATCACAGTCTTCTCGATCAAGGCGCCGGTCGGACATTCCTTCACGCAGGCGCCGCAGGAGACGCAATTCGACGACGCAAAACCGGCCGACTCTCCGATCAATGCGGATCCTCCCGCCGTCGGTCGGCTCCCGAATCCCCGGTGTAGCATCGTCAGCGCATGCGTGCCTTGAATTTCATCACAGGCCCGGACGCAGCGGGCGCAGGAAATACAGACGGCGTTGTCGAAGATGAAAAACGGATTCGAGCGATCGACGGTGTCGACTCTGGTGGCGGGCTGCGTATACCGGACATGCCCCAGGTCCAGCGCATGCGCCAACCGGTGCAAGGGCTCCGGCACTCGATCTCCCGACGGTTGTTCAGACAGGTACAGCTCGACAAGGTGTTTCCGGAGCCGTCGCACACGTTCACTCTCAGTATGGACGACCATGCCCTCTCGCACCGGCGTCGTGCAGGAGGCCGGCGTACCATGTTGGCCGTCGACCTCGCAGAGACACATGCGGCAGGATCCGAAAGGAGCCAGGTGGTCCGAGGTGCAGAGTGCCGGAATGGCAATGCCCGCCCTCTTTGCCGCGACGTAAATCGTGTCGCCCGGCGAGGCCTCAACCGATCGTCCGTTAATTTCCAGCTTCACCTGGCTTTTCCTCGTATCTCGTCGTTCGTCTCTCGGATTCCGCTGTTCCTCAGTGCCCGCCTGATGTGTTCCGTGTCACATGTCACTTTCGCCGTTTTACACTTTTCGCCTTACGTCCTCAGTTTGCTGCGGAACTCGGCGGGAAAATGTTCGATGGCCGTGAGCACCGGATAGGGCGCCCGTCCGCCCAAGGCGCAGAGACTGGCGAGTTTCATGGTCTCGCCGAGATCGTCCAGCAGCCGGAGATCGTCCATTGTGCCGCTGCCCGCCTGGATACGTTCGAGAATCTCGCGACCTCGGACCGACCCAATGCGGCACGGTGTGCACTTGCCGCAGGACTCGTCGGCGGTGAAGGCCATGAAGTGGCGCGCCAGGTCCACCATATCGGTCTCATGGTCGTAGACCACAATCCCGCCATGCCCCAGCACCGCGCCGGCCTTGGCAAACGCGTCGTAACAAATCGACATATCGAGTCCGGTCGTCGGGAAGAGACTGCCCAGCGGTCCGCCGACCTGCACGGCCTTGAACCGTGAGCCTGGTGCCATCCCTCCGCCGAACTGCTCCAACACCTGGTGGAGACTCAGGCCGAACGGAACCTCCACCAGGCCCGGATGTTTCACGCGCCCGCCCAACTGCAAGACAACGGTGCCGCGCGATTGTTCCGTGCCCAGCGAGGCATGCCAGGATCCGCCCCGTGAGAGAATCTGCGGAATCGTCGCAAACGTGAGGACATTGCTGACGATGGTGGGACAGCCGTACAAGCCGGATTGCGCGGGGTACGGCGGCCGCGCACGCACCACCCCTCGCTTCCCTTCCAGCGATTCAAGCAGGGCTGTCTCTTCTCCGCAGACGTAGGAACCCGCGCCCTCGACCACCTCGATGGGAAACGGTTCCCCGTTCAGCTCCAGCAGCTCCGCTTCATCAGCCTTGTGAATGGCGGCGCGCAACGTGGCCGCAGCGGCAGGGTATTCTTGTCGGCAATAGACATAGCCCCAGCCCGCTCCGATAGCCCGGGCGCAGATCAACATCCCTTCCAGCACGCGAAACGGATCGCCTTCCAGAATCATCCGGTCGCAATAGGTACCGGCATCGCCTTCGTCCGCGTTGGCCACCACATATTTCTGCGCCCCCTTCGCCTGCTGAGCGACCTTCCACTTGTTCCACACAGGGAATGCCGCGCCGCCGCGCCCGCGCAACTGCGAGACTCGAAGCTCTTCGATAATGGCATCGGGCGTCAGTCGAAACGCCGCCTCCAACCCGGACAATCCGCCACGCGCCTGGTATTCATCCAGGGCCAGGGGTTCCGTCTCACCGAAGTTAGCAAAGGTATATCTCGTCTGCTGGGCGAGAAAGGGGATCGTCTGCACAGGTATCCCACCCGTACCGGACAGAATGGCGGGCAAGTCCTGTGGGGATACGTTGAACCAGGCGATCCGGCCGTCGGGACCGTCACGCTCCACCATCGGTTCAAGGTAGAAGGCCCCCCGCGAAGACGTCCGGATGAGCTGGACGTCAGACCGGTCGGACCAGGCCTCGGCCAGCGCAGCGGCACCGGCCGCGCGCGCCGAGGTATCGTTGGAAAGATAGAGTCTTATGGCCATGGTCCTCAGCAGAATATCCGGGCAATGGGAAACGATGAAACTTGCCTGCGGGCCACGAATCCGGCACAGACCGCATCATCTGCGGCACTCGACTATTTGTAGCCCTCGAGTATACGGTCCAGCTGCGACGGCAGCACGCGACCGTACAGGTCGCGATCGATGATGACCGTAGGGGACACCGCACAATTGCCTGCGCAGGACATGGTGTCGAGCGTGAACCGTCCTCCCGGCATCGTCTCATGAACATCGGTCCGCAGGCGTTCTTGTAATTGACGCAGCACTTGCCCGCAGCCGTTGGCGTAACAGGACTCCCCCATGCAGACCCGAATGATGTGACGTCCCGGCGCCGAGGAACGCAGATCCGGGTAATACGATAGGACACCTGCCACCTCCGCAGTGGTGACACCAAGGCTCTTCGCGATGACCGGCACCATGTCGGCCGGCACATATCCGAGCTGTTCCTGGAGGGCGAGGAGCGACTGCAAAATATTGGGCGGTTCGCCGCGAAACCGATCCAGAATGTCTTTCACCTGCTCATGCATACACAGACCGTCGCTCGCATTTCGTCGTCCGTATCTCGCCGAACTCAGGTTCGTTTCACCTTTCACGTCGCACCTCAGCAGAGGCCGACGTGCGCGCGCAGCTTGTTATAGTCGAACGCGGCCACGCCGCTGCGCAGTAGGCCGATATCGCACCGTTCCATTTCATCGATCAGCCCTGCGACCTTGGCTTGCCCCGCCGGCGTCTTGACGACGTGTCGAGGCGTCTCGCCACCAAGCACCGGCGATTCGCGGTCGGCCCATTCGAGATACACAGTTTCGAGAAAGGTGTTCACCAGTGCCCGATCCTCCTCGTGACTCACCACGAGGGTCAATGGCTCCTGGGTTGACAACTCTTCCCTGGTGACCTGACGCACCGGAGGCTGGGCGGTTTCTCCTCGGAAGTGCAACGAAAATCCGAAGGTGGCCGCAAGACTATGTTTGATGCCGTCCAACCGCTCTCGTGAGTCGCACTCCACATAGAGCTCGGTGGCCGTAACCGTCACCCGCGCCTGAGCCGTGGCTGTCGTGTCGGTTCCCTTCGGGCGCAGGATAAACCGACGAAGCTTCTTGGAGCCGGCTGTCGCCTTCACTTGCAGGGGCAATTCTTCAATCCACCCTTCGAGTTCAGCCATGCCACCGGCGATGAAGGTGAATTCGTGGTGTTCGTACAGCGCGATGACATACCAATGAGGCAGACCATCGGGCGTCCGATAGCGAATCTCGCTCACGGCCTCGACCAGGGCCGCGAAACGCATACGAGCAAAATTTCTCAGCAGAATATGGCCGAACCGCTTTGCGAATTCCGGCCAGTCGCCCAGTTCGAAGGAACCGCCGACTACCTCCATCTCCCGACGTTCGTCCGCTGTTTGTTCGTACAGGGTCCGCGCATCTTCGCGCGACAACAGTAAGATCGGCCCGGCCAGAACGGCCAGGGGGCTTTCTGGATCGCCGGGCTCGCGAACGAGGCGGGTCAGCAGCATGTGCCCGGTGTCGATGGTGCGGTCCAGGCTCTCGGCCGGTATCTCATACACCCGACCGTTGCCGATAGACCGCAATGAACGCCGCTGGGCCCCGGACTGACTGGGCAGGACCTCAACCAGGTCGATATAAGAATGTTTGAGCGGGTCGAGCCACACCCGCTCTTCCTCGGGGATGTGTTCGGTGATGACGTCGCGCAGTTGCTCAATCAAGGTCAACTGCCCATCTTCAGGATAAAAGTCTGCGTACAGCAGGAGATCGGCAAGTTCGACTTCTTCCGGCAGCGGCGACAAGGGCGACTGTGTCCCCAATTCCGCATAGACCTGCAATGCGCGCATGAAAGCGAGTCTGCGCTGCTGCTCGAACCCCGGTGCCATGGACAGGCGATCCAGTCTCGACAGCAGATTGTCCAATTCCTTGACGATCGGAACCGAACGCGCGGCAACCCGCTCATTCGCGAGCTTCATGAATCTCCCCCATGACGGCCGATTCCGCATCCAACCAGTCCTGCAGGGCGTACCCTTCGCGGGAGCCCCGCTCCTTCCAGAGCTCGTAGGCTTTCTGCGAGATCCGCTCCCACATGCCCTCAGGCAGCTCGATCGATGCTCCGACAGGCCTGGCTGCAGCTGCGGGTTTTGATTTCACCGCTGACCGTTTTTTGACGTTGGGTTTCATTGACGGACTCCTTTACGCGAGACCAAGCGGTTATGACTCTCCCAGCGGAACGACACGTTGATAGTCCGGACCAACCTTGAGCCGACGGACGGTGAGCACCGGACAGGGCGCATGCCGCAACATGGCGCCGGCAATACTCCCGACCAGCACGTGTGAGAGGCCGCGCCTCCCATGGGTACCCATGATCATGAGGTCGTACCCCTGCGCGGTCACGTAGGACGTAATCGAGTCGGCCGGCAAACCCGGTTTCAGAGCATAGTCGGCCTGAAGATCATGGGCGGTCAGACAAGCCGTGAGCACCGTCAGCCGTTTTTCCAGATAGGCCCGCTGCTCCTTCCATTCTTTTGCATGGCTGAGGCTGAAATCCAACCCGTACGCGACCGGCTCCATGGCATGGAGGATCGTGAGGGAAGCCCCGAGCGGCTTCGCAAACTGCACGGCGTACTCCAGCGCATCCAGCGAACAGGTCGAGAGATCGATCGGCACCACGATCCGTTTGATCGCCGGAGCCTGAGTTGCCGGGGCCGCACCCTTGTCGGCCTTCACCGCGAGCACGGGACAAGGCGCGATGCGCACCACCCGCTCCGCCGTACTGCCCACGAGGACGTGATCGAGCCCGGTTCGCCCATGTGTCCCGACCACCAGCAGGTCGGCACCGATTTCCTCCGCCACGGCTTGCACACATTGGCTCGGGATGCCGACGTCAATACGGGTCGCGATCGAGTGACCGGCCGCCTTGACCCTGCTCTCCAGCGAGGCCAACTGACGCTTCGCTTCGTCCCGCAAATGATCCAGGTACATCTTGTTGACGGTGTAGTCCGGGTCCATTCCCGGATACAGTTCGAGCACCGTCATCACCGTGAGTTCCGACTTCCAGAGATCCGTCAGAGTCAGGGCATACTCCAGCGCCCGGTCGGCGCAAGCCGAAAAATCCGTCGCAAACAGGATTCGTTTGATCAGAGACGCCATGGGTTAGACCGCCTCCACGCTTAGGAGGAGCAGTTCACCCTTCATGTTCTGATGAATCGAACAACGAAATTCATGGCGGCCGGGCCGCTCCATGTTGAACCGGATCACCGCCTCCTTTTTGGCGTCGAGGAAGACTCCGCTGATGCCTTTCCCGTACGAGACGACTCCGCCCGACGTCACACGTGTCGGAATCCCCTCGAACATGGTGGAGCCGAAATCGTGCCGCTCCTCATCTTCATTGGTAATGGCGATGACCGTCGGCACGCCCAGGTGGAGTGGGACCTGTTTCGTCACGAACGCAAAATTCTTGATGCTCACTTCGATCCGCTGCTCCGCCTGAGCTCCCCCCTGCGAACACAGCGTAAGCACACATCCGGTCGCCAACAGGATCTGCTTGCCACTCAACACCACCCTTGCCCACGTCGCACCCATATCGCTGCCTCCTTCTGCTGTCGTTCTCGCCTACGTGCTTTTCGCCGCCCGCACCTTGCCCCGTTTGATCGGCAAGGGTACCGTGAGCACCGGACATCCGGCCGTCCGGACGACTTTCTCCGCGGTGCTCCCGAAGAAAATCTTATCAACACCACCCAACGCCCCTCCGTAACTGCCCATCACCACCAAATCCACCCCTTCTACCCGCGCCGTCCTGGCAATTTCTTCGAACGGAGATCCATCGGCCAGCAACCGCCTGACCGTGACGCCCTTCGCTTCATCCCAGGCCAGCAATTGTCTGGCATTCAGGCGCGCAACATGATGCAACTGCTTCTTCTGCTTCGCCGCCTCCGAAGCCGGCGCCAATCCGAGTCGATTCAGGGCATCGAGACTCTTCGTATCGACGACGTGCAACAGCAGCACCTCCGCTTGATAGGACTTGGCGAAGGAGAGCGCAATCCGGTACGCCTCCTCTGAACAGGGAGAGAAATCCACGGGAACCAGAATTTTCGTGAAGAGCCGATCTGCCATCACACCTCCGGAGCGGGCATCATGCCTAACCATCAGCAAGGCCAATGCCATTGCTGCGGCGCGGAAGCTGTCAGGAATCCTTCAGGAATCCCTGCGTTTCATGGGCAATTTGCTATGCCCCGTCACCGTCTGCTCTCTGCCGGTGGTGTCCTGCTACAGCAGAGATTCGTATCCTGTAGCACAACGCCACAGAGTTCTCAAAGCTGACGCCGGATGGGACTGGCCTCCGGATGAGTCTGTTTCGCTGAATAGAGGACAGTCACGGCCTGCTGCGTTCACACCAGCGGAAGCCCGACTCGCTTCCTTGATGGCATTTGTCTTGCTCAGTGAACCGTTGAAAGGATGACACCATGTCGCGAACACAGTGGCTGTTGCTTGGAGCGGTCTTGATTGGGACCGCCGTTGCGATCTACTTGATCTTCTTCTGCCCGACAGAATGTCATTGAGCGGTCGTCACCTTCGAACGGGGCCCGACGTTTGACCTATGCGCCAGGACAGCATGAATCAGATCACGATCACCGGCGACGGGGTCAGGCTGGACGGCATTCTGAGAATTCCCGACCACGCGACAGGGGTCGTGGCCTTTGCTCATGGTAGCGGCAGCGGCCGATTCAGCCCGCGTAATCAATACGTGGCCCGTGTGCTGGACACCGGCGGTTTTGCCACCCTGTTGCTGGATCTGCTTACTGCCGACGAGGCCGACGATCGACGGAAAGTCTTCAACATCGATCTGCTGACCGACCGACTCCTGCTGGCCCAGACCTGGTTGGCCACACATCGCCCGACCAGCGGATTGAGGGCCGGATACTTCGGTGCGAGCACGGGAGCTGCGGCAGCCTTGCAAGCAGCGGCGCGGAAACCCCAGGCCGTGGACGCAGTGGTGTCACGAGGCGGACGACCGGACTTGGCAGGTCCCTACCTCAGCCGGGTCACCGCGCCGACGCTGCTGCTCGTGGGCGGCGACGACGGCCCCGTCATCGACATGAATGAGGAGGCGCTCGCGCAACTCACGTGCGAGAAGCAGCTCATCATTATTCCCGGTGCGAGCCATCTGTTCGAAGAACCAGGTACCCTCGAACAGGTGGCTCGTGAAGCTTTGCATTGGTTCGAGCGACACCTCAGTCCCGCATCCTCAGCGTAAAGGAGCCCCCATGAAGACCCTGCTGGCAGTCGATGGATCGGACCATTCCTACGAGGGCGTTCGCGCCCTCAAATATCTCCGCCGGGCCGATGATCTCACGCTTCTGCATGTCGTCGACGCGCCGAAACCGGCCTATCCCATGATGATGCCCGAGGTCGCGCAGGAACTGTATGCCCAGTTGGAACGCAGTATGAAGGAAGACGGCGAGCAGTTGTTGACGCGGGTGCAGTCCCTTCTCCCGTTGCACAGCGGGCCGGTCACGAAACTCCTGGAGGTCGGATCGCCGGCGGAACAGATCGTCGCAGCGGCCGAATCGCGCCACGTCGACCTCATCGTCATGGGAGCCAGGGGGCTCGGGCCAGTGAAGGAACGATTGTTCGGCAGCGTATCGCACCGGGTACTGAGCATGGCGCCTTGCGCCAAACTGATCTTGCAAGGTTCCCTTCGTAGCCTGAAGGAGGTCCTTCTCCCGCTGCAAGGGACCTCGGACGCCGAAGCAGCCGTGCGATTTCTGGCGAAACAGCCCTTTCACGAGCCAGTCAACGTGAACCTGCTCACCGTGCTCCCACCGACCCGCCCACCCTGGCCTGTGGACAATAGGGCTGCAGAACAGCTGGAAGCCCAGGCCCTTGGTCATGCCCGGGACTTCGTCGAGGAGGTCGCGGCGAAGTTACGCGCGCTCGGGTATACGACTCGCGCCACGAGCCTGCTGGGGGTTCCCCTGACCATGATTCTTCATGAGGCGGAACGGCTGCGAGTTGACCTGATTCTGGTCGGCTCTCGCGCGAGGCAGGGCATCACCCGGTTCGTGCTGGGAAGCGTGTCCCATGCGGTGCTGCATCGAGCGCCCTGTCAGGTGCTGGTATTTGAGTGATCGAGCGAGGTGAGGAGAGACCGGTGTGCAGGCCAGGCTGCTCAGAACGGTCGTCCAGCAAGGCCGCAGGGAGCACGTCGACTGAGGCGTACCCTCTGGGTGCGTCGCAAGGAGGCGTGCGACGGAGAACGCCGCTGGCGGCCTTTCTGGGCAGCCGGGACTAACATGGCTGGCCGTTAAAAAGACAGGGCTTATACCGCGCCACGTCGAATTCGATGTTTTCCTGGTAGACCTGTTCGTTCCCGTTGACCCCGTCCTGATCGGGGTCGTTGAACATGGTGTGGTTCCACCAGTAAAAAAGCGGATACTGTTCCGTGTAGTAGACCGGATTCCCGTAGTTGCTCCTCGTGTATTCCTGCACCAGCCGCCCCGTCACATAGTCCACCTTACCGTCACCCTGCAACGAATAGAGCATGATGAACATTCTTGACTCATGGTCGTAGACTTCGTCGAGACGACTGTTCACGTCGGGCTCCAACGGGAGGGGGTCCATGGACCATCCGTGGACTGGTGGAAACACCAGCAGAACGGCAAGAACCAGAGCGGCGGCAAGGGGGTGGTTCGTCATAACTCCAACGTCCAGCCGAGATTGAGGCGTGAACATTTCGATCATGCTACCACCCACCGATACTCTGTTCAAGTTGACCGGTTCACGCGCATGCGCATATTTTCACGCGTCCTTCGGCTTGCCCATCGAACACCCGCCCTCTTATAATCGCACACGATGTCCACCAGCATGCCGCGCGCGTCACTCCATACGTTAGGTTGCCGCCTCAGCCAGTCGGAAACCGCCATGTTGGCCGATACCCTGACACGCCAAGGGTACCGCCTGGTCGAGTTCGGCAAGGAAACGGACCTCCTCGTCTTGAATACCTGTTCTGTCACGGAGAATGCCGAGAAAGATTGCCGCTACGCAGTCCGCAAGACCCTGCGCCATTCGCCCAACGCCTTCGTGGCCGTCACCGGCTGTTACGCGCAGACCGGAGCCGCGCAACTGCAATCCGTGCCTGGCATCGACCTGATCGTCGGCACGCAATACAAAATGAACCTGCCGGAGTACCTCCCGGCCCCGGACCAACTCCGGAAACAACCGGAACCGGAACTCCGCCATAGCCGAACGATCGATCGCGAGGACTTCGTCCTCCCCGGCACCGCCTATTCCGACTCGACCAGGGCGCTGCTGAAGATACAAGACGGATGCGATTTCATGTGCAGTTTTTGCCTGATTCCCTTCGCACGGGGGCGCGAGCGCAGCCGGGTGGCCGAGGATGTCTTGCGAGAAGCGCGCGAACTGGCCGGCCACGGTTACAAGGAACTGGTGCTGACCGGCGTGAACATCGGTCGCTACTCGCATCATGGAATGGAATTGGTCGACCTGATTCGTGAGATTGAGGCCATCCCGGAGGTCATCCGGATCAGGATTTCCTCCATCGAGCCGACAACCGTCCCTCCGGAGTTGCTCCGGCACATGGCCGCCTCGACGAAACTCTGCCGCTATCTCCATATTCCCCTGCAAAGCGGCGATGACCACATCCTGCAGGCGATGAACCGGCGATATACCGTCCGTGACTATGAGGACCTGATCGACCAAGCCTTCCGCCTGATGCCCGACCTCGGTCTCGGCACAGACCTCATGGTCGGGTTTCCCGGCGAAGACGAACAGGCCTTCGCCAACACGCGGCACACTGTCGACCGTCTGCCCTTCTCCTATTGTCACGTGTTCAGCTATTCATCCCGGCCAGGAACGGCTGCGACACGACTGGAGCACAAGATTCCGGCCGCCGTGATCAGGCAGCGCAGCAAGACGCTGGCGGAATTATCCCGAAGCAAGGCGTTGGCGTTTTACCAACGACACATCGGCCGCACCGAGTCCGTGTTGTTTGAACAGGGTGACCGTGATGGCTTTCGTACCGGCACAACCGGGAATTTCACCCGCGTCGCCGTCCCGGCAGAAACAGTCGCGGCCGGCTCCATCCACCCCGTCACCATTACCGGCGTGATGGACGGCCTGGCCTACGGCCACCTCGCCGCTCCCTCCGCCATCCACTCACGCAGGCCATTGTTATGACTCAACCGACTAAGCCCCACACCGTCCATATCGAAACGTTCGGCTGCCAGATGAACGAGTACGACTCGGAGCTGGTCCGCACGTTGCTACGCAAAGCAGGCTTCGAGTTCACCGAGGACCGTGAACGCGCCGACGTCATGCTGATGAACACCTGCGCGATCCGTGAGAACGCCCACAACAAGGTCTACGGGCATCTCGCGGAACTGAAAGCCGTGAAGGCGCAACGCCCGCTGGTCGTGGGCGTGCTGGGCTGCATGGCGCAAAACCTGAAGGAAGAGCTCACCGAGAAGCAGCCCCTCGTAGACGTGTTGGTGGGACCGGACGGATACCGGCAACTGCCCGGGTTGCTGACGAGGGCCTTAACCTCAGAAGAGGAGCAGTTGACGCGCCGCGGGCTGGCGGTAGACCTGTCGGAGTACGAAACGTACGACGACATCCTGCCGGAGCGCGACGGCGGCGTGAACGCGTGGATCGCGATCATGCGCGGCTGCGATAACTTCTGCAGTTTCTGCGTGGTCCCGTACACACGTGGACGGGAGCGTTCGCGCAATCCCGAGGGAATCTTGCGCGAGGTGGAAGCCTCGGTGGCATCCGGTCATACCCAGATCACGCTGCTCGGACAAAATGTGAACTCTTATCACCATGACAACTGGGACTTCGCCCGGCTCATTTTGGCCGTCGCCGAGGTGCCGGGCGTGCAGCGTGTGCGTTTTACCTCCCCGCATCCGAAGGATTTTCCCCCGGCCCTGCTAGACGCAGTCGCGGGTCATCCGAACATCTGTAAACACATCCACCTGCCGCTGCAGTCCGGCAACGATCGTATTCTCGACCTTATGAATCGGACCTACAGCCGTAAGGAATACCTCGACTTGTCCGCGACGATCCGTCGCAGGCATCCCGGCATCGCCCTGACGACCGATATTATCTGTGGATTCAGTTCCGAAACCGAAGAAGAGTTTCTCGATACCTATCGCGTGGTGGAGGAGGTACAGTATCACTCCGCTTATGTATTCAAATATTCGGAACGCAAGAACACCATCGCGGCGCGCAAGTTTCCGGACGATGTGCCGGAAGCCGTGAAGGGAGAACGGGTCAGCCGCCTGGTCGACCTACAACGTCCGATCACCGCGCGACTGAACCGTGAACTGATCGGACGAACTCTTTCGGTGATGGTGGAAGGCGATTCGAAACGCTCTACCGACCAGTGGATGGGGCGCACCGATACCGGGGTGTATGTCATTTGGAACAAACAAGATGCGCCGGCAACACTCGGCAGCATCCAACCGATCACCATCTTGGATGGAAGCGCCGCTGTGCTCATGGGACGGCGCGAGGCTGGTGCGACCCTCTCGTGAACGCCTTCTGCTTCGCCCACCCTACCCCGGCCCTGCGTCTCTCACTAGTGCGCGCTGCCGCGCGATCGCACAACCAGCGGGCACAGACTGCAGGTCCGAGGGGACATTGTTGCCCACTCCTGAACAATTCTCGCCAATTTTTAGACGCCCGCCCGCGTCAGACTGACAACCAGGATCGGCACCACCTGTCCTCTCGGTTTCGTCGACCCGAGCGGCCTCACGATGACCGCCCGGTTTATGGAGCGCTCTTGCCACCTTGAAACTTCAATAGTTTAAACAGCAGTCCCCACTGCATCGCGTCACGCAACATTCACGACCATCATCGTAGTGAGCGACTCCCCAGAGTCGAAAACTCGCGCCCCGTAAGTCCATGGAATCAGGGCATAGGCCTTGCTTGGTCCACTCTGGCGACCAACAGCAAGAGAACAGAACAACCACCGATCCGGCCAGAGGACGTCCCGCCATGAAGAAACAGATCGCCCAGAGTCAGGTAGAAGAAGCCCCTAGGGGAATGAGCCTGGAAACCATTATTGCCGTCGGGGTCTTCGGATGGATGGCCCTCGGCGTCGTGATGATGGGCCTGGGTATCTGGTAAGGCCGATCCGTCTCCTCGCGACTTCGCCCTGAAGACGCGCCGCCACCGTTCCCAAGCACATCAACCAGCCGAGAAGGAAGACCGTTATGCTGACCTACGGCTCCCGCTCCCCCCTGACAGCCACCGTACATTCCGCAATCCTTGGGTTGAGTTTCCTTGGAGCAATGGCGGCCGGGTGTTCAGCGACAACCGCCTCCGTTCACCAACAGGCAGGGCAACCTCAGGCGTCTGTCCGGCTGGAAGAAGTCGCCGATTGGGAGTTTGAAGCCTCCCACCCCAGTTCTTTGGAAATCGACACCCTGCGGGACCTCCTGCGGGCTGTCGTGATTTCCGATGCACCGACCGATCTATCGAATCTGCCCGTGGATGGCAGCAAGCCGATGACAGTGTTCAGCGATGAGGACGTGCGATATCTTGCTCCCCTGCTAGCCCAAGCGTTGTCCCAAGCGCAACCCGAATACGTGGTCGCTTTCCGGCTATCCTCATCGGCAGGGTCAGGCGTTGAACCCACCGCGGGCACCCTTTACGTTCACAACGACCGGTTATACCTCACCATCACCGAGCACCAGGGCACGCTCCAGAAAGTTGAATCGACATGGTTTCGTAGCGGCCGACCGGCACGCGTCGTGAGTATTGCTCCGGCCTCGGCCGGTCGCATCGAGCAGGCAGTGCCGGCCACCGTCCAGGGGCAACAGCAGCTAAAGTCGTTGGCCATCGACTACAGCCTGTTTACCAAGAAGGTTGATCCAGGTCCGGCCCAGGCCAAGGATGCAGTCGCAGCCGCGGTTAAACCAGCCCAGACGATGTCCGCGCCGGCGGCTGCGCATCCTGCCGAACGGCCGGTGAGCCTTCGCCCCAGCACGCCTTCGCCCGCCGAGGAACAAGTCGCGGCCAACGTACCGACGATGGCAGATGATCGAATGAGTGAAACCCTGCAGGAATTGCAGGATGCGCGGGACGCCATGGCCCGCAAGGACGCCAAGATCAACGCCCTCCGACGAGATTTAGAATCGATGCGGGTGCAGTTGGAAACGAAGGACAAGGAACTGCGGGCAGTCAAGAATACACAGCAGACACAGCCCAGACGGGACAACCGGAACAAGGCCGAACTTATTCGCTGACCCGGCCACTGCGCTCACCCCACATCAATCAACTCCGGCCTTAACAGCACCACCTCGCGCGAGATCGGCTGCCGGAAATTCATCCGGCAATAGCAGCCATAGGTCACATAGGTATCTTGCAGGCAATAGAGGGCGATCTCCCGCCCCTGCCCCTCCGTCCACATCTGCGCCACCTGCGAGCCGCTTCCGGACTTGCTCTCGACGTTCAACGCCCGGGCCAGCACGTCCAGCTTCACCCACCCGCGATTATCCCAATTGCTCCAGATCGCCATGGTGTCATAGACAGGCTCCGCCCGAAACTTGGCCAGATTGATCTCCATGCTCGGCTTCACCTGATGGATGATCGATCGCTTTTTGATAAAGGGCAGATCGAAATTGAGGCCGTTGTGGGTAATGAACAACGAGGGACGCAGTTGCGCCAAATGGCTCCAGAAGCACCGCAGGAGCTCCTGCTCGTTCCCCCCGTACCAGGAGGTGGCGCCGCGAGGCTCAAGATTGTCGGAAAACTCCAGAAGGCCGATGCAGACAATCTTGCTGAACGTCCCGTCGAAGGACGATTTCTCGTAGAGTTCGTCTTCCAGGCGCTGTTGGGCCTGCGCCTCCCCGACCGCGAAGAGATCGCCCCCGGTTTGATCATAGGCAGCCTCCCCAGAGGTGAGCTGGCGTCCGGCAATCCGCGCCCATTCGTGCTTGGGCGCCTGCACCGTTTCAATATCGAGCACCACCTTCATCGGAAGGACACCTTCTTTTCTCGAAGCGCGGCGATCACCGGCTGATCGGCCTGCGGAAACTCGAACGCTGCCATTTCATTGGGATAGACCCATCGGACTTCCGCACAGTCCAGGGCCACCGCGGTCCCGGTTTCGATCCGACACCAAAAAAAATGCAGTTCTACCACCTTCTCAGGATACTCGTGTCTGACGATTTGGAAGGGAGTCGGAGTTCCGATGCGAATGTTCAGCTCCTCCCAGAGTTCCCGTCGCAGACATTCCTCCAGGGTTTCTCCCGCCTCCCGTTTTCCGCCGGGAAATTCCCAAAACCCGCCGAGATGCACGCCCGCCTTCCGGCGCGCGATCAGGTAGCGTCCTTCATGTGCGATGATCCCTGCTGCGACCTCGATGACTTCCATGGAGTAGTAGTCTGATACCGTCCGATCAACAATCTTGAAGGGTCACGGCATTCTTCCCTGCAGCGTTGAGCATCGACCATTGATCACGAAACAATTCCCTCATCACTTCTTTCCGTCGAAGGGATAGGTCTTGCAGAACGTCTTCATGGGGCAGAGCAGACAATAGGGATTACGGGCGGTACAGACCGTCGCGCCAAAATCCATGATCGCTTGATTGAAGTCATATCCCTTGCCACGAGGAATCAGCGCCTCGGAGAGTTCCCAGAGCGCCGATTTCTGACCTTTCGGGTCTCCCTCCGCAATGAACACACGGTACAAGACGCGTATCACATTGGTATCGAGAATCGGCGCATCCTCGTTGAACGCAAACGAACGGATTGCGCCGGCCGTATACCGGCCGATGCCCTTGAAAGACAAGAGCTCATCCGCATCATTCGGTAACTGCCCTCCGTAACGGGCCACCGTTTCACGCGCGATGCTGTGCAGTCGTTCGGGACGAATGTTGTAGCCCAACGGGTACCAGGTCTGTTTCACCTCGGCCACCGGCGCGTCGGCCAACTCCGTGAAGGACGGGTACCGTTCCAGAAACTCATGGTACTTGGGGATGACGCGATCCACCTGCGTCTGCTGAAGCATCACCTCCGAGACCAGAATGTGGTAGGGATCGGAGGTTCTCCGCCAGGGCAGGTCGCGGCCGTGCTCCTTGTACCATTTCAACAACCGGTTCTGAAATCGCCGCTTCTGCCCGGGGGCGAGCGGAACGGAAGACTTCGACGGTTGCTTCTTGCGCCTCGAGGCTGATTTGGTCGCGCGAGTGTTTGTAGGCATACCGGTTCGTGATGGGTGGCGGCATTCTAAGAGGCAGGGGACTGAAAATCAAACACCGGACAGGAGGCGGAGGACACCGCAAGGCATGGACTTCGCTGACAGTCACCGACCATGCCTTGCGGCACCTGGCGGCCGTTCGAGCAGATCGAAGCCGCTATTGAGGCGAGGCCTGCACCTTGGTCGCCTCCTTCACAGGGGGATCGATGACGATGTTCGGCCCCTGCACCTTCGGCAACACACCGGCGCCCGGTTTCTCCAACACCCGGAGATTTTGGTCGTTGCTCGACAGTTTTTGCGACACGTGTCGTTCATCGAAGGCGGCCGCCCCGATCAACGCCGACTCCCCGCTCGCGTTGGTGCGGCCTGGATCATTGGCGAGTGACTGCCCGTTGACCGGATCACTCGCCTTTCCCATCGGGTAGCCCGGATGCTTCGGCAGCAGAGCCGGATTCCCGAACACCGGGGAACCGGCCAGGACCAGACTCAACGCTCCTGTGTATATGAGTAATGAGCTTTTCATCACAACACCTCCCTGATGACCGGTGAAACCACCACGCCCTCAGACAGAAAAAGTCTGAGGGGCGCACTCCTGATCCGGCTGGAGGACATGACGGCGGGTGAGGGATAGGGTCACCCCGGCTTCATAATGACCTCCAGGGATTCTAGTAGCTTCTGCCGGAGCGGCAGGCCTAGTCAAGCGGAGGAAAACCGGCCAGGCAAGCCGGCCAACCGCATCAGGATCGAGAAGGGGCGATTCTCGCCGCATATCCGGCGCCCTGCAGGAGAGTACTGGGCACGACCATAGATGCCGTTAGGCCATCAGGAGGGCCTAGGCCTAGGGATTTCCCCAACGCCGAATGGTCGGGGACATTATCCTGATCGCACCCCAGAAGAGCGGCGTGGTATGTCATTCCGCTGGAACAATTACCGCCCGCACAGGCTCCTCGTCACTCACGACAGCGTCACGCGACAGGTCTCCGCTGCTGGTGCCGGTTCCGCGCGATTGGTGTTGCTGTCGCAGGGACATGAGGTGCCACGAGGCAACCCCGGCACGGATAGCCGCAAGGACATACAGGACTCCATGACCATGATGGTGCACTATCGGGTGTCCCTCTCTGCCAGTTCAACCAGCGCCGGCGAGGGTCGACTACTGGACCTTTCGGCGGAAGGCTGCCGGATCGAGACACAACAGGAACTGCCCGTCAACACCTACCTTTCGCTGCGGCTGATCATTTCACCAAAAGAGATGCCGGTCCTCGTGGATCTGGCCGCCGTGCGATGGAGCCGTGGAACCGTTTGCGGCATCCACTTTCTCTCTCTCCAGCCGTTACAGACCGCACGGCTGAAAACCTTTCTCGCCTCCGCCACGCCACCCAGTCCCCCGAACACCCCCGACCAAGGCTAGGTCGTCTGCACCCAGACTCTCGCGCCCCCCTAGGATTTTCCCTTGCCTTTTTTGTGCCGCTCTTGCATTCTTGGTCCGCCCCTAGAGATAACCCTAGGTCAATCCAAAGTCCCATCGACCACCCGAGAGGAACGATGTCATGAACGAAGAAAATCAGATTCGGCGCATAGACGTGCTGGCAATCGGTCTTTTCGGACTGGCGGTCGGCGCACTGACGCTCGGGGTAGCGCAGCTTGGTTGGATTCAGCACAAAAACATGGTGGGAGCCCTGGTAATCGCTCTGATCTTCGGCGGGGTGGTGCAAGTCCTCGCCGGCATTACCGACATTCGCTACAACGAACAATTGGGCGGCACCGCGTTAACGATGTACGGGTTCCTCTGGATCACGCTTTGCACCGTCAAACTCGTGAGCGCCAACACCACGTTTCAATTCGATGCCGTGTTGTATGCCCCGATCAATCTGGTTTACGCGGTCTTCTCTGCCGTCATGATTTTTCTGACAGCCTACCGGAATCTCACACTCAGCGCCCTGCACGTCATCATTACCCTGACGTTTCTAGCGACCACCTTCGCCCGCCTGGACTTCATCAGCGAGTTATTGCCGGGATGGGGCCATATCATCGTCGGCCTGATGGCCTTTTATCATGCAGTCGGTAGCCTGACGCAGGCTTTCACGGGGAGATCCATCCTCCCACTCGGGCCACCGCTCCTGTTTCACACACACAAGCACGTTCATTCAATCGCCAAGGTGATGTAAGCCGCTACCAATCCGCGCCGAGCCGATCGACCACGATCTGGTGCACGACCGCCTGCGGCCCAAGACAGGCCAAATAGAGAGCCGTTTCGGCGATATCGAAGGGATCGATCTTGTCGCTGGCAGCTCTCACGTCCGCCGTCGCATCCACTAGTTCGTCGGCCACGCCGCCAGGACAAATGGCGCTGGCCTTGATGCGGTGCTCGCGGCCCTCATCAGCCAGCGACTTCGTCAGTGCCATGATCGCATGTTTCGATGCACTGTAGGTGCCGGTTCCCCGCCAAGCCTGCACACCGGCCACACTCGACATATTGATGATCGTACCTCCTCCCTGCTGTTTCATCTGGGCAAATCCCGCACGACAGCAGAAGAAGGTGCCGCGCACGTTGGTCCGCATCACCTCATCAAACTCGTCAGTGGTGGTGTCCGCAATCCACCGGCCACCGAAAATTCCGGCATTGTTTACGAGGATATCGAGCCGCTGATAGCGACGAACGGTCTCCGCGACCAGCTGCTCGACTTGCGACTCCTCGGCCACATCGGTTTGGAACGCCACCGCCCTCCCGCCGCCCGCTTCAATTTCCACGACGGTTTCTTGGCACTTATCGAGTCGTCGCGCCGCGACGATCACCGTCGCCCCTTCCTGAGCAAACCGTAAGGCAATCGCCTTGCCGATGCCGCTGCTGCTGCCGGTCACAATCGCGATCTTGTCTTTCAGATGTGCCATATTCGTTCCTCTCGTTGCGCATGCTCTCCCACCCGTCGATGGACGCTTCTGCATCGCCCCCACTCACGATCGACGTAGGTTAGGGCACCTTGTGGTCACGGAACAAGATCCGCCGAGGAAAAAGAAAGTGGTTACCACCAAGAGGAGAGGAGACGTTCAGCGACTGCTGTAGAGACCCTTTCTGAGCCATCGTCGCAAGATCGCCTCAAGCAGGTTGAATTGCAGGGGTTTGATCAGGCAGTCATCCATTCCAGCCGCCATCCATTTCTCTCGATCACTAGGCTGGGCGAGGCCGGTCAACGCGATGATGGGCACCCGAGGACGCTGGCCTTGGCTGCGTCGAATCATGGCGGCTGCCTGGTACCCCCCTAGATCGGGCATCTGGCAATCCATGAAAATCAGATCGTAGGCAGTCGTCTGTGCGGCCGCGATGGCTGCTTGCCCGCTGCCTACCACATCGACTAGGCACCCCAGCCGCTCCAGAAGAGAGACCGCGATTACTTGGTTGAGTTCCTGATCGTCCACGACCAACAAACGCGGCCGGTCATGATCGGTCTGTTCCTGAAGACTATGACGGGTGATGAGCGGCCGCGTCGCGCCTTCCTGACCATCGGGCCTGGCCGGGCCCACCTTGAGCAAAGTCGCCAGGCAGCGCCAGAGAGCCGACTGGTGAATCGGCCTGGTCAGATAGGCAGACACACCGGCATCCTGAGCCGCTTTTGCATCACCCCGTTGGCCGAAGGCCGTCACCACGATGACCGGAATGTTCCGCAGGACTGGATCGGCCTTCATAGCCTGAGCGAAGGCAGTCCCGTCGACACCGGACTGTTGCTCCTCAAGAATGGCCAGGTCGAAGGGCCGCTCTTCCAGGACTGCGTTGCGCATGAGGACGACGGCCTCAGCCCCGTCTTTCACCATAGTCCCCTGCATGCCCCGATCGGCGATGGAACGTAACAGCAACGTCTGGCTCGCCCCCGGCTTCCCCACCAGGCAGACGCGCCGACCGTCGAGCGCGGGAAGCAAGGCCGCCTCCCTTTCCCCCGTGGCGGCAGCCTTCGTCAGACGAACCGTGAACCAGAATCGGCTCCCCTTGCCGCGGGTACTTTCCACCCCGATCTCACCGCCCATCAGTTCCGTCAAACGTTTGCAGATCGCCAGGCCCAGGCCTGTGCCGCCATATTTTCGTGCATTCGAGCCATCCACCTGGCTGAACGTCTGAAACAACCTGGTCCGGCCTTCCGGGCTGATCCCGATCCCCGTGTCCGTCACCTCCCCACGCAACAACACCTCGTTGCCCGTCTCCTGGACCACCGTCAGTCGTAGCACCACTTCCCCGGAATCGGTGAATTTGACGGCGTTCCCGAGCAGGTTCGTGAACACCTGCCGCAAACGGCCGGGGTCCCCGCAGACGGCCGACGGCACCGCCGCATCAACGAGCCCCACCAGGTCGAGCCCCTTGCGCTGGGCTTGCTCCGCGAGCAGATCCAGCGTGTCCTCGATCAGGTTTCGCAGATCAAAATCGACCCGTTCCAAGATCAGGCGCCCGGCCTCGATTTTTGAGAAATCAAGAATGTCGTTAATGATCATGAGCAGGTGGTCGCCGCAGTTACGAACCGTCTCCGCATACTCCCGTTGCTCTGCGGTCAAGACGGTCTCGAGAAGCAGCCCGTTCATTCCGATCACACCGTTCATCGGAGTCCGGATTTCATGACTCATCGTCGCCAGAAATTCCGACTTGAGCCTCGCCGCTTCCATCGCCTGGTCGCGGGCCTGAGCTAAGGCGACTTCAGCCTGTTTGCGCTCAGTGATATCCGTGGCGACCCCGCCGATTCCATAGGGGACCCCGTCGAGATTCATGAGAGGGAATTTAAAGACGATGCTCGTGTGTGGACCGTCGTCGTGAAGCGCCACCTCCTCAAACTGGAGCGCGTGTTTCGTCTCAAACACCAAGCGGTCGTTCGCCCGGAAAGTAGCGGCCTGAGCGGCTGGAAACAGCTCCGCATCCGTCCTGCCGATAGTCTGCTCGCGGGTAAGGTGGAATGTGTGCTCAAACTGTCGGTTGATGTCGAGGTACCGGCCCTCAGGATCCTTGAGAAAAATAAGTGCGGGGCTGTGATCAAGAATGGCCCGCAGCTGCGCCTCACTGCCCGCAAGTTTCAGCTCCATTTCTTTCCGGGCCGTGATATCCATAACGGTGCCCAACATGCGACTGGGCATGCCGTCGGCCCCATGCAGCACATCGCCCCGGCACGCCACCCAATGTACCGTCCCATCAAGCCAGACAATGCGATGTTCGATCCGGTATTCCGCATTCGTCTCCATGGACTGCGCGATGGCCAGGAGCAGGCGGTCACGGTCCTGTGGATGGACCAGGTTCAGATAGGCCTCATAGGTGCCGGCAAAGGACCCGCGGGAGAAGCCGAAGATCGCAGACACATTGTCCGACCATTGCACGGCATTTGAGCGGATATCCCAATCCCAAATCCCCAATTGCGCCGCCTTTAGGGCAAGACGCAGCCGCTCTTCACTCACCTGCAAGGCCGCTTCCGCTCGCTTCCGGTCCGTCACATCGATGGCGACGCCGCCGACATAATGCTTCCCTGCCCGATCCTGAAACGGAAATTTGAACGACCACCAGTCGCGGAGGGTTCCGTCCGGATCCGGAGCGGCTTCCACGAATTCCTTCGGCAGACCGTCTGCCAGCACCGCCTGATCGTGCTTCTGAAGCCGCTGAGCGATCTCGCGGGGAAACATCTCCCCAGCCGTCCGTCCCAACCACTGCTCCTGCGTGAGCTGAAATCGGCGCGCGAAGACCTGGTTCACATAGACATGCCGGCCTGCCGCATCCTTCATCCACGCAATGGCCGGACTATGGTCCATAAATTCCCTGAACCGCTCTTCGCTCTGCCGCAAGGCTTCCTCAGCCTGAGTCCGCGCCGCGAGGTCCTGCGCACGGTCGCGCGCCGTATCCGCTATCTCACGCTCCAACGCACGCATGCGCTTGGCGAGCGACAGGACCGCAGGGGCCACCATCAGCGAGATGAGGCCTGCCGTAAAGGGATAATCCCAGGTGATATGTCCGTGAATAAGTCGACTGATGAGGAGACTAAAGAGGCAGGAAAGCACAACCGCGACCAGGACGAAGCGCCAAAGGCTTCCGTGGCCGAACCGGATCAGCAAAGACGCCATACCTTCCCGCGATCTTTCAAGAGTGAATCCTCACGCATGAGGTTCCCAGAAGCAGTCGAATCGACATGGCACAATGCCTGTCGGCACCGGTTCGTCGCGGGAGAATAGCAGTCTCACCGACGCGTTTCAAATTCTCGATCATGAAGGCCCCTCTTCTGCATCCTCTCTGTCCCAGATCTCTACGGTCGAAACTGAGCAGGCCGGCAACAACCGCCTTGAGCGCAGAATCCTGCGTGACTGTTGTTTGTCTCACAACGTGTGTGCGACGAAGGCGTGCCGGCCGAGAGCCGCCTTAGCGATGTCCATGAGATGGCGGTGGTGCGTGAACAACATGACCTGACTCCCCTCGGCAAAACGAGCCAGGGCCCGCAGGATGTTCGCCGCGCGTTCGTCATCCGAGGTGATCAGGGTATCATCCAGCACCAGGGGCATGGCCGGATGAGACGGACGCCGCAATTCCAGCGCCGCCAGTCGGAGCGCCAGGTACAATTGATCGGCAGTGCCTTCGCTCATCTGCTCAATTCCGATCGTCACACCCCCGGCCCGCCGAGCACAGAGCATCGGCTTGTCCCCACGCTCGTCCGTCACCAGCCGTTCGTAGACGCCGCCCGTCATGAGTGAAAAATAGGTGGACGCGTTGGCCATCATGGGAGCCTGCGCCCGTTCTCGAAAACGGCGCAAGGCTGCCTGGAGCAAGACGCGCGCCAGTTTCAGCCTGGCCCATGGTCTCAAAGCCGCGCGATACCGGGCCGCGGCGGCTTCCATCGCTTCCCTCGCCAACGCTGCTCGATCAGACGCATCGATGGCCTCCAACGCCCGGCGAGACTGCTCCTCAGTCCGACGAGCGGTGGATTGCACCTCCTCACTGGTCTTGATGGCGGCACGGCATTGCTCCCGCTGGCTCTCGATGGTCACCGCGTCACGACCAGCCAGACAATGACGCAATTCTTGCTCCGAACGCGAAGAGGCTGCCGCGAGTTGCTGCTTCACTTGAGCCAACGCCCGGCCTGCCTCGCGCTTGCGAAACGCCGCCTCTTCACATTGCGGCAACGACTCGACACCTGCAACCCCGGCAGCAGCGCAGAGCCTGGACAGCGTCGCCTGTTGCGCCGCCTGTTCCAATGCCGCACGCCGTCGCTGATCGACGGCCTTTCGCTGATCACGGATGAGGGTCCCGCGTTCTTGCTCAGCGGCCCTCGCCGCAATCAACCTGCCGCGCAAACGATCCGTAAAGTCCTCGACCGCCGCAGGCGCCGGTTCCCCCAGCAAGGCCGCCACCTGCCGCGATTGCGCGACCAGGTCATCGAGAATGGTCTGCGCCTGTGCCTGCCGCTGGCGCGCCTCACTCAAGGCCGCAGCTTGACGCGCCAGGCTGTCCAATTCATCAAGCCGCACCTTGACGGCATCCGGCACCGTCTCGGATGAGAGAAACAGCCGCGTATGCCACTCCCGCAACGCCGCTCGATGATGCTGTAACCTGATCTCGGTCTCGGCGATCGACCGGTTCACCTGTTCACGTTCGACCCTTCTGGCCTCTGCCGCCTGATGCCTGGCACTCCTTGCCGCATCCGCCTCCACCGCCTGCCGCTCCCACCGCAAGGCGTCCTCGATCAGCGCCGGTAGAGCTTGCACATGATTCACCGTCAGGTCGCCGACCGCATGCCCTAGCTCAGCAAGCGCACTCGTGAGGATTGAGACCGCGTCGTTCGTTTCCTCGCGCAGTCGCTCGCGATCAGCTCGAAGGGAACCCACGCGTTCAACCAGACGCAACGCGTCGAGCCTCCGCCCCTGCCATTCCCGTAACGGCTCCGGAGCCAGGTTCGGTAGCCCCGCGCCTCTTAACCGTCCGGCCCAGGCAATCAGGATGTCTTCACGGCCCCTCGTGAGCGTGGCGATCTGAAGATCGATGTCCGCGCTGCGTCTTTCCATCAACTCGATTCGCCCGGAACATTCTTCAAGACCGGCCGCTCGTTTCGCATCGGCGCGCAAGAGATCCGCTTGCCGATCCGCCTCGCCTACCGCCGCCTCGAAGGTCTCAGGGACGATCCTGGTCGTATCGAATCCCAGCGCCAGTTGATCGCGGTCCTGCACCAGATCGATGTAGGCGCGCCGGATGGCGGCCCAGGTTTCGTCACGTCTGACGCGGGCCTGACGCAACGTCTCCGCCGTCACCACCTCGCCCTCGGCGGCCAGTTGCCTCAGTCGCACTCGTTGTCCTTCCAGGTCGCGCTCCAACCGTTGCCGTTCCTCCAGCAACGTGCGCATCTGTTCATCCGAGTCGGCCAGGTCTTTTCTGGTCTGGGCAATCTGCGCATCTAGAAGAGGTTGTGTGGACCGCAACGCCCGATCGGACGGGAGGCCGACATCGGACAACGCCTGTTCCAGGGCCGGTTCAAGTTCACGGAGCTGCCGTTCCAATTCTCCATACCGCCGAACCACGTCACCCAGCGACTGCGCCTGCCGAAGGGCAGACGTGAGGCGCAATTTGGCAGCAGGATCATCCATGGGTGCTGAGATATCCCGATCCGCCTGCATCGCCTCGTCAAGCCGGCCTGCATGCTGGCGGTAATCCTCCAGTCGGTCGTTCAATCGACTCACCTGTGCCAGGTGATCGTCCAATACGAGTCGATCGGCGGCGGCAGGTACGGCTTCCAGCAATTGTCGCAATGCATGCCCAGGGGCCAGGCGCGCAGCGGATAGGGCAAGATCGGTCTCCAGCGCGGTGATCACCGCGGTACTCTGTTGCACCTCGGTCCGATGGCCGGCGGCCGCAGCCACCGACGTTGCCAACCGTTCGATCGCCCCCGCATGTGTAATCAACAGTGGCTCCACGACCAACGCCTTCAGCGCGAGCGCGCAACGTTCCTCCTCCGCCTCCGCCTCTCTGAGGCTGCGTTGCGCATGATCCAGCGCCTGTACCGCCGCCAGCCGTTCCTCCCTGGCCTGCTCGGGCAAATCAGGAACTCCGGTCAACGAGGCCAGGAGCGCCGAGACGGCCGCATGCTCTCGCAACAGGGGCTCGACCGTGCGCAGCTCGGTCAGCTCATGCTCCTGACGACGCAACGTCTCCAGCGTGCGAGTGACCTCCGCCAACGCCGAGACAGCCGCTTCATGCGCACGATTCAAGGTCTGCCATTCCGCCGGCCTCGTCTGCGCGTCTCGCCAGATCTGCCGCTGCTCATCGAGCCGACGGCGCGCCTCATTGATCACCGCGTTCTGCGCCCGGCCATGCGAACTGTAGAGTTTCTTCGCATCGACCTCCAACGAATCCAACAACCTCGCGATCCCGCCCGTTCCCGCGCTGGCCTCGAATAGAGCCGCCCCCACATCGCCCTCGCCGAGCAACAGGACCTGGCCGCCTTCGCGCAACCGGGCATGGTTGAGGCCGAACATGGCTTCGAATTCCCCCCGGTTCATCCCGCCGGTCAATTCAAGTTCATACGTGCCCGCCATGGGAAGGGCCGCGTCCGCCTGTTCCGTCTCGAGGTTGAGCCGCGAGAGGGTGGCCCCCTTGCCCTTGCGCCGCACAAACCCGACTCGTTCACCGGTCTGCGTGACAAAAATCCCGCCGATGCGCAAGTCGCCCGCCGCATGGACAAAATCATCAGGGCTGCGCAGGGGAATGCCGAATCGCAGATCGATCATGGCGCGTAAGGCCGACGACTTGCCTGCTTCGTTGGGGCCGTAAATCAGATGGAGATCGACAGGACCGGTCGAGAAATCCAAGGTCTTGGCAGTGAAGGGGCCAAACGCCTGGAGCAGAAGCTTGAGTAGTTTCATCGATCCGCACCGGAATCGGTCAGGCGCGCCAAGACCGTCGCCTCGGCATCCATCAGGAGGGACCTCAATTCCACCGGGTCGTCGAGCCTCGGCACATCGCCGACCGCCACCTCCTGCGGGACAGAGCCGAGCAGATCACCGAGTTCGTCCTGCGCCAGCTGGAGCAACTCCGCCTCGTCCCCGGCAATCGAATCCACGAGCCGGACCAGCTCACCCACGGCATCCTGACGCTCTGCGGCCCTGCCGCGATCCAGCGGCGTGGTGAGTTCCAACCGCACCTGCTCGATCCAAATTTCCGCCTCGCCGATATCCTGCGCCGCGCCGTACATGGCCGCGGCCAACGTGCCGGGCTGTGCCGCCTCCAGCCGGTGCAACTCCGTCGAGCCGGTCAGGGTCACGCGCACCGCGTGCAGGCGATCTCCGGCGCCCGCGAGCACAGGGTCGAGCGCCCGCCGAAAGGCCTCGCCCAACGCATCGAGCCGGTGAAGCCCATCGAGCGGCACAGCCACCTGACTCCAACGAACGACATCCAGCGCCAGGAACTCGCTCTCGATGCCCCCCGCCTCGACCGTCACCAGCTCGCAGCCTTTCGCACCGGTCTCCTTCGCATGGCGCCCCTGCAAGTTGCCGGGGAACACGATGCGCGGGCGCTCAGCGATCACTTCGCGCGCATGCACATGGCCAAGAGCCCAGTAGTCATAGCCCTTGTTGATCAACGTCGGCGAATCCGTCGGCGCATAGGTATCGTGCCCGGCGCGCCCCGTCAGACTCGTGTGCAACAGGCCGATATTGAAAAACCCGGGCACCGGCGGAGGGTAAGACGGAACCAGGTCTTCATCGACAGCCCGCTCCGGAAAGCTGCGGCCGTGAATCGCCACCGAAAGGTCGTCGAGTCGAATCGTCTGGGCGGTACGGGAGGAGAAAACCGTCACATGCTGCGGCAGAACCAACTGCTTCGAGATCACCCCCTGCGCATCGTGATTGCCCTGGACGATGAACACCCGAATGCCCGCCCGCCCGAGGCGAACCAGCTGCTCGCGAAAGAAGAGGCCCGTATGGAAGTCCTGCCAGTCGCAGTCGTAGATGTCCCCGGCGAACAATACGAAATCCACCCGCTCCGCCAACGCCCGATCCACGAGACGCTCGAACGCACTTCGCGTCGCCGTTCGTAACCGCGCCACGGGCGCGCCATCGTACCGGTCGAGGCCTCGCAGGGGACTATCGATATGAAGATCAGCCGCGTGGATAAAGCGCATGACGCATTGGGGTCCGAGGTTGTCTGATCACCGCCACGTCGTACGCCGTATGAGTTCCCGACGGGCGAGATGAACGCAGCGCGATCACGCATGATACGCGAGTGGCGAGGTCCTCACAATGCCGGCGCGTGGCTGTGCTTGTGACGATCCGAGTCCCGGCCCGCCGGAGTCCGGCGGGCCGGGACAGAACCGGCTTACCGTCCCGCGGTTCGCTTGCGGCAACCACATTGGCAATTGATCAGCGCGCAGCGACAGGCATTGGCCTGGCACCCGCAGGAACAAGACGCGCAATCGCAGGTTCCGCAACAGTCTGCCTTTGCGATCTTCTGCGAGGTGGATTTTTTCATATCGGCCATGGTCGGTCTCCTTTGATATGACGACGCGTGATTGCGTCGTCACAGAGGCTGACGGAGTGATCCCCGAAACCTTACAGTTCGCCGGAGAGTTTGGTAAGCTGCCGTCATGACGCAGGAATCCACACCATCGACGGCACTCTCACCGGAGGCCATTGCGCAGTTGGTCAAGGGACACCGCGAGTTCTTGTCGTTCCTGGAACGACGAGTGGAATCGAGAGCCGTGGCGGAGGACATTCTGCAATCGGCTTTTACTCGTGGATTGGAACGAGGGGCCGGGGTGGACGACGAAAAAGTGGTCGCCTGGTTCTATCGAGTGCTCCGCAACGCGGTGATCGATCACTACCGGCAACGGTCCACCGCCGAGCGGCTGACGGAAGCCTGGGCGAGGGAATTTCCGGATGTCCAGGAACCGGAGGCGGAACTGCGGCAGGAGATCTGTCAATGCGTATCGAGCCTGCTCGACACGCTCAAACCGGAATATCGCGACGCCCTGCGGATCGTGGATCTGCAAGAAGGCAAACTGAAAGACCTGGCGCAACAGTCAGGCATCACCCCCGAAAATGCGGCGGTTCGTGTGCATCGAGCCAGAGCGGCACTGCGTCGCCGGATCGAACAGGCCTGCGGCACCTGTTCCTTGCATGGGTGCCTGGATTGTTCGTGCGAGGCGGCAGGCGGGAAGGAGTGCGGAGGGTAAACGAACCTCCGCCTAACATTGCGGTGTGCTAGCGGCTACTGTCCTGGCGAGCCTGGCCCCAATGACCCGCCCTGCTCCGCTGCCAGACATAGTCGTACACTCGCCCCGCGACAACCTCGGTCTCGTCATCTGTAAACGGCGGGCGTGGCAGAGCTTGCCACAAACTATCCACAATGCAGACCTTCACCTCGGCCTGCGTCGTAGCGTTTTGAGTCCAGTTCGCCATCGCCTTGAGCAACTCCTGCAATGACTTGAGCAGCACCCTGCTCGCCTGTTTGAGCCTTTCACGGTCGGCCTTGGTGACGTCCTCCCTGAAAATCATTTGAAAGAGGACATACTCGTCCTGGCTCAACCCTTCTTCCGCTGCCTGCTTCTCCTCGGCGTCGAGACTGGTCGCAAGCGCAAATAATTCTGCAAAGGTCGCCTCGACAGTCGCCCGGTCTTTTTCGCGGTTATAGTCGGCAATAATGGCTTGGTACTTCTTGTAATAATCCATGTGCATGGGATTCCAAGCAAGCATTTGGGCCAGCTTCTGCTCCACGACCTCTCGAATGTCTTGGAGCGCAGCATGTTTCCGACGCACCTTGCGCGCGAACTCATCCCGCAACCGGCCCAAATCGATCACACTGAGATCCACCGTGAGCCCTTCCGCATGGTCATCTCCGGGAGCCGCCGCCCGAATGGCTTCATTGACGATCCGGTGCAATTCTTTCAGCACCTCGGTCACATCGGCGGTATCGCGCTTCTCCTGGAGTTTTTTATAAATGGCCTCAATATTGTCATGGCGTTCAGCATAGGCGAATACGCTCGGCTCCATGAGCAACGCCTTGAAGCAGATGAAGACCTGCCGCGCCATAATTTCGAACCGGCGTTTGGCTTCATCTGAGGTATAGAGGGCATCCACCGCATCACGCAACGCTTCGATGCGTGTGAACCCTGTGGCACCGTGAAGCCGGCTGGGATCAAACCCGAGACCAATGAGATGTTGTTCGGCTGCTTCAATGGCCTGAAGCAGAGCCAGCACCAACTCAACGATGGGGGCAACAACATCATCGGCCTCATCCTTCGCATCCTCATCACCCAGCGCATATTGAGCCAGCGCTTCGCGCAGGCTCTTGAGCATGCCGTTGTAATCGACAATCACGCCGCAACTTTTTCCGGGATAGATCCGGTTGGCGCGGGCAATGGCCTGCATGAGATTGTGGGCCTTCATCGGCTTGTCGAGATAAAGCGTTCCGAGGCACTCCACGTCGAAGCCGGTCAGCCACATCGCACAGACGATCGCGATGCGGAAAGGGTGCTCCGGGTCCTTAAAGGCGTCATCCACCGCCACTCGTCTACCGTCTTGGGTCTGGAATCCCCTCTTCATCACCAGGCGGTGCGGGATGATGTCGAAGTCCCACTTTTTGAAATCCCGAACTTCGTTTTGTGCTTCACTGATAACGATTTCGATGATGGTGCTTGCCATCCACTGTTCCTGCCCCCGCAGTCCATCGAGTTCCTTGCTCAGGCGTTCCCTCATATCCGGGTCGATCGCGTCGCCAGTTCCGTTTCCTTACTCAGAAAAGCGGCACGAACCAAGGTCAGTGCAGCGTTCCAGCGAGGCTGGATACGCTGGAACATTCGCGCACAGGTGATCTTGTCGATACAGACCAGCATCGACTTCCCGCTTTGCCAACGGGTGGAACAATGCTAAACGAAATCGTCGGCCAGCTTGTCGAGACGGTCGTCCGCGGTGATCACTTCATAGTCCTGGCCCAGCAGGCGTTCGAGCAAGGCTTCCTGGTCCGGATTCAGTTCAGCCTCTTCAATCTTTGCGGCGATTCGATCGTTCAGGTCCAGCCTGGCGAGTCCCAGCTTCTCGCCCCGGTTCTCATAGACGAGCCTGACGGTGGATTGGTCCTCCTCCGACCGTTTGAAATCGTAGCGGGAAATGTAGCTTCCGAAGATCCGCCGGGTGAGTTCGTCATGCTTGAAGAGCGGCGTGCCGGTAAAGCCGAGAAACGAGGCGTTGGGCAGGGCCAACCGCATGTTTCGGGCAAACTTCCCCGCCTGCGTCCGGTGGGCTTCATCCGAGATGACAATGATATCGTCGCGCTCGCTGTACGGGGCAGTAACCGGCTGATTGAACTTGTGGATCAGGCTGAAGACAAACCGGTGATTCCCGCGAAGAGTTTCTTGGAGCTCCTTCCCTGAGGCGACGCGCGGGGTCTTCTCGTCAGAGACGCCACAGCCGATGAAAGTGCGCCAGATCTGCTCGTCCAGGTCTTCCCGGTCGGTCATCACCAAAAAGGTAAAGTTACCGGGACCACGCGCCGCACCTTCTCCGCAAAAAACGCCATGGAATAAGACTTCCCGCTCCCTTGCGTGTGCCAGAACACGCCTAACCGTCCGAGATCAGGGTGTGCCCGTTTGAGGAGAGGAAGCTCTATCAGATCCTGTGACTGCGCGGGAGCGGCTGGTAGATAGGCCTGATCTTCCGGTACAGACTCAGCCGCGAGGGAGGGCCGTTCAATTGATGCCCGGTATTCGACAAGCCGCTGCTCCGGTGGATACTGTCGTTTCAGTTCCTCCTGGTGAATCACTGAACCCACCGCATTATTCACGCCGAGCACTTGATGATTGCGAGCAACCACCTTGCGCGTCCCGCCGGCCCGGCTCTCATCAAACAGGATGAAGTTCTCCACCAGATCGAGCAGCCGATCCTTGGCCAGCATTCCATCCAGAAGCGCCTCGGCATCCACGCGTGCCTGAGCCGACTCTGTATCGCGCTTCCATTCGACAAAATGTTCCCACTTGCTCGTGATCGAACCATAGCGGGCGCGATCGCCGTTGCTCACGACGAGAAACGCATTGTGGTGAAACGCATGGGCGATGCTGTGCGCACTCAGGTAATCGGTCAGGTTGTCGTCGAACCCGGCGCGGATGTTCCGATAGACCGCCTTCAGTTCGATAAAGACCAGCGGCAACCCGTTCACAAAGCAAACCAGGTCGGCCCGGCGGTTATAGTGCGGCACCAGCAGGCCCTGAATCTTGAGCTCGCGCACGGCCAGGAACCGGTTGTTCTCGGGAGCACGAAAGTCGATCACCCGGGCATGGGCATGGCAGGTTTCGCCTGAATCATCCCGCCACTCGACCGGGACACCGCCACGAAGAAACCCATACAACTCCCGGTTGTGCTGGATGAGCGATCGCGCGAAATCGGTGCGCGTCAGCGTTTCAACGGCCTGCTCTCTAACGGCAACTGGAAGATCGGGGTTCAATCGTGCGAGCGTCGCCTGAAGATCGCGCACCAATACAACATCTCGCTCGGATGAGCGCCCTAACAAGCCTTGCGGTCCGAAGGTCTCGGCATTGTAGGCATAGAGGCTTTCCCAGCCCAGCCGATCACGCAGATGGTCAGCGAAGGTCTGCTGAACCAGCCGGTCTTCGCTGTTGATGTCGGTGATCATGCTGCTGGCCCAACTGCTACTGCCACTTGGGCCACAAGACCGAATGCACGATCGAGATCGAATGCGCGAAGCTCGCCGACTCGAAGGACAGGTTTCAGGAACAGCTGGACCTGGTCTTGCAAGACCCTCAATCGCCTCTCTGACACATCGACAGGCTCGTTACCCGGCACAGCCAACTTGTCCCTGACCATGCGCAGCCACAACGATTCTGTGAGATCGACCTGAGAATGCTGAATTGCATAGTCGATATCAAAGTAGTCCCGCACTGCCGGCTCTCGACGGGTCATGGCGGCACGAAACTTCTCGGCCAACGCTTCCCGTTTGGCAATACACGAGAAAGGGATCGGTGCAACTAACGGCTTTCCCGAAAGCGGATTCTGGAGGATCGTGGCAACTCCGTGATTCTCGGACTGTTCGACCAGTGGTTCGCGCAGGCTGATTTCAATCTTAATCGTCTCCCTCCGACGGCGAAGCGGCGACTCATAACTCAGGCTGCCGACATACTGCCTGGAAGCATTGGCGCCTGTGAGCGGCTCCTCTTCACGAAATTCCGGCATGGCCTCGCACAGCATACGTATCGCCCGTTTCACCGGCTCGATCTTCCGGCTGCGCTCCGAACGCGGAGCATCGACCGGCAAAGAGATCGCGAAGTCGAGATCTTCACTCAGACGATAAAATCCCGCGTGCACTTTCGTCAGACAGGTGCCGCCTTTAAAAACCAAGTTTCCACCGGACAATCCGGAGAGATAGGTCAACACCACGCTGCAAAAATAATCCTTCTCGATCAAGGCCGACACGAATCCTTGTTGCGCCGAGGTAAACGCAATGGCCTCGGAGAAGAAGGCGGCATCGTGATGGTGGCGCAGCAACCGAGTCTCAGGTTCCCGCATTGTCCACGACCCCCCATCGGCGATTGATTGTGCCGCGTTTGGCTCTTGACGGAACGCAAGGAATACAACTCCTTGTAGGCTTCAACGCGCGTTCCAGCCTCTGGAGAAGCGACGCCTCAACCCCTTCTTGTTCGAGGCAGTACCCCATGCGTCTAATCGTTCCAACATCGCCGTACCGCAACGTGACCTGTACGAGGTCTCGCGCCGTCACACGTTGCTTCTTCAAATCGGCGCGGATCCATTCATACGCCCGTGGCAGCGAGCCGAAGCGAGACCAGTCGTAGACCGCATCGAGCAGAGTTCGCGCTCGTGAAGAATAGAGTCCCCGCTCGCCGTCCGCCGTCGCCGTTTCTTCAGTCGAACCCAGTCGTCGATCTGCCACCTTAATCAAGGTCAGCTGCACCGGGCCGACCTTGCGCTCACCATGCAGGCGATTGTTATAGACATAGATGCGATTCGGCACCTGCTCGTCATAGCCGTATCGATTGAAAGCGTTGGGACCACAGATCTGGTATCGTCCCTTCCGATCGCCGATGAGGGTATTGAGTGCGAGAATTTCCGAGGGAGCCCAGCTTCCGCCCAAAGGCAGGCGCTGAGGAATCAGATAAAGCCCCCGGCGCGCCTGCGCAATCATGCGGGCGGTTGAGAGCCGGGTGAACAGCTTGCTTTCCTGCTTGCGCGATATGCCGAGCGCTGTGGTCAAATCACCCGTTCGCAGGGTTCTCAGGCCGCGCATCTGCGCATAGGCAAACAGTTGGCGTTCGAGATTGCCGAGCGTCTGTTTCATGCGTGTACACTATTTCATCCAGATTCCCTGATAGGGAACTTGGATATAATAGTGTGCAATGTGGATTCATGCAACCAACGAACAGGGAATACGCTCCGTTTGTAATGTCGGAACGGTCAGATCGCAATCTCTCCGTTCATCAAACGCGGCAGCAGTAGATCGCGGGCGGCGCGAAGCTTTTCAATTTGTGCTGTCAATGAACCGATTTGCTGAAACAACGGGGCGGCAAATTCATCAAACGATCTGACAAGGGGTTTCGGCGGCATAAGAATTTCGGTTCGATGCACTGTTTTCCTATCAAGTGTCGGAACCGATGCCCCACCATTAAATTGCTTCAAGTCCATCTCACGCATCAGAAATAGCGTGAAGAGCGGCGGCACTCGGCGGAACTCTTTGACCCACAAAGCCGTGTTCAAGGGCCAGAAATCACCCTCAATGTAGCGCACCTCCCCGAGGGTTCCGCTTCTACCAGTAACAATCCCCGGCCCAACAACCTTCGCCTTGTTGTGAAAGCCATTGATACCGGTTGAGCCATAGATTGGTACGTCGCCATCTTCCCGATCCTGCACTGGCAAATCGAAACCACGCTGTAGAACTAATGCTGATTCAAATGGAACTTTTTTCCATCCCGCCGGCACGCCGTTGGTGATGCGGGTATGTTCATGGCCAGGGAAGCGGAGACGGACGAACCATTCGCGGTAGAGCTGCCGCGCCGCCTCCTCCAGCAGCGCCATCCGCCGTTTGTTATTCTCAATCAGGTCGTCGTAGGCGGACAAGATGTCGGCGATTGCCTCTTGAGCCACACGTGGGGGTAGTCCGAAACGGAATTCGGCAATCTGCTTACCGCTAACGTGTGGCACGCCGACACCGCGGGCGGCATTCTTTACATATGCGACGAAGTCGGAAGATGCGATCACATAGTAGAGAAATCTTTGGTCGAGGTCCCCTGTGGCACGGAGTCTTGCGACCCGTTGCACCACGAGCGCTTCCGGATCCGACTCGCCGATCCGAGCAAACTTGAGACCCGCAGGCACCCACGGCCGATCCATGGCCAGTACGATGTCGTCCCGCTGGAGTCGATAGCGGGCAAGATCATCAGCATCCTCACGCGGCCAGCGTTTCGAAATTTCCCAAAGAATCTCGCCTTGCCCCACGTTCTCGCCTTTCACCAAGGCGACATCGTCCGGGTCGTCGGTGAAGTGGGCGCTCTTGAAGGGGTAGCCGCTAAAGACTTCACAGAGAGCACCGAGCGCAACTTCGGGCCATCCTGTCATGCCCCTAACTCCTCGAAGTTCTCTTGAATCTTCGCGGCCAGCTCGACGGCTTCTTTGTTAAGATCAGCCAGCTCGGAGTGGATGTCGCGGAGGGTCTGTTCGAAGTCGAAGTCTTCGTCCTCTTCCGGCGGCGCGACGCCGACATACCGGCCGGGAGTGAGGCTCCAGTCGGCAGCCTCAATCTCTTTGCGGTTCACCAGCTTTACCAGACCCGGCACGGCCTGAAGCTCGGCTTTCGGAAAGCGGTCTTGCAGCCAGGCTACTTGCCGGTGGAAATACACTGCCTGCTTGAGTTGTTCGACAGCAGCCTTGCGCTCATCATCGAGCAGCTTGCCCGTTGCGCGTCGGTCGTAGGCTTCCGCAAGGACATCATCCGTCGCCAACTCAGCGCCCATGTCGGCATTGCGCGCGACAAGCTTGTAGAGCAGGTCCACCTGCTTGATGAGATCGCGGATGGATGTGGCGCTTGCGTCATAACTCTTACGGGCGCTGTGCTGCGCGTTGTTTTTGTCGGGCAAGGCCTTCGCGTATTTCTTGACGAAGTCGCCAAGAGCGGCGAGCAACTGTTTTCTGTCAATCTCATACAGCGACTGCGCCTCCCGCAGTTCGGTCACCGCCTCGGCAAGCACCTGTTTCTTCTCTCCGTCGAGCGTCTCATGTTTCTCCACGGCAGCGGCGAGACGGTCGAAACGCCCGCGCAACTCCGCGAGCCTGGCGTCGAAGATTGCCACTGCCGCTGGTATGGCAGCGCTCTCGGTGCAGACCCGGCCGATGTAGTCCCGGATGAGGGCCAGGAAGCGAGCCGTTTGGCCACGGTAGAGCCAGACAATGGCGGCAAGGTTCTGCATCTGTTCGGGCGAAAAATCATAGATTTTGCGCGTGACCTTCCGGTAGACGTTGCGCGCGTCAAGCATCAGGACTGTGTCTTTGCGGTCCGCCGGCTTGTCCCGGTCGAAGTGCCACAACTCGCAAGGGACGGTGCGAGTGTAGAAGAAGTTGGAGCGGATGGAAATCATCACATCGACATCGCCCGTCTCGACGATCTTCTGCCGGACTGTTTTCTCACCGTGACCGGCACTCGACGCCTGGGACGACATGACGAACCCGGCCCGCCCTTTCTTATTGAGGTAGCTCTAAAAATACGAGATCCAGAGGTAGTTGCCGTTGGAGACTTTCTTCGCCTTGTTCACGCCGGGCAGCCCGAAGGGAAGGCGCCGCTTGTCCTCCTCGGCTCGCACCGCATCCACCAGATCCACATTAAACGGCGGATTGGCCATGACAAAATCGCACGTGCCGACGAGGCTGTATTCGTCCTGGTAGTAGGTGATGGCCTCGGCGATTTTCCCTTCCAGCCCGTGCACGGCAAGGTTCATCTTGGCGATGCGGATGGTTTCTCGATTCTTCTCCTGGCCGTAGAAGATGACCTTCTTCGCCGTGTCGCCGCCTTCATGCTCGATGAAGTGGCTCGATTGCACGAACATGCCGCCGGACCCGCAGGCTGGGTCGAAAATAGTGCCATGGTTCGGCTCGATGACGTTGACGATCATCTGCACGATTGACGCAGGCGTGAAGAACTCGCCGTTGTCGTGCGCCTTCTGAATCGAGAATTTGGCGAGGAAGTATTCGTAGATGCGACCGAATACGTCGCCGGTGGCTTGCTTGATCTGCTCGCTGTTGAAGAGACGCATCAGATCTTCGAGCACCTTCGCCTCGAAGATGCCATAGTCTTTCGGGAGCACGCCCTTCAACGGCATGAACACATCTTCGATCGCCGTCATGGCGTTGGTTACCAGCGTGGGAAGACCGGAGGGATTGACGGTCGCCTCCGACATGATGTGGTCATAACGCGCTTCCACCGGAAGCCACAGCGCCCGCCGGCGGACATAGTCCTCAGGCAGGACCTTCCGCTTCGGCATCTTTCCGCTGGCTCGATCTGCATCAATCTGTTCAGTCGCGACATCGAAACGATTCTTCGCATGGCGCAGAAAAATCACGCCGAGGACCGGCATGAAATAATCGTTGGACGTCAGCTTGGAATTAGCCCGGAGGTTATCCGCCGCTTCCCAGAGTGAGGTTTCGAGTTTCTCGATATCTTTGAAGCTTCCGTCGGTCATATGATCCTTCGCGCTGATGCTCTGCCGCTGTAAGTACCTGTCCTTTTAGTTCCACGGGAGAATACTGCTTCGGCCGGCGCCACACAAGCGACTGCGCGAGAGTTTCTACCCTACCACCCTACCGTGACATCCGGGGTCACGATTCAGGTGGCCAGGCCGAAGTTTTCTGGATGCGATCGGCGGGGATTCTTGCATTTGGCGTAACCGCCCCCGTATGCTCCCAGCAAGATTTTGGTGATGTAATGACGGAACCGACACACAAGCTTTCTGAGCTCACACTGGCAGAATTGAAGGACCTGGTGCAGGGCCTGGTCGATGACCGGTTGCGCACGTTGATCGGCGACCCCGATCTCGGCGCGCCGCTCGGGGAATCCGTCCGCGACCGCCTCAAACAGTCCCTCGCCTCGACGGAGCGTCTCACGGGCGACGAAGTGGCCGACAAGCTCGGCCTGCGGTGGTAGCGATGCCCTGGTTTCGTCTCGCGTTCCGGCCCGATGTGGTGGGCGATCTCAGCGCCGCCGAGCCAGCCATGGCGCAACGGCTGTTCGACAAGACGAAATGGCTGGCCTCGAACGTCGACAATTTACGGCACGAACCGGTCGCGGCCGATCTTCCCGGCATCCATAAGTATGCGGTCGGCGACTGGCGGATTTTTTACTCGATCGACCGGGCCGAGCAGCTGGTAGACATTCACTACATTCAACACAGCCCGCCCTCAGGCCGGGCATTCGGAGCGTGACGATGCTGACCCTCACCCAAACGGCACTCGAACGCTTGCGCACGTTGATCCAGGAACATCCGGAGGACCCTATCGTGCGGATCGCCCTGCGCGACGTGAACGCGCAACGCCTCTCGCTGTCGATCACCCTGGAATCAACGACCCGTGAGGATGACGCGGTGGAACAGATTGACGGAGTCACGGTCGCCTTGGACAGGGCCAGCGCGCACCGGACCAGTGGGATGACGGTGGATTTTCAGGCAGACAAGGGATTCCTGTTCGTGCATCCGCCGGCCAATGAGTTGGGGCTCATCATGCCTGGCCGCAACTAGCTCGTGGAGGGGAGCTGATGGTGCAAGAGAAGAACCGATGACCGATAGAAAGAGTCAAAGCCGTAACGGATCACGGACGGTACACCGTTTGATGTCTTGCCATACACTATCAGCCATACGCCATAAGCTCTTATAGCGTATTACGATTTCATCCGGGGGAAGACGCTGCCGAAATGCATGGGGAAGGTGCCGCGGGCTACGTCCGCCACGTAGCGTTCGAGGGCTTCGTGGATAACGGGAAAGGCCAGGTCGTCCCAGGGAATCTCGTCCAACGCGAACAATCTGACATCCAAGCTTTCCGTACCAGGTTTAAACTCCGGTTTGTGCAGGACACCGCGAAACACCATATGCACCTGGCTGATGCGGGGCAGGCTCAACACGGCATACAGAGACGTGATTTCCACGTCGGCATGGGCTTCCTCGAGAGTCTCGCGGATCGCCGCCTGCTCGGTGCTCTCTCCGATTTCCATGAAGCCGGCGGGAAAGGTCCAGTGACCGATCCGCGGTTCGATCGCCCGGCGACAGAGCAAGATCTTGTCCTCCCATTCGGGAATGCAGCCGGCGACGATTTTCGGATTGATGTAATGGATGACCTGACAGGTATCGCAGACGAACCGCGGCAAATTATCGCCTGGAGGAATTCGTGTCGACAGCTCGGCCCCGCATTCGCTGCAAAACTTCATGAAACCCCTCGATGAGGACGACGGAACGACAGAAATGGATAACACACTTCACGTTTTTTTTACACCCTGCCCCCGAGGCCTTGAGCCAGTGCTCGCCCAGGAACTGGCGGACCTGGGCGCGGCCGATATCAAGCCGACCGCAGGGGGTGTCGCGTTTGCCGGTCCCCTCACCCTCTGCTACCGCGTGAACCTCGAAAGCCGCATTGCCAGCCGTGTTCTGCTGCGTATCGCCGAAGGCAGTTATCGCGACGAACAGGATGTGTATGACGCGGCCCACGCCATCCGCTGGCAGGACTGGTTCACGCCGCAGCAGCGGATCAAAGTGAAGGTCAGCGCGCACCACTGCCCGCTCAAGAGTCTGGACTTCGTCACCCTGCGTGTGAAGGACGCGGTGTGTGACCGATTTCAGTATGCCAGAGGCAGACGCCCGTCGGTGGACACCCATGCGCCGGACATGTTGATCGCCGTGTACCTGGACAGCACCCAGTGCACGTTCTACCTGGACACCTCCGGCGAGCCACTGTTCAAGCGGGGCTGGAGGAAGTCGGCCGGGGAGGCGCCGATTCGGGAAAATCTTGCAGCCGGGATCTTGCGTCTTGCCAATTGGACGCCGGACACCCTGCTCTATGATCCCATGTGCGGCAGCGGAACTTTCGTGGTGGAGGCCGCGTTGATGGCGCGTCGGGTCGCCCCCGGCATCGGTCGCCGGTTCGCGTTCGAAAAACTACTCTCATATGATCCCCGCCCAGCCGAGGCGCTTCGCGTCGAACTCAAAGAACGGGAAATCGACGGTACACCAGGCCTGATCCACGCCGCCGACCACAGCGCCACCGCCCTCACGTCGATCGGAGCCAATTTGACCATCGCCGGATGCAGCGAACTCGTCACGTTACGGCAAGGTGATGCACGGCAACTGCTCGCACCGGCCGAAACGGGCCTGCTTGTCACCAACCCGCCTTATGGCCAGCGCATGGGGGACAGCGAATCGCTCAAGGCCTTCTACCCGCAGTTCGGCGATCACCTGAAGAAACATTTCTGCAACTGGACGGTCCAGATTTTTACCGCCGACATGAAACTTCCCGGGCAGCTGCGGTTGGCCCCTTCCCGCCGCGTTCCTCTCTTCAACGGCGCGATCGAATGCCGTCTCTTCGAGTTCCGCATGGTGACGGGCAGCCCCCGGAAGAAAAGAGCAGATGGCAGATAGCCGATAGCTACCAGCCCGGAATCTGAGTTCCGCAGACCGGAGCCAGGCACCTTCTCAATATTTCATTTCTGCCCCGACCGACCGGCCCCGGCATCGTGCCCTTCTCGCTATCGAGCATCAGCCATACGCTCTTGTGTCTCACGCTTCCCTGCTTGACAGCCGGGCGAAAGGCTCCTATTTTCAATCCATGGTCAGGACACAGCTGACACCAGCTCACAGGGAAAGTGAGGGTGGCACGTGAACACGTCTCACGCTCCCCTCGAAGCGGCACAGCGCGAAAGCGATCTCTCCCTCGCACGCCTCATCATCGTCTCGAATCGTGAGCCCTACGAACATCGTCTGGTAAAAAACCACCTCATCTGGGAACGGACCTCCGGAGGGCTCGTCTCGGCGCTGGACCCAATGATGCGGCGTCTCGGCGGGACCTGGATTGCCTGGGGCAGCGGCAAGGCCGACCGCGACGTGGTGGATCAGGACATGACCGTTGAAGTCCCGCCCGACGCCCCGACGTACAGACTCCGTCGCGTGTGGCTGGAATCGGGCGAGATCAAAGGCGGGTATCAAGGATACGCGAACCAGGTGCTCTGGCCCTTGTGCCACTTGACCTTGGATCGCGTCGACTACCGCAAGCTCTATTGGCACGCCTACCAAGCCATGAATGCCCGCTTCGCCGAAGTGGTGCTGGGCGAACTTCAGATGAAGCCCGGGTTCGTCTGGGTGCATGATTTTCACCTGGCGCTGCTCCCGGGCATGGTGAAGGCGTCGTTGCCCAAACAGCCGGTCGCAATGTTCTGGCATATCCCCTGGCCGGGCCCGGATGCCTTTCGCATTCTGCCGGAGCGACGCGAAGTGCTGGAATCCCTGCTCACCTGCGATCTGCTGATGTTCCAGACACAAAGTTTTCTTCATTGCTTCGTCGAATGCGCAAAAGAGTTCCTGGGCGCGGACCTTCACGCGGACGACGGTCACCTCGAGTATAAGGGCCATGCGACCAGGGTCGTGTCCCGCCCGATCAGCATCGGCTTTCAGACGTGGTCCGAGCGGGCCCAATCACCTCAGGTCACCCGTTCAATGGATGTCCTTCGCAACCTGCATGTCTTTCAGCCGGAGGTGCGCATTGGGCTCGGGGTGGACCGCCTCGACTATACAAAGGGGCTGCTCAAACGCCTGTGGGCCATCGATGCATTCTTCCAGCAGTTCCCGCAATACCGGGGCCGGTTCACCTTTATTCAAATCGCGGTGCCGACCCGAGGGGACGTGGAAGCCTATCGACGCTACCGTGAATTGATCCGCGAAACGGTGAACGACATCAACATGCGCTACAGCAGTATTTCCAATCCCGGCAGCTCTCACGCTTCGCGTTGGCGGCCGGTCGAATTCCGCGAAGGGCGGATCGGCCTGGACACCTTGGCGGCGTACTACCGGATGGCGGACTTGGCACTGGTCAGTTCCGTCTATGACGGCATGAACCTGGTTGCGAAGGAATATGTCGCCAGCCAGGTGGATGAGAAGGGCGTGTTACTGGTGAGCCACATGGCCGGCGCGGCGGAAGAAATGACCGACGCGTTGGTCATCAACCCGTACGACCCCGAGGGTGTAGCCGAGTCGATTCGCCAGGCGCTGGAAATGCCGCTGCAGGAGCGCCGGGAACGGATGCATCGCATGCGGAGCTATCTGGCGGCACACGATATTCGAGCCTGGGCCGACGAGTGTCTGCGCGATGCGGGCATCCTCCCCCCTCATGACAGTCCCTCCTTTGAGTAACCGGTGAGTACCCTGCACCTGCACATTCTCGGAGCACACCTGTGATCGGCGCCGCTCCTCAGCCCGGCCACCGCTCAACCAATCCACAGCGCCACGGTGCCATTCGGACTGTCGTTCCAGAAAGGAAGCGCCCCGCGGTCCCGCATCGGCACCTCGGCCTCCTCATGGTCTTGGCGCTTTCGGTCCTATTGGGCGGCTGTGCCAGGCTCTCCACCCTGTTCGCCGTCACACCACCGCCGGACCAACAGATCGACCGGCAGCAACAGGCCATGGTGACACGGCTGAAAAACCTTGTCGAACCGGAACTGCAAGACAATCTCAACGTCACCCTTCCGGCCCTGCGAAAAAGCCTGGCCGATCAATCCAACAAGGCGGCGAAATTCAAACGCAACCTCGTCCTGCGTACGCTGGCTGATCCCTGGGACGGTCTCGCCGCACTCGAACAGGCTGGACTGTTAGCCTCGACCGCTGCCGAATCAGGTGTCGAAGGGCTGCCGGCCGTGATCGACATTCTGGAAGGAGGCATGGATCGCACCGGTGCCTCCTTCGCGCCGCTGACGTTTCCCGTCACCCTGGCCAGCGAGGAATTGCTGACGTTTCTCACGGACGTGCTCGAACAGGCCTACCAGGACCGCGAGCAGGCGCTGCGCCATTTGTCGCCGCAGGATCGGGAGTTTCTCTTTTCTCACGCCCGGCCTCTCGTCGAGCAGTTCACGCCGCAAATCACGCCACCGGCCCACCTGGCAGAGGCGGAGGCAGCAGTCACCTACGCCACCTTGCTCATGCAGCAAGTCGACTACGGCTCACTCATCACCGCCGCCCAACGATTAGCCCGGCTCGGGAACAGAAAATTTCTCCAGCAGCTGGAGATTGCCCTGCAGCACCGAAAACCGGTCGCGCAAAGCATCCCCGGCATCACCGGGGACATCCTGCTGATACAGCAGACGTCCTACGGGTTGCTTGTCATCGGGGGATACGGCCCCAATACGTACGACCTCGATAGGGGCGCGGCGCTGATCATCGACCTGGGAGGCAACGACAGCTACCGCGGAGTCATCGGTGCCAGCCCGAACAGTGATCTCGGCAACAGCATCGTGATCGACCTGAGCGGCAACGACACGTATCAACCGGCTCCGCTGGGCCTCGCCACCGGACGTGCGGGGATCGGCATCGTGATCGACCAGAGAGGCGACGATACCTATCGTTTGACCCCCGGCTCCGGCGGAGTCGGCCTCGCGGGGCTCGGCATCCTGTATGATGGAGAAGGCCATGATGTCTATGAAGGCAGCCGGTTTACCCAGGGGGCGGCCTTCGGGGGATTCGGCCTCCTGGTTGACCGTGCGGGCGACGACCGGTATACGAGCTACGGCTACGCGCTCGGATTTGGAGGCCCGCTGGGCGTCGGGGCGTTGATCGACGTGGCCGGACACGATGCGTACGAGTGCGGCGGACGATACCCCAGCGCCTACAACGAGACTGAGGCTCCGCACGCGCGCCCGCAAGACCCTTCGTTTCAATACGATTGTTTTGGGCTTGGAACGGGTGCCGGGCTTCGCGTCTTCAGCAAACAACCGGCGCAACGGGCCCAGAGTCTGGCCGGCGGCTGGGGCCTCCTGATCGACCTGGCCGGTCGCGACCGGTATCGCAGCGCGAACTTTTCCCAGGGACACGGCTATTTCTTCGGAGTCGGCGTGAAACTCGATCTGGCGGGAGACGACGAGCATCAGGCGGCGCGGTATGGCCACGGCAGTGCGGCACATTTCGGAGTGGGCCTGACCATTGATTACCAGGGCAAGGACCGATATGGTTCAAGAGGTCCGTTCTACAACGGCGGCACCGCCTGGGACGGCAGCGTGGCCCTGGCCGTCGATGGGGGTTCGGACAGCGACTTCTATGACCTGCCGACCTCGACGGGTTTAGGCATGGCCGACCTAGGCGGATGGGGGCTCTTCATCGAAGAAGGCGGAGCCGATCAATATGCGATCAGCCGAGGGCTCGGGCTTGGCGCTGATACGAGTGTCGGCGCGTTTCTGGACCTCGAAGGACGAGATGACTATTCCTCCGTGCCTTCCGCCAAAGCCGGGGCGCGGCCCGAACGGCTCAATCGGCGAACCTATCTGGAGAACCAGGGCAGCCTCTTCATCGACCGCTAACAGGATGTGGAAAACGCCCGCCAGCAGCGTTCTCGCAAGACACGGCCACCTCACCGGCTCGGCGGCGTTCACAAACGTGCCGCGCGTTATTCCGCGCGACGTGAACCTCAGAGGCTCACCGTACGGCACGAGTATGATTCGCCTCTTCGTTCGCTGCGGCCTTGCTGGACGGCCTGTTTGCACATCCTGGGGGCTATTCTGACGCCTGACGGCCAGTGTGCAAAACGCGACGCATGACGCAATCATCGAGTTTTTCCGCAGCCTGCTAGCGGTGCGGACCTCGTACCCCCGCGCATAGACTCTTCTCCGCGCCGGCTCCAGACTATCCATCGTTCACTCGCCTCTTCAAGACCGGCGCTTGACTCACCTCTCCCCGTGGCTATCTAAAAGAACGGTGATCGGCGTGAGAGCGGATGTGCCGCAATCCTTCCCGCTGTAACGCGAAGATCTTCCGAGAACCCTGGAGGAAGACATGACTGATCTCAACACGCCCATACTCACGCATCTTCCCATACTCCCGTTGAAGCGGACCGTGCTGTTTCCCGGTACGATGATGCCGCTGACGGTGGGACGCGACCGGTCGATCGCCGCCGTGGAGGCAGCGCTCAAGACAGAAGACAAGACCCTGCTCGTCGTGGCCCAACGGGACGCACAAACCGATCAACCGACCTTGGAAGATCTCTACTCGATCGGGACCAAAGCCGTCATCAAACAAACGGCCAGAGCTCCGGAAGGTCACTACAATATCTTAATCCAGGGCCTGGAGCGGTTCGTCTTGCTCAAGCTCGACCAAGTGGACCCCTACCTCCAAGCGCGCGTGAAGCAGCTTCCTGCGCCGGCGGAACGGAGCACGGAAGTCGAGGCCTTACACCGGGCGATTCTGGACATCATCACGGAACTCCCGAAATTGATTCAGACTCCGGGTGTGCATGAAGCGGTGGCGGCACTGGGAACGGAAGAGGATCCCGTGACCCTGGCGTACCGCATCGCCTCCTTGCTGAATCTGACGCTCGACGGCGAGCAGCAATTGCTGGAGGCCTCCACCAGGGCGGACTTGCTGCGGGGGCTCTATGCGGCGCTTTCCCGCGAGGTCCAGATCCTCCAGTTGCGCGACAAGATCACCAGCGAAGCCAAGGAGAAACTCGGCAAGACCCAGCGAGAGTACCTGCTGCGCGAACAACTCAAGACGATCCAGCAAGAGCTGGGCGAAGTGACCGGAGAAGAAGACGAGGTAGCAGCCCTGAGGAAGAAGCTTCAGGATGCCGGTCTTCCTGAGCACGTTCGCAAGGAAACCGATCGGGAACTGGCTCGACTGGCAAAGACGCCCAGCGCCTCCCCCGAACATCAAGTGATCCGGAGTTATCTCGAACTCGTACTGGAACTGCCGTGGAACAAGTCTTCCGAGGAAGGGCTGGACCTGGCGCACGTAAGAAATGTCCTCAACGAGGATCACTACGGCATCAAGGAAGTCAAAGAGCGCATTGTGGAACATCTGGCGGTCTTGAAGTTGAACCCCTCCGCCAAGGCGCCCATTCTCTGCCTGGTCGGCCCTCCCGGCGTGGGAAAGACCAGCCTGGGGCAATCGATCGCCAAGTCGATGGGGCGGACCTTCGAACGCTTCAGTCTGGGCGGACTCCATGACGAAGGGGAACTGCGAGGTCATCGCCGCACGTATGTGGGCGCGTTGCCCGGCCGCATCATCCAGGCAGTCCGACGAGCGGGAGTCAATAACCCGGTCATCATGCTGGATGAAGTCGACAAGCTGGGACGGGATTTCCGCGGCGACCCTGCGTCGGCATTGCTCGAGATTCTGGACCCTGCGCAGAACCACACGTTCCGCGACCACTATCTCGATTTGCCGTTTGATCTGTCGAAGGTGTTTTTCATTACGACGGCCAACACGTTAGAGACGCTCACTCAGCCTCTGTTGGACCGGATGGAGATCATCCGGGTCAACGGGTACAGCGAGCGGGAAAAACGCGAGATCGCGCTGCGCTATCTCTGGCCGAGACGGCTGAAGGAAGCCGGTCTACGGGCTGAAGACGTCACGCTACCGGACCAGGTGCTCGACCACATCATCAGCCGGTACACGCGGGAGTCGGGAGTCCGGCAGTTGGAGCAGATGCTGGGCCGCATTACGCGGAAGGTCGCGGTGACCTTCGCCGATAGGCCGGTGGATTCGGCGGCATCACCGGTGGACATCACGGAAGCACTCCTGGATGAATGGCTCGGCCAGGAACGGTTCCAGCCGGAAGAGGCGAGGAAAAACCTGCCGGCCGGCGTTGCGACAGGATTGGCCTGGACACCAACCGGTGGGGATGTGCTCTACATCGAAACGACCCTCTTGCCCGGCAGCCACGAACTGACCCTGACCGGACAATTGGGGGACGTGATGCAGGAGTCGGCTCGGGCGGCGCGCAGTTACCTCTGGTCGCATGCCGAAAGCATGGGACTGGACATCTCGCGCTTCAAACGCAACGGCGTGCACATCCATGTCCCGTCCGGAGCCATCCCGAAAGATGGCCCGTCCGCCGGAATCACCATGGCCACGGCGCTGGCTTCGGCCTATGTCGGCAAGCCGGTGCGAAGCGATACGGCCATGACCGGAGAGATCAGCCTGACGGGCTTGGTGCTGCCGGTGGGCGGCATCAAGGAGAAGGTGCTGGCGGCTCATCGAGCCGGGATCAGGCGCATCATCCTCCCGAAGGCCAACGAGAAGGACCTGAAAGAGGTGCCGCAGGAAGTCAGGGATGAACTCACGATTCTCCCTGTCGAACGGATTGAGGAGGTGCTGCCGGCGGCATTCAATCAGGATTCCCGTTCCTCGGCGGAACGACCTGAACCAGTGACGACATCACGCGCATCGTGATACTCAAGGCCCCGGCTCAACGGCCGGGGCCTTGTTCCCCGTGACTGATGGCCATCCCCCCTGAACTTCACGCTTCCACGACGCATCCGTTCGCCTTGCCCTTCCGTACAGACATCTGTAAGGTGACAGGTACCGGCGTCAGTGATGCCCAGCCACGACGCCCTATCCAAGGAGATGACCATGCCGGCACACATAGAGATCGGACCGATCGTGAAAGTCACCAAGACCGACGACGAGTGGAAGAAACAGCTGTCCCCTGCCGCCTACCAAGTCCTCCGGCACGAGGACACTGAACGGGCATTTACCAGCCCGTTGCACGACAATCACCAGCCCGGCATCTACCATTGCGCCGGCTGCGACCTCCCGGCCTATTCGTCGGAACATAAGTTCGATAGCGGCACCGGCTGGCCAAGTTTCTGGCAACCGATCGATCCGAAGGTGGTGGAGACGCGCACCGACAGTAAATTCTTTATGACGCGCACAGAAGTCCACTGCGCTCGCTGCGGCGGCCATCAAGGCCATGTGTTCAACGACGGCCCCAGACCTACTGGTCTGCGGTATTGCATCAATGGCCTGTCTCTGAAATTTGTCGCGTCGTGAACGAGAACGGTCGCCTCTCCTGCATCGGCTATCAATCCGGCACGGATCATCTGCACAACTTGCAATTTGTCGCGAAACGCTCCTAGACTTGCCACTCCATGAATCTTTCGTCCACGATATGCCGTGCCTGTTATGCCCTCCTGCTGAGCGCGACGGTCTTCGGTTGCTCACAGTCGAATGAGGCCCTCTCGAACAACTTGAATGCCTGCCTCATCGTGACTGAGGCCGACGTGGAACTCGCCATCGGGACACCCGTCACCCCTGGTCTACGCCAGAACGACCGGCAATGTCTCTATCAGGCCAAACGAAACCCGCAGGAAACCGTGGTGGTCGAGCTGGACTCCGGACCCGACGGGGACAAGAAAAGCCTCTTTCACGATCAGCGTGCCAAAGCCGGCCATCAGCCGGTTCCCGGCGTGGGCGACGGCGCGTTTACCCTCCGCTCACCGATCGGCGGTATCCAACTGACGTTCTTAAAAGCGGATGCGCTGGTCACGCTCTCGCTCACCTCGTCCAAACAGACGAATCCACAAGCGGCGGTCACGAATCTGGCCAAGGTCGCGGCAACGAGGCTCGGCGCCCCGATCCGCACGCCCTCCGCTGCGACGGAGCCTGGAATCACTGGTACCCCCTCTCAGTGGGCCGGTGATTGGTACGGATGCATGCCCGTGGGCCTGATGTACGGGAAGGGGCACCTTGCCTTGAGCGAACGCGGCACCTGGACCCTGACGACCGCCATCGTGATGCCGGGGACGGTCACCGCAGGCCGTGGTCGCTGGGAAGCCGAGTCCTACCCTGAGATTTTGCATGGAACCTACCAGGTGGCGAACGCTGATCGGTTTTCCACCACCGGCATTTTGAGCGTGACCTGGGATAAACTCCCCAAGAATCAGACACCCAGCAAATTCGATCCCCTACTTTGGCAATCGTTTACGGCCGTTCCACACAAGCTGGCCGTCAAGCGGCTCCCCCCGGTTGAACCGTCTCTGGTAGGAACGTGGGAGGGATCGTCAAAATTCGTCGATCGCCAGGAGGAATTTGTCTGGACGATCACCGCAGCCAACGTGTCCGAATTTTACAAAGCGACCTCGCAGACCGGCCGCCTTGAACAGGAACAGGATCGCTTCCGTCTCGTCGTGGCCCAGAGCAAGACTGCTCCACTTTCAGTCCGTGTCTTGTCCCAGGATAAACTGGAACTGACCGACACAAGCGGCACCGTATCGCAGTGGAATCGGAACGAGAAGCTCCTCACCCGTTGCTAGATTGGGCCGTCGACCCTGCCGTTGAGCCTCTCCCGCCGTCAAGTGCCTGCGGCTTGACGGGATCCTTCCCCTCCCGATAGAGTGACTGCATGCGGATCTGGATCATCTCCTCAATCCTCATCACCGCGCTCTTCCTCTCAACAACAAGCCTCCACGCTGCATTGAGCGACGAACCGCGTAACTCGGACCAGGGTATCGTATGCAAGGGCCTGATGCCCGAAAGGCTCCTGTGCGACCTGTACAGCCAAGCGCTCGCCACATTGCGGGAACATGTCGAGATCAACGGCATGCTGCCGGGCAACGGCTCCACGGGACCACGAAAGGGAGAATTCCGACTGAAGTTCTTCCCTCATGGTAAATCCCGCTCGCAGGAACACCTCAGCGCTGAAGGGTCGTTCAACCTTTCACCCGAAAGCAAAGAACCGGAACTGACATTACGTTTCAAATCCTCCAAGCCCCGGCAACCCGACGCCTCCCTGAATCTAGACACGATCTAGCGACTTTTCTTCCCCTGTTCATCTTGGGTTCACCGGCTGGCGGACTGAGGTTGCTGCTGTTCTCGGTGACATGGTGCTCGCCGTCGTCGAAGCAGATCGACTTGCCATCGCTGTGCGCATGCTTGACTGGTTCGGACGCAAGGCATAGAATTTAGTCTCGTTCATACCCGATCCGCCTCATTCAGGAGGTGGCTGTCATGTTCTTCCGTGGAGCACGAATCCAGCGGGACGGACAGGGCAGGTGTACGCTTTACTCACCACGCACTCTTCCCAACGTTCACGCCGAGTTGCCTTCTGTAGCCGGGCTTGCCCCATTCGGTTTTCGCATTCCCGACTACCTTGAGCGGACCTCGTCCGAGTTCGCGACGCCAGCTGAACGGAATGCAGAGGTCGAAGAATCGATCCCCGTGCTGCGGGCGCCACGAGGCGCATCGCTGTTTGAGACACTCGTGGGATCTCTGATCGCACTAACGCGCAGAATGACCTGGTCCGTTGGCGAACTCCCGTTACTCGTTGCATCCGGATCATCCACCGTAAGGAAGCCACGCCCCCGCCGGAGCGCCACACGAAATCACCACGGCAGGTCGGGCGTGACACAAAAGGACTCGCGCAGTACAGCCGCGAGTGCGTGACCTATGTCAGGAGTGTATTGGGGAATCGTAGCAGGACTCTTGGCGATGGTGGCGACTCTGTTTGTGTGTATCGACATTGCCTATTCCGTCCGGAACGGATCGCCTAAGACCTCGGGTGGAAGCATCGAGGGAACGAAGGAGACTGGCACTCACGCGAAAGCCAGCCCTCGCCAAGCCGCCTAGCAGGATGCGGAAAAAGTCCGCCAGCGGCGTTCTCGCATCGCTCAGAGGCTCACCGTACGGCGCGAGTACGATTCGCCTCTTCGTTCGCTGCGGCCTTGCTGGACAGCCATTTTTCGCATCCTGCGGGCGATTCTGACGCGAGACGGCCCCTGTGCGAAATACGACGTATGACGCAATCATCGAGCTTTTCCGCAGCCGACTAGAAGCCTAACAGCAGGTCACAGGAGCCTGCTCTTTACTTGCCGGAGGTGCCCTATGGTCGAGATCATTGGTCTGGGGACGATGATTGCGCTTGTGTGGCTGATCGCCTGGTCGATGGCGGGCGAAAGTGAATCGGAGAAGCGGCGAATGATTTCCGCTCTTCGAGACAACACGGCCACTACAAGCCACCAGCGAACCAGGCACGCCGCATAATCCGACTGCCCGCAGTGCCCAGACGCTCTTGTTTCATCAAGAGAAGGGGATACGATTGTGCCGAATGGAAACCGGCGTGCGGCACCCGCTTTCCGTAGATAAGAATGCGGGCCATCGTGCCGGAGGGGCTTAGGTCAGCACCTGCGGTTGTTGAGTTCCGGCAATCACGTCTTCCGTGATGATCACGGATTTGACGCCGACCAATGCAGGAACATCGTACATCAGATCCAACATCACTTCTTCCAGGATCGTACGGAGCGCCCTGGCGCCGGTTTTCATCACCGCCGCCCGACGAGCGATCGCCTTGACCGCCGAGTCGGTAAACTGCAATTCTACGCCTTCAATCTCAAACAGGGCTTGGTACTGTTTCACCAGGGCATTGCGGGGCTCGGTCAAGACTCGAATGAGCGCGGGCACATCCAGGTCTGCCAAGGTGGTCAATACGGGGAATCTGCCGACGAACTCGGGAATGAGACCGAACTTCAGCAAATCTTCAGATTGCACATGGCGCAGCATCTCGGTATGGCCGTCGATCTCTCGGCTGGAAGTGAGCGCCCCAAACCCTAACCTCTTGGGCATCGTCCGTTGCCCGATGAGTTGGTCGAGTCCGACGAACGCCCCACCGGCGATGAACAGGATGTTTGTCGTATCCACACGAATATAGTCCTGCTCAGGATGCTTCCGGCCCCCTTTCGGAGGCACATTGCATATCGTACCCTCCACAAGTTTCAGCAGGGCCTGCTGTACACCCTCGCCTGAGACATCTCGCGTCAGGGACGGGTTCTCGGACTTGCGGCTGATCTTGTCGATTTCATCGATGTAGATGATACCGGTCTCTGCCCGCGCAACATCATAGTCACAGCTCTGCAGCAATTTGAGAACGACGTTTTCGACGTCCTCCCCTACATATCCGGCTTCGGTCAGCGCCGTGGCATCGGCGATGGTAAAGGGGACGTGAAGAATGCGGGCCAGGGTCTGGGAGAGGAGTGTTTTCCCGGTCCCGGTCGACCCGATCATCAGAATGTTGCCCTTCTGCAGATCGACGTGTTTGAGGCGTTCCCTATTGGCGATGCGTTTGTAGTGGTTGTGGACGGCGACCGAGAGCACCTTTTTGGCATGCTCCTGCCCGATCACATACTCATCGAGTGCGGCCTTGATCTCGGTTGGTTTGGGCAGGAGCGGCGGAAGTGACGAGGAGGGCCCCTGCGTACCACCCTGCTTGCCCTGGGCCAGCGAGAGGGAGCAGCGTTCAACGCATTCCTCGCAGATCACGAGCGGAGAGGATGTCCGGCATGACCGGCAGGTATACGGCTCGGGACTGGAGATCAAGGACTGAACGGAATTTTGAGGTTTGCCGCAGAAGGAACAGAGGCTATCCGGTTGTTGCGCAGACTGTCGCCTATCCCAGAACACAGCGCATGCCTCCCGGTCATCGAGTGAGCTGCCTGCTGGGGGTATTGTATGCTTCACGCGCGCCACCCTGCAAGCAGGTGGCGGCGGACGCAACGGCTCTAGCCGCCTCGAAGAATCCTGGTAAGAACGAAAGGAGGGCGCGCGCTCACCACAAACTGCAGCAAGAGCACTGAAGAAGCGGATTAAAAATGAAACCCAAGCCCCCCGGCGATCACGTGCATCCGAGAGTTCAGGGTGAAGGAGGGACCCCGGGAGCCGTTCGCCAATTCACTTTCCCATTGATAGTTCGCCACAAAATATTTGTACTCGGTAAAGAGGAAGAGACGTTCGCCGACATTGGCACGCAGCCCGCCGATGAACTGATAGGCCAACGCCCCGTCCGCAGCATTCTCATGGACCGTGCCGATGGAGCTATGTTGCAGGTTCAGATCCCGTGCGAACCCTCCAGATAAACCGGCTCCGACTCCGATATACGGTTGAATGACCTCGCCCGGGTAGCGCAACAGGACATTCGCCATGGCATTGATGGATTGGAGGCGAAAGTTCGCGCTTCTCGTCACCCCACCGGTCGTCGCCGTGGGCGCGTTGACCTTGCCGTCGAGGCCGGATAGTTCGGCTTCCAGCCCGACGAGCCGCCCTGTGAAGGCCGGAAAGAATCCTACCTTCAGTCCGCCGCCTAATCTACCTTGCACATCAGTATTGGCGAAGGGATCTTCCTGCAACCGCACCGGACGATTCAGGGGACGACTCCCCTGCAAATAGACACTCACATACCACTCGGTCTTCTCCTCATCCTGTTTCGCCTCGGGAGAAACCGTCGGAGACTTGGCCACAGTGGGTGCGGCGTCCGCAGCCGACGCCTTCGAGACCGCGGCGTGACTGCTCAGGACCGTGAGGATACCCGCAGCCAGAACCCAGGATGGTGTTTTCATGGATCACTCCCGTGAGATGAACGGCAAGGCAGGACCGAAGCGCCTGTCTACCAACCCACTCTTACCACGGAGGTGATCGAGGGCAAACTGATTCGGCACTTGCTGCAGGAGGGGTCAGTGTGGGAGCGAGGGAGACTACGCGACTGAGACGTTGACCTCAAGGGAACAACGAGACACGAAGACTTACGTGCCGGCGAGAAACGTTTTCAGTGTCTCCAGAGAAACCAGCCCCACTAATAACCGACCATCCTGGCGCTGAAGCAGCGGAATTCCCTGATGCTCCGTTTCCTCCCACTGGTCGCCCCACGTGTTGAGAAGTCGATCCACCGGCGTGGCACCAGCCTCGACGAGCTCCTCTGCGGTAAATCCTTGCCGGAGGGCTTCCTTCCGCAGGACCTCTTGATCCGATAGATCTTGACCGTCGCACCAGAACCGTCGATACAACGCACGCACAAACACACTCCCGCGCGAGTGATCCAGGTGCAGCGCCCGAGCGGCGGCGGCGATCGCACGGCCCGTATTGGGTTTGCCCATCGGCACGATGATAGGCAGCTCTGGCGCGAGCCGGCGAACCATCTCGACCTCCTGCTTCAGTTCGACACCCAAATGCCCGCCCCACGTGACCATCGGCACCGGCAAATGCGGGGCATGCTGCACGCCCCGCCACTCGATCTGGTCCATCACCTCAAGCCCGTGCAACCGTTCATGCAATGCGTAACAAAAGGGACAATTAAAATCGCTATACAGTGTGTAGACTGTCATCCCCTAGCACAGACCTTCACATACGATGTTGGCCCGGTTCCTCGACGCACGTATGCATCACACGGCTTCACGCCGTTTCCTTAGCAAAGAGCTCCGCGCTAAAGTTATTCAGGCAGAATTCCTAGGATTCGTACGGGAGCGCCGCTCCCGCCGGCGATTTTCATCGGCAGGGCGATCAACGTGGCGCCGGAAGCTGGAAGCTCATCGAGCCGCGCAACGTTTTCCAGTCCGTACAGGCCGGCGCCATTGACGATGCGGTGCACCACAAAGTCCTGCGACGGACCATAGTCGATGCTCGGCGTATCGATCCCGATGCCGGAGATGTGTCGTTCGGTCACCAGGAACCGTGCCGCTTCTTCGGAAAATCCCGGAAAATGCAGCGTCGTGGGCGCATCGGGCGTCGCGCTGCCGAAATAGCGCTCCCGATGCTGCCAATGCGCTCCCCAGCCGGTCAACATCATCACGACGGCACCGTTCGGGATGGTCCCATACTGCGCCTCCCAACGATGCAGATCAGCCGGGGCTAACCGATAGTCCTCTTCCTTCCCTGCGGCGGCACGCACATCGATCACCACCGCAGGCCCCATGAGATGCTCAACCGGAATCCCGTCGATTCCGACCTGACCCTGCGCGAAATGGATCGGCGCATCCATATGCGTTCCGGCATGCTCCGACAGGGCCACCTGTCCCGTCGCATACCATGCTTCATCGGCCGTTCCGCCCCGCTGACTCCCGTCCCGGTGAAATGGAGGATTGCGCGGCCACACGAGGGTCGTCTCATCAAAACTGTACGTCAGGTCAACCAGACGCGACGCGGCATGGACAACCTGATGCCATCCCCCGACAAGCAGCAGGCCGACTAGCCCCCAGAGAATTGCTCGGACCGGACCCGCTGGTCGTGCCGCCAACCGCTGTTGCATCCCTCGCTCCTTACCTGTCGCCAGGGTCTTCAGTCTCATGACAAGTCAGCCCTACCCTCCCACGCGCGGATACGGTACCCTTTCGTCCGTCAGAAGTGCAACGGGAGGAAGGCATCATGACTGCTGACCAACTACGATTTTCAGGGCAACGCTTCACTGTGGAATACCATCTTCAGGGATCGGCCGCAGACGCACGTCGACGCGCTGATCTTCTTTGTATCGACCAGACCGTCGAGGCAGCGGACCATGTCATTCCCCCGGGGCCAATCAGAAATGAACTGTTGGGGCGAGTGGAACAGTTCGAAGGTCTCGACGACGAGGTGCATGCCGCCTCGCTGACATTTCCTATCGAACTGCTTGATGGCACCATGAGTACGCTCCTGCACATGAGTTTCGGCATGGCGAGCTTACAGGGAGGAGTGCGTCTCGTAAATCTGATCCTTCCCGATGTGGCCCTCACCCGGATGGCCGGCCCGCGGCTCGGGATCGCAGGACTTCGCGCACAACTTGAGGTTCCAGCGCGACCGCTGGTCTGCGCGGTCCTGAAGCCACTCGGCCTCAGCCCTGATGCACTCGCGACACTGGCCTATGAATTTGCCCTCGGCGGAGTCGACCTCATCAAGGATGATCAAAGCCTGGGCGATCATCCGTTCTGTCCATTCGAAGAACGCGTCTCACGTTGTGCCGAAGCCATCACCTCGGCCTCGAAAGAGACCGGGCGCACCTGCCTCTACGCGCCGCACGTCTTCGGGCCATGGCCGAAGCTCCTCGAACGAGCTACTCTGGCCAAGAGCGCCGGGGCAGGCGCGCTCCTGATCTGCCCAGGACTGACAGGGTACGATGCCGTCGCCACGCTCTCTCGACTTTCTGCTCCCTGCTTGCCTCTGATCCTGCACCCGGATTTTCTCGGGAGTCACTACGTCAGCCCGGACAGTGGCATCGCCCCGGCCGTCCTGTTCGGACTTCTACCTCGCTTTGCCGGTGCGGACGTCTCCATCTACCCGACATACGGGTTGACGTATCCCATCACCCACACGGATTGTCGCGGCATTGCGCAGGCCTGCCGAACCCGGCTCGGGATGCTCTCCTCGACGTTTCCAACCGCGGCAGGCAGGATGAACGCCTCACGCATTGATGAGATGATGGCGCTGTACGGCTCCGATGTCGTCTTCATTCTCGGCAGCGACATACGCCGTGAACCCACACAAATTCGCGACGCATGCCGAACATTTCGACGTTTGATCGAAACCGCCCACCCTTGAATCCCCCATCTAGATACACATCACGTATCATTCATAACTAATTGTTTTGTATGATCTATGCCGCCTCATTACCGCGCACAATCGAACTGTTACTGCTCCGGCCTCTCTCCCTCGGACCAAGTCTTCGCTTCTCTGTCTAAATGGGCGTCACCAGCAAGACTCACGATTTTCATCAAGTTTCATTCGGTTGTCACCGATACAGGCCATAGCCTAAAGTCCTTACGTAGGTCCCAATAATCAGTTCGTGCACGAGAAGGTCATGCCGCTCGCAAAAACGTCCAACGATCCAACGAAGGTCGATACGTCCGACAGCATGAAGCTCAGTCCCGAGTACCTTCGCGTGGGCATGTATGTCGATCTGAACTGCTCCTGGTTTCGGCACCCCTTTCCGCGACGATCCTTCAAGCTGACCTCACAAAGTCAGATCGACACGATCAAAGGCCTCGGGTTAGGCACCGTCCTGGTCTACCCACGGGAATCGGATCCCGACACGGAGGGAGAAGGAGTTCCGATCGAAGCAACGGCCGAGCATCAATCGGCACCGGAGAGCCCCGCTCAAGGGCACCAGGAGGAAGCAACAACCGAGCCGGTTTCCCCTCCTGACGAGCGAGAGAAGCCGACGCAGGGCGATTACCACCAGTCGGCGCAGATGGCGTCCGAGGCCTACCGCGAGATGCTCGGAACCAGTTCGAAGATGATGAAGGAACTCTCGAACGGATCTGCGGAGGGAATCCGTTGCGCGGAATCGATGATCGGCGGACTCAACATCCTTCTCTCCAACACGGAAGCAGCCGGCACCGTGGCCAGCGCTTTCGACCCTGAAGATGTGGAGAATGCTTCTGTCATCCGTGCCATGAATGTCGCCACCCTCTCCATGCTGGTCGCTCAGCAGTTCGATATCGACCAGGAGGCGCTGCAGATGATCGGTATGGCCGGCCTCCTCCTGGACATCGGAGAACATCGCATCCCGAGACATATCCTCCAAACCCGCGCACGCCGGTCAGAAGTTGAAAACGTGAAGTATCAGCTTCATCCCTACCTGGGCGTGGAGATGCTCCGAAAATTCCCTCACATCCCGGAAGAAGTCCTGGATGTCATCCGCAGTCACCATGAGCGGCTAGACGGCTCGGGCTACCCCGAGAAGCTGAAAGGGGACCAACTCTCGCTCCCCACCAGAATCGTGAGCGCGGTGGACCACTACGACTCGCTGGTCAACAGCCTCTACCCTGAAGAGGCCCTCTCGCCGGCCGAGGCACTCTCGACCATGTACAAGTACCAGAAGCAGATGTTTGCCGCGGATGTGTTGGTGGCAATGATCCAAACCCTGGGAGTCTATCCGCCAGGAACCGTCCTCTCCCTCTCGGACGGACGGTTCGCCCAGGTACTCAACATCAACTTCAAGTATCGGTTGAAACCGCTCGTCCTCCTTTACGACGAGGATGGCCCGACCGGAGAGCCAGTCACCGCGGATCTCCAGTCACAGCCAGAGTTGACGATCCTCCGTGGCATGACTCGCGGCGAGCTGCCGAGCAAAGTGGTCGAGTACTTTCAGCTCAAACGATGGACCGGCTACTTTATCCAGTCCTCCATTCGCGCGGCCTGAAAAGATCTCCCGAGACACTATCGATGCGACTGGCAGCCACCACATGCAGTGTGGTATGTCCCAGCCATGGCTCAGCCGCGAATTCTGCTCGTCATTCCACCCCTCACGCAACTTAATACCCCCTACCCGGCTACGGCCTACTTGACGGGCTTCCTGCGTTCTCGCGGATATCAGGCACAACAAGCTGATCTCGGCCTCGACATGATCCTGCGCCTCTTTTCACGCCCTGGACTTGGAAAGGCCTTTCACCGGATCAAGCAGAGGGATGCGGCCTGGCCCGGAGAGGTCCAGCAAATTCTGGCTCTCGAGGACGCCTACCTGGCGACCATCGAGCCGGTCGTGGCCTTCCTTCAAGGAAAAGATCCGATGTTGGCTCCTCACCTGGCCAGGCCGGGATTCCTGCCGGAGGGCCCTCGCTTTGCCGCCGATCAGCGACCCGGAGGAGCCCTGCACGCCTGCTCACCGGCCGACGCAGCCCGCCACCGGGCGACCTTGTACATCGAAGATCTGACGGACCTGCTTCACGAAACCGTCGCGCCTCATCTGTTTTTGAATCGTTACGCCGAGCAGATCATGGGGGCGACGTCTTCCTTCGACCGGATTGAAGAAGCCCTGTCGCAACCGTTGAGCTTGACCGACGAATTGCTCCTCGAGGCACTCGGGCCACACCTCGCTCGCACAGCTCCTGATCTCGTCGGCCTCACTGTCCCCTTCCCCGGCAACTTGTTCGGCGCCTTGCGTATTGCGCAAGCGATCAAGACTCAGCAACCCGCCACCAAGGTTGTGCTGGGCGGTGGCTACGTGAATACGGAGCTGCGGCGATTGCAGGACCCTCGATTGTTCCAATACGTGGATTACGTGACGCTCGACGACGGCGAGCGACCACTCCTCTGTCTCCTCGACTTCCTGTCCGGCGTACGCCCCCTCAGCAGGCTGTGCCGGACGTTCGCACTGGTGGACGGCCGGGTGTCATTTCAGGACGGCAACACGGAGCCGGACGTGCCGATGCAGGAACTCGGCACTCCAACATATACCGGACTGCCGTTGAACGACTACCTCTCCATCCTCGACAGTCTGAACCCGATGCACCGCCTGTGGTCCGAAGGACATTGGAACAAACTCACCGTTGCCCACGGCTGTTACTGGAAGCAATGCACCTTCTGCGATGTGGGATTGAATTATATTGCGCGCTACGAGACGACGCCCACCGACCAGTTGCTCCGGCAAATCGACACCTTGATCAACGAAACAGGACAGCGGGGTTTTCACTTTGTCGACGAAGCCGCGCCGCCGGCAGCGTTAAAAGCCTTGGCGCTTCGTCTGCTGGAGACGGGCCAGACTATCTCCTGGTGGGGCAACATCCGCTTCGAGGAAGCCTTCTCGCCCGATCTGGCACGGCTCCTGGCCGCATCCGGCTGCATTGCGCTGACCGCCGGACTTGAAGCGGCCTCGGACCGTCTGCTTGAACAGATGAAGAAGGGAATTACCGTCGACCAGACCGCGCGGGTAGCGGCGGCCTTTCGTCAGGCCGGTATTCTCGTCCACGCCTATCTGATGTACGGATGCCCGGGTGAGACCATTGCCGACACCGTGGATTCGTTGGAACGCGTGCGCCAACTGTTTGCGGGCAACCTGCTGCAATCCGCCTTTTGGCACAAGTTCACGGCCACCGCACACAGCCCCATCGGAATCAATCCGGCAGCCGAAGGCCTCACCATTCTCGGGCCGGTGTTTGCCGGGTTTGCCGAAAACGATCTTCGCCATGCCGACTCCCGCGCGACCTGCCCACCCTGGCTCGGAGAAGGTCTTCGCAACGCGGTCTTGAACTATATCGAGCAGGCAGGTCTCGAGCTTCCGGTACAGCGATGGTTCTCGCATCGCGTCAAACCGCCCCGCGTCGCCCGCACCTGGCTCAAGCAGGCCCTTGCTGAACCATTCTCCGTTTCGCTCACGGCCGAGCGCCGCTGTGTCTGGATCGGCGGCCAGCCCGTTGTCCTGTCGCCGGGAAAGACGCGAACCAGAATCGTCCTTCCCACCCGAACGGAAGATTTCTCACTGACACTCTCTCCGGCACAGGCCGAGTGGCTCCTCACCCTCATCCGGGCTTCAACGCCGTCGTCGTCTAGGAGAGACGGCATCTACCCGCGCCTGGCCGATGTCCGGGCGTCTTTCCCTGGTTCCGGCGCTCGGGCCTTTGAGCGATTCACGGGGACCGCCGCCTGGGAGATCACCAGGCAAGCAGGCCTACTCCTGGTGTGACACATTGATCGGCATGCGCGGCAGTCAGCTATGCCGAGAATGCACGGCCACACATCCTGAGACCCCGGTACATGAGGGGGCCAGCGGACGCTGAAAGCAAGAGAGATGAAATGGAGCAACCGGGGAGGAGTCGGCCGGCAAGCCGGCTCCTCCCGGTGGTTCAGCGAGAATGCCGCAACCTCTACTTGTTGGGCTGCGGGGTCACGCGCAAATAGGGCTTGATGGTCTTGAACCCCTTCGGGAAGAGCGTCTTGGCTTCCGCATCATTCACCGCAGGGGTGATGATGCAATCCTGCCCGTCCTTCCAGTTCACCGGGGTCGCCACCTTGTACTTGGCCGTGAGCTGAAGGGAATCCACCACCCGCAGCAATTCGTCGAAGTTTCTCCCGCAGGAGGCCGGATAGGTCAGCATCAACTTGATCTTCTTGTCGGGCCCGATCACAAACACCGATCGCACCGTCATGCTATCCAGCGAGTTCGGGTGAATCATGTCATACAGGTCGGCGACCTTCTTTTCCGGATCGGCAATGATCGGATAGGCCACGGTGCAGTTCTGGGTTTCGTTGATATCCTTCATCCAGCCGCGATGTGAATCCAACGGATCCACGCTGATGGCGAGGATCTTCACGCCGCGCTTGTCGAACTCCCCTTTGATCCTGGCCATGTACCCCAACTCGGTCGTACAGACCGGCGTGTAGTCCTTGGGATGCGAGAACAAGATCCCCCACCCGCCCCCGAGCCACTCGTGGAAATTGATCGGCCCCTCCGTCGTTTCAGCTGTAAAATTCGGGGCGTCATCGCCCAGTCGTAGTCCCATGATGTCCTCCTTCCATAACGGTTCGAACGTATTGATCTGACTGTCGAATGACCGCAAAAAAAATCGATTAAGGTTACCGTGTCTGACAAGTGTGGTGCAAGCAGAAGCTGCCCCCCGGTGAGGCCGGACATTCCCCCAAATGTCTCACGACGAGGCATCCTCTCAAGTTTTCGCTCCCCCATCCGATAAGTAGCCCAGGAGCCAACGGAGTTCGCATGGATCACTCACCACCACCCGCGTCTGGACTACGAATCTCAAACGATGCCATGTACCGGTTGCTCCGCGAGGGGTGCATCAAGGAATTCAACGTCAAACGGGCCTCCGGTGAGAAGGTAGACCTGACCCGTTGTGATCTGCGCGGGCTGGATTTACGCGGTCTGGACGTCGATGGACTGGACTTCACTGACTGTTACTTCCGGCAGGCCGATCTCCGCGGCATCGATTTCCGCAAAGCGAACCTCGAAGGCGCCAGCATCAATGCGGCCAAGATCTCCGGCGCCTATTTTCCCCCGGAACTGAGCGCGAGCGAAATTGAGCTCTCGCTGCTTCACGGTACGCGGATGCGCTATCAGCCAAAGTCCTAGCCTGAATCGTTCCACTAATTGCCTGTCAAATTGAGGTGGGCTCTGATCGGCTTCCCTTCCGACTGGGCCAGTTCCACTTCTACCAGAAAGACCCGATCCTCCGGCAAACCGCCCTGTTCGATCAAGCGCTCGCGAATGGCTTTGGCACGGCCTTGCGCCAACAGTCGCAACTCCGACTCCTCCACCCCCATGGCCGGCACCAACTGTTGCCGCAGTTCGTCGGCTGTCAGCACTCGCTCCACGGATTTCCCTCCCGGCAGCTCTTCCTTCTTCATAGGCTGCTTGCCCAGCTTCTCCGCATAGAGATCGCTGAGCAGTTCGAACTCGCGAGAGGGCGAGAGGACCGCTTGGAGATTTTTTGTTCCCCCCTGCGTAAATCGTCGCTGCACATCGGCGGAAATTTTCTGCATCGCCAGCGCGTCACGATCACGAGCGGGATCGGCAGTCCCAATCACATCCACCCGCAACGCCGGTCGCTCCTGAAGCGCGTTGGCGATTGAGTCGATCTTCCGCTGCTCCGCTTCTCCCACCTCCTCGATCCCGGCGGCAAATTCGATGAACTGTAAGTCTTCTCCTCCGCCGCCCACGAGCCCACCCAGCGCCGAAAACGGCGAGGTGGCCACTTTCGTAATCAGATTGACCAACGCATTGAGCACCACTCGGCCATAGCGGAAATCAGGTTCGTTCAAGTCCCCGCGCACCGGCAAGTCGATATCAATCAGGCCCCGCCGGTCTTTGAGCAATCCTACGGCCAGGCGCACCGGCAGACTCGTCGCATCCGGGCTATCGGTTTTTTCCCCGAAGGTCAGCTGGTCCACCAGCACCTTATTTTCCCCCACCAGCTGCTTCTTCGAGACTTGGTACATGAGGTCGAGCGACAGTTTCCCCTTGGTGATGGGATAGCCGACATATTTCCCCGCATAGGGCGAGACCGCCGTGAGATCTACCCCCTGGAACAGAAACGTCAGATGGGTGTACGCGTCTTCACTCAAGGGATTGATCTGGCCTTGAATCTTGATCGGCGCCACTTCGTCGACTTCACCGGCCAACACCACCTGAGCCTTGGCCACCTGCTTGGAAGACAAGCCTTTGATGGTGCCGCTCAGATCAGTAATGCCTGTCGCCACGACCGGGTCGATCGATTCGTCGATGAAGGTCGCCGACAATTTGGACAACCGCACCACATCGATATCCACCGGCGTGGGGGCCGTCTTCTTACCGGGCGATTCGCGAGCCGCCGGCGGCGGGGTCGACTCTGCTGCCTGCGGTTCCGTCTTGCGCATCAGCTTCGAGAGGTTCAGCGAGCCGTCCTTCCCGGTAACCAGCCGAACCGCCGGATCGCGAAGTGCGATTTCGCCGATCTTGACCTTGGTCGGTGAGAGGTCCAGCTCCACCTTCTGCAATCCGAAGGCGGTCCATCCCAGAAATTCTTTCCCCGACACCCGCTCAGCCACATGCAACTTGTTCACCCCCACCTGGCCCACGTAGCGCAACATCGGTTCAGACTCGGGCCGGCTTCGATAGGTCACCTCACCGTCCAGTTCTACTTCACCATCGGTGATGTCCACCTGCATGGTGCGATCCAGGTAAGGTTGGAACGGCCGCAGGCCGATATGCGCCAATTTGAGCGAGAGCGACGCCTGCAGAGGGTCAAGTTGCAGAGTCCCCCGGCTGTCGAATGTTCCTTGCTGATTGAGGGTGAAACCGGCCGTCACCGGAATCGACCCTCGGAACGGCACGTGCAGATCCTTCGCGGTCACCTGCAGATTTTCGATGGTCACTTGCGCGGGCGTGGCGAGGGTCCGATCTTCAAACTCCACCTGTGACTTATCGACTTCGACAGCCTGCACGTCGACGGTCCATGGGGGCCCCGCAGCGGCGGGAGCGGGTGGCTCCGTTGGTCCTGACGCCTTCTCCGGCGCAGGCACCGGAGCAAACAGCGGCTTGAAATTGACCACGCCATCCTCGGCCAACCAGGCACGAACGTCCGCACCGCTAAGAACGACTCCGCCAATCCCCAATACCCGTTGAGGAAGGTCCAAGCGGATACCGTGCACCCCCACAGAGGGCAGCGTGATCACCGGATCCCGACTCCCTGCCGCAGCCAACCGGAAATCGGCCAATTCAATCTTGGCATCGTTGATTTGGAGATTGACCGGAGCTTGGTGAGTGTCGAAATGGTAGCGTCCGTCGACAAGAAACGTCCCGCTCAGGATGTCGAATCGAAATCGGTCCCGAAGGCTGGGCCAGAACGTCGTGAGGTCGACATGCGACAGTGAGACATGACCATCCGATTCCAGCGGATCGAGGTGAAGCGTCCCCTCCCAAGCCAGGACTTCGCCCTCACCAAACTCCGCCGAGAAGGCATAGGCGTTCTCGCCCCCACGCCGCGTCCCGAAATTGCGCAACGTAATTTCAATCGGCACGACATCGATCGTGATGGGCTGCTGTTTCGTATCATCCCGATATTCAATCACTCCCCGTTGAATACTGAGCAGGCGAATCTCCACCGGAGGAAGAGGCGTCTTCTGCGTCTTCGCTTCGGGCGCGACCGGTTGAGGCGGCTGTTCGGACGCCGGAGGGGCCAGACCGAGCAGGTTCAACGTGCCGTCCGTCCGCAGATGCATGAGCCCGAACGGGAGCGTCAGACGAATCTCGTCGAACGTGTAGGCGGAACTCACGAGGGAAGTCCCCTCGAAATCCACGAACAGTTCCTGAAAGCCGACCATCGGCGTCCGGTCCGGCTCCTGAATCTCGAAGCCCTTCAACGTGACGGAAAAGGTGAAGGGATTGATGCGAACATCGCCGAGCAGGACGGGATGCCGCAATCGCTCGGACAAGGCGGGAATCACATAGGTCTGCACCACATAGGGCGCGATGACAAAACCCAGCAGCGCGTAGAACGCCAGGCAGCCGCAGAGCAGGATGAGAACAATTCGGTTCCGCGCAAACAACGCCATGTCAGGAACGGGATAGAAGATGGTGCGCCCGGTTGGAATCGAACCAACGACCCTCAGCTTAGAAGACCCACCAGAAGCCAATGATATTAATAAAGATTCAGTGTGATTGTATCGCCTAAACGAATGCTAAACCAAGCGAAAATCTTCCTTGCAGGTGGGACTAAGTAGGATTAGGTTTGACTGGCAATCGGGAGCAAAACTGGGAGCGAACCGGGAGTGAAATCGGGAGTGGGTTCTGATAGATTCCCCTCTCATTTCACAACGATTTTTACGACGCTTTCAATGTAGGAAGCACATGGATCCTCTCTTCAGACCGTATAGAACCTGGTTTTGGGGTATGGCAATTTTCCTGGTCGGTTCAGCCATCTCTGGCCATATCTATGCAGCGGAAGGCCAGCCAGACTTCTACCTCATAATGAAACATTGTGAGACGTCCGCAGGCTATCTCACGTCACCGGACGCTCCAATAAAACGCCTTCAACCCGCACCCATCCACTTCGAATGCTTCCGACCATCGAACAAGAGTGTGAAGTGTAATCTAAAATTTTCAGAGGGAGACGCAGGACTAAAAGGGGCAGAAGCAAAGTTTGACGTTATTTTTGATGTACCTCCATCGCTGCTACTGGCTAATAAGCACTTTGCAGATTTTGCAGCTATTGATTCTGTGAACCATTCTGCCGTGGTGGTTACTCGCATGCTTGAAGATGAATATCTTGCCTCAAAGGTTTGCCACGGTGATTTTATCACTGCCTTTGAAATGGAGGGGATACTGGAGCTTGAAAATGCCATCCGTCAATAAGGCTTTGGCGAGTGGGACGCAGAACCGGATCACAATTTTCTCTTACCGGCGCTTTCTTCCTATTGACCTTTCTTGCTAACGCCTGAAGCTGCTTTCTCTCCGAATGGTAGATCGATTGAAGGCAGCAGTATCTCAGCACCTTCATCCATACGATATTTCATCACTCTCCTGATTGTTTTTGAAGCCATTTCTTGTAGGTCTCTTCGTACAACAAAACCACCTTTTGGTCCTTTTCCGTCATGGGAACAGTGCCCTTCATTTGAAGCACTAGCTCCATAAAAATTTTGGGGTCATGCACTTTTTCGAAATGCGGAAAATCGAACGTGCCGGGCGAATCAAATCCGGCGAAATGCCGAACGAAGCCGCTTAAGATATCTATTACTCTTCTTGGCGTCTTCTGGGAGAGTTTAAGAACATAAGACTCGACTAGAGCCTTACTGTTTCCATTGCATGTCCTCCAATCACTCCCCCATTCACTCAGCACAAAATTCGCATCCGCAGGCATTACGTCAAAAATGTCTCTTCCGCCTTCAATAAGATACGCTGCAAGGCGTTCGGTGATAATCGTTCGCAGATGACCCAGATTGGCCCTTTCCGCAATGTTGAACATTGAGACTTGTGCTGCTCTATGACATGAATATGTTATTAGGGCAGCTAAGGCTAAATCGGAATTGCCGACTACATCTTCAAGCAGTAGTCTCAAGTCATCATCCTTCGCACGATCATTAATAAGACGTAAAATTAATCGTTCGGCCCTAGCATACTCCGTTCTCCACACCTCTAAGTTCCGTCGATCAAGTAATGGAGCGGTTCGGTAAAGCCCACGAACAACAGCCTGAAGACGCTCTTGATTTAAAAGCTGAGAAAAAATGGCTATTTTTCCAACAAACTGCGTGAGCTTTTCATCTTCTTTATATTTGGAAAAAGTCGTATCGACGAATACTTCGGCAGCTGACTGGTCTAGCGCATTTAAGTCGGAGAGGAACTTCGATACGAGAGAATCTGGAATGTCGTCTATGGGTGAGCGATACATAAAGTATTTGGGGAAGCACTCGGGATGGGTCAAACGTTTTTCGCTCCTATAGGTAGCTGCACTCCCACTATGGTTTACCCCCCGGCCATGAAAACCGCTTTCGATCTGCACAAAAAACAACTCTTCAAGTATTACGCGGGCCACATCGGCCTGATGGAGACCTTGCAAAATAAGATTGATATGCTCATCAATTTCCCTACTACGCTCATCAGCTCCACCAGGTAACGGGTCAGCCAGTTTGAGTTCCATTGTCCATGCAGGAACATAAAACCAGGGGTTCACCCAAATATCTTTGTAGAGAGCCGGCCAATTGACACGAATCGCCTCTAGAAGACAAAAGTCAAACAAATTTACTTCGTGTACCACGGCGGGTAACGACCCTCTTAAACTGTTCAGATATCGTTTGGCTTGACGAAGATTGGTGAAGAGTTTCTTAAATGAAGGCTGGTAAAAGCCCACCATTTTCTCATCGAAGTTGTTCCTGACGCTGTCATCTATTTTTAGCGTATCAAAAAGTCTGTCAATAGCCGACCTGTGCTTCCCAGTGTCTAGCGAATCCGACATGAGAAGAAAGCGATCTATCAATTTCTGTTCGGCCGCGGGAAGTTTGACAATCTGCTGAATAATCTTCTCTAGATAAGCGGGATCGACATTTATGGCGTCCTTCAGAAGTTTATGAATCATTGAATGATCAAAACATAGGACAAAAATTGTGTTTCTGAAACGCGCTGTCAGTCCGATCAATTTAAACAGTGCCTCAACTTGGCTGGAGCGGAGCCTGTCTATGTCATCAATTATAATAATAAGGCGACGGCCCGTATGATTTATGAAATTTGCTATCTCATTGTGAAGCGCGATCGGATCATCGCTGAACGTAAAATCGACTCCAAGAAATTTAAGCCCTGGCGTCAATAAGTCTCGGTATCGGTGAATCGTACGCCGTATACCAACGCAGCTATATTCCCTGAGTACCGCTCTTTCTAATGCCGAATAAAATGAGTTCACCAGTGAGGCGTCGGTCGAGACATACCAAGGATTAAATGAGACTAGAATAGCGTCTGGATTACGCCGAAGTCTGCGTTGCAGTAAATTGAGAACGGATGTTTTTCCTTCGCCCCACCCACCGTCGAGACTGAATACATAGGGTGCGCGTAGAGGCAGTCCGACAATTTGGTCAGTCAGTGCGTTGACGAATTCAACTCTATTTAGGATATCCTCCTCGTCGCGGGTAATTGGATCATCGAAAATTTCAGCACTTTGGTTTTGCTTCAAGGTTAAGCTTGTAGAGGAAGCCGCATTGGATGGATGAAACAGTTTAACTGTCCAAATTCCGACCATGCCTACAAGGCACACTAGGAACCATCTGAACTCGTCTGAAGCACTGACCAAGAAGAGGGAAAGTATAGATTTCCAGTACAACACTACGACTGTTGTCAAGAAGGCAACGAGTAACGATGCGGCAATGTCAATATACTGTAACGGAGGATTCTGAAGTTCTTTGGTTCGTCGATAACGGGCCCAATAATGGCTCGACCTTTTGTATAGCAGCACCAAAAAGCTCAGGCCAACTAACAGCACCGTAAGCCAGAGTCGATAATCTTTAACTGCCACAAGCTGCCTAATAGCCGATTGTTTTACCAAATAATGTATAGAAAATGACGTTGCGCACCCTAACAGGCATGCGATCGTAAAAGGCTTACGGTTATCCCAGATGTATTGAAGGTTCATAACTTTACAATGCTAAGGCGTTGACTTTTATACCGGCCCATTTGTCCAGTCAAGACAGAGGAGTTCGTAATACTCCTCACATTGCTATCTTCGTCAGTGCTGGCAATAGAAACACGCACCGCGTAATGCTACTTTGACCATATAGATCAAGTGAAGCGGGGGCTGCGCCCCCGATCCCCCCGGCCGTCCGGTCCAGTGGTCCGGAACGGCCGGGCGGCCTCGTTGGGCGAAATCTTTGCGTGACCAATCTCCCCATGGTTTCAGTATCCCTATTCTCTTCTGTCCGTTTGACACCAACCTTACCCAGAACGGCGGCCAAGCTGACGCATCGCCGCCTTATGCAAGGACGGAGCATCGTTCCCTCTCACCCGTAGCGGATAGGGGACGGGTGACAGGGACACATTGATTAGATCGGGCAAGCCTCACCGTCGCCGGGTAAGCCCCGCACAGTCCACACAGAGCCAGATTTCGCATATGACGTCATGCTCCCTATAACAAAACCGTACCCACGCCCGTTCGAATTGGCAGAACTCGCACAGCCGCTCCTTCGTATGTTCAGGACAGAGCCAGGCTTTGCGAGCCCGGTCATAGGTGGTCGCTTCCCGTCCGCAACAGGCTGGACCAAAGAGACTCGGCAGCTTCAGATCGCATCGATGCCAGATCATGGTCACACCTCCTGATAGACAAGCCCTTTTCCCAGCACGAGTTGCAGAATGGTGCCGCTGAACCAGATGGGGTGTCCCGAGAGCAGATCCTCCCAGGTCTTGATAAAGACGAGGCGCGGTATTTCGATCTCCCCTCTGATCCGGCGATACGCGTTCCTGGTGGACCATTGATGCCGCATCTCTTCCCACAGTCGGCTGATGGGAAAGCCAAGCGAGCGCTTCCAGGACCAGCACATGTTCACGTAGCCGCATTGATCCTGGACATACTGGCTGATGACGTAGCGGCTCAGACGGTTTCGGGAACGATGACTAGGCTGATAGGCCTTGATCCAGACCACCGGAGCCCCGTGGAGGGCCTGCCATTGAGACGAGAGCCATTCCTGGGAAATCCAGAAGCGACGAGCCCGTTCTCCATCCGGCACCCGCCAGGCCCAGAAAATGTGGAGGACGCCATGCCCCTCTTCTGTCCGGACCTGGTAATACTCCAAGCCTTGAAAACCAAGCTGCCGCTCAATCCGTTGACGCAGTTGCTTGTGATGGTAGGTCAACTTCTCCGCATCCCCGCCTTCTGCAGTCGACAGCGTGACCCACAGGACTTGGAACTGGTGGCACTCCCAGAACCACAGGAGCGACCGGACCCGGTGATAGCCCCGTTTCTGTTTCCTGGTCCATTCGCCGGCGACGGGCTCCCGTCGGAACTCCTTCCAGCGGCTCATCGGGCACCTTCCGGCTGGGGAATTACCGGCCTGAGGCCGGCAGAGAGAATCCGTTCCAGTTCCTCGATGGGAATCCGCACGGCGCGCACCGACGGCTTCACATAGGCAATCTGCCGCTTCAGGATGTACTTCCTGATTGTGCTTTCCTTGAGCCCTAACCGGTTCGCGGCTTCTCGAATGGTGATCAATTTTGTACTCGGGACCATCGGACACCTCCTTGAAACAATGGTTGTGAAGAGTCACGCTTATTCATTTTTACGCGTGATGACTCTTGACAGCCATTAGCAGTGAGGAGGTACACTTGCCAAACAAATTCCGGTCAAGACGGTCCTTCAACGGGACACTTTTTTTAGTGGTGTTGGGATCGGGAAGACAAAGAGGGTTCGGTATCAGAAAGGAGTGGAAGGCATGAGCGCACAGGGGAAAGCCGAGCAGGACTTCCAACTGGAGTACCAGAAAGCGATTGAACGTATCCGCACAATGCCGGATGGCGCCGTCGGGTGGGTGCTCACTTTCCTGCAAACGAACCTCGAAGCCCTGACACCAACGGAGTGGACCCTGGTGGCGTTCGAAGTCGCGGCCTTTGTCGATGAGACGGGAGATCGATTCGGCGGGATGGTCGCCCCGGAAAGTGGCTGGAGCGTGGAAGGGGTGCCCAACGCGAAGAATTACCAGACGATTCCCAGTCGCAAAGAAGCCCTGGACATTCAGGCCACAGTCCTGGAGCAGTTAGAACTCTATTGGCATGAAGGATACACCGCCTTCACGTTTCCGCAGATGACGCTGGTCGTGGTCTCGCCCGGCGAGGGCTCTGACGAGGCCGGGACAATCTTCGTGAGCGCGAAACGCAAGGCCAAGGAGTTTGAGTACCGCTTTGTACACCTCCTGGCCCAGTCGGGAGACTACATTCGACGCTGTCCGGAATGCGCCAAGATCTATTTAGCGATCAGACGCGACCAGCTATACTGTCAGCCGCGCTGCCAAAACCGAGTCGCGGCGAGAAAGTGGCGCGAGGCCCAGAAGACCGGGGAGCGAAAGGAGAGCCACCGTGGCACGAAAAGACGGAAAGGATAGAGGCATCGTCGAAAAGCCGACGGGATCCGGGAAGTGGTGGGTAAGGCTCACCATTAACGGCCGGGAGAAATGGTTCCGTGCCACCAACAAGAGCCAAGCGAAAGCGCTGTATGGCCGACTCAAGGCCGAGGCGCGTGAAGGAACCTACTTCCCAGAAAAGTATAAGCAGACAAAACAGGTCACGTTGCGAGCATGGATTGCTCGCCATCTTGAGGGTTGTTCGAATCGAAGCGTCGCCAATTCACGACGGTATGGCCGGTTTTGGTCACTGCTGTTGGGGAATCGAACCCTTCGAGACATCTCTACGGAAGACTTACGACGGATTCAGGCACAACTGAAAGCACGTTACGACTTGGACAAGGCCAAGGGAACCAGGCGCAAAGCTCCACCGACTATCAATAGATATTTCTCCTATCTCAGGCATGTCCTGACGCTGGCGGTGAATGACGGCAAGATCGACCGCAACCCTATCAGCGGCGTGAAATTTTTTCCAGAAGCCATCAAAACCCGGTTTCTAACTGACGACGAAATCTACCGCCTCCGCCACTTGATGGAGCCGCGAGTGTGGGAAATGGTCGCATTCGCGATTGAAACGGGGTTGCGACGATCGGAACAGTTTAATCTACGATGGTCGCAGATCGACATGGATAATCGGGTGCTCAACTTACCGATGCCCAAAGGTTCGAAAAGCCGATATGTGCCATTGACCGACGGGGTATGTGCATTACTTTCCCGGTGGGATTCATTCACGAAGTCCCCTTTCGTATTTCCCGGAAAAGATCCTCTCAAACCCCTGGACGCACGCTCATTTGTCCACCGGCACTTTGACCCAGCGCTACGGCGAGCCGGAATCGTCGGCGCAAGCTGGCATTCCCTGAGGCATACGGCAGCCACCCGGCGGGTACTATCCGGCGCGAGTCTTTACGGGGTGCAGCAACTGTTAGGACATCGCGATATCAAAACGACGGCGAGGTACAGCCATCTGACACCCGGCTTTATGCAGGAGACAGTGAGTAAAGGAAGCCTGTTTTCGAGCGTTGACAGTCAGGCAGAAACGGCAACCGGGAGTAAAACCGGGAGTGCGGGTTCCACTGAGACAAGTGGATTTGGACAACCTATTGATTTTATGGTGCGCCCGGCTGGAATCGAACCAGCGACCCTCAGCTTAGAAGGCTGATGCTCTATCCGACTGAGCTACGGGCGCGCGTTATCTGTCACTCACTTCGGAGAAGTCTACCCAAGCGACGATTCTCTCGATGTTCCTGGTCTGTCCTTCTGTATCCATCCGTGATTCAGCCAAAGAGCCTGAGTCAGGCACTACAACTCAATCGCCCTCACTTATACAAGAAGACGTGTCGGGATTCCAGGACTCCGCTGTTGAGACCTGTTCATGAGGGACCAGAAGGGATCGGCAGGCTCCCCGGAGGCAAGGAGTTGTTGTGTGCAGAAACCTCTCAGCGAGCCGGACGCAGCGGGGGGACGATGATCAGCATCTCGTGCCAGACCGGGGCCAAACTGCTCAGCAGCAATAGCAACGGAAGGAGGCGAGGGACAGCTGGCACTCTTCAACCAGAAAACGACAGATCCATTTGGCGATTTCATCGCGCATCCGCCGAAAGACCACCAACCGGGTCTCCGGCGGCGCCGCAGCCGGGTCATCGAACGACCAGTTGCGGATGTTTCCTACACCAGGCAGGACCGGGCACGTCTCCTTTGCACGATCACAGACGGTATTGACAGAGTCGAAGGACTGCCCCAAATACTCCTGCACATGTTTCGATTGATGATGCCTGACGTCAACACCTACTTCCTGCATGGCTTCGACAGTGACAGGGTTCAACCCGGCCGGATGCGTGCCTGCACTGTGAGCTTCGAAGTGATTTCCGGCAATCGCGCCGAGTAGCGCCTCGGCCATCTGACTGCGAGCCGAGTTTCCGGTGCACAGGAACAACACGCGCTGTGTCCTGCCTGCACCTCCCGGGCAAACCAATGACGTGTCCGATTGCAGAATCCACAGATCGAGAGCATCACAGGGGCCTCGACGAGGACACCCACTACCGTCGCCAGCGCGGCACTGGACTCCGCCCCGAACAGCACAATTGCCGTGGCCACCGCCAATTCAAAGAAGTTGCTCGCTCCGATCAGCGCCCCGGGCGCGGCCACCGAATAGGGCACTCCCACATTCAGCATGACGACATAGGCGAGCGATGCGTTCAGATAGACTTGCAAAAATGAGCGGCACGGCGATCAGCAGGACATGCCAGGCCTTTCCCAGGATGTTGTCGGCTTGAAAGGCAAAAATTAGCACCAAGGTTAGCAACAACGCCGCAATCGCGATGGGAGAACAACGCGGGAGAAACTCTTCGGTCAGCCACCGCTCCTCGTGTCGCTGAATAAGCAGGACACATGCGATCGTGCCGATGGTCAGCGGAATCACGATAAACCCCAAGGCTGAATATCAGAGGACAGAATACGGGACAATCAGTGACGACGTGCCACTCACCAACAAACCGATGATGGGCACGAACAACACCAGCATGAGGAGATCGTTGACAGCCACCTGGACCAAGGTGTAAGCCGGATCTCCGTCGGTGAGAGAGCTCCAGACGAAGACCATGGCCGTGCACGGCGCGGCTGCCAGGATAATGCAACCGGCGATGTATTACTCCACATCAAATGGGGGGTGATCCAGGCAGCAAAGGGAGAGCGGAAGAACACTCATGCAAGCAAAGGCTATCGAGAAGGGCTTCACGAGCCAATTCACAAACAGGGTGACGACCAAGCCCATCGGCCGTTCTCCGACCCTGCGAACGGCCAGAAAATCCACCTTCATCATCATGGGAATCATCATCAGCCACATGAGGATCGCGATCGGCACATTGATGTGACTGCCTTCCCCGAACTCCGACCTACGAAGCGCGTCGGCGAGACCGGGAGCGGCTGACCAACCAGCACGCCCACAACAATACAGAGCGCACCCACACTGTCAGGTACCGCTTGAACAGATTCACGCATTTGAGTTCACCGGCAGCCGGCACAGCAAGCACTACCTCCATGGCTCCCCCCTCTGTTGCCAGCTCCATCTCACATCACGAACAGCAACCGGGACTGCAACAGGCCGTCTCAACGGTCGGCTTTGTAGCGCGGATGAATCCACTGAGAAATTTCCCGTCGACCGCCTTGGCCACCACCTCTACATCCAACCCCGCCCCGATGATGAAATCCCGGGCGTCGTCCGCCGTGTAGACCCTGGTGGGTTCAAGGCTCACGTGCTCGAACCCGGCGGCTGTCAATTTGGACAGATAGTCGTTTTCGTCCAGAGCCCCTGCCACACACCCGGCCCAGAGTTCGACGCTGTGACGGATTTCCGATGGAATGGCACCACGGACCACAATGTCAGATACAGCTAACCGCCCACCGGGTTTGAGCACACGAAATGCCTCCTTGAACACGCGAGACTTGTCCGGGGAGAGATTGATGACGCAGTTCGAGATAATCAGATCCACCGAATTGTCCGGAAGGGGGATGTCTTCGATCTCGCCCTTGAGAAATTCCACATTCGTGACACCGGCCTTACGTTGATTCTCCCGTGCCAAGGCGAGCATGTCGTCGGTCATATCCAGCCCATACACCTTGCCGGTTGGTCCTACTCTGCGCGCCGATAGGAACACGTCGATCCCGCCCCCTGATCCGAGATCCAACACCGTTTCACCTGGCTGTATCGTGGCCAAGGCCGTCGGGTTTCCGCATCCGAAAGACGCCATCAGGGCTTCGGATGGGAGCCCGACGGTCTCTTCCGTGTCATAGAGGTTTTGGGTAATGGGATCGAGCTTGCCGTCCTCCAGAATGCTACCGGATCCACAGCAGGAGGCTTTCCCCTGTTTGGCCCGACGAGCCGCTTGGCCGTATTCGGCCTGAATGACCTGCTTGAGCACCTTCTCATCCTTCATGGCATCACCTTTCATCAAGACAGATTGATATGTTTGAGCAAAAAAAATCACCCGCAGCAGGTCGACCGCCCGGGTGCCTTTGAAACCGTTCTGAGTAGCCTCAGAAACTCTTCTAACAAGTTCAGTCCCTCCGGGTTCAGCGAGTAGTACATCCAGCGCCCGTCACGTCGATCGAGCACCAACCCCGCCTCCTTCAAGACTTTCAAATGGAAGGAGAGTCGGGATTGTCCGGTCTGGAATGCATCGGTGAGATCACAGACGCAATGTTCTCCTCCCTGGAGCTGCTGCAGAATGCGCAAGCGCGTTCCATCAGACAGCGCATGAAAGAGGTTTGCGGCCTGCTCGAGGTTTTTGCTACGTAACGTGATCATGCGTCATCATACATCAAGAATAATTGATTAGTCAAGAAACACGCGCCCGTCACGAACGAGAGCCACTCTCACGGACCCGTTTCATCGTCACACCAATTCGATGCGGGAGATCCGAACATTGTCACGGGGGCCACTGATCCGAATGAGAGGGCCTCCACAGAAACATTGCTCACAGGCAGGAGGAACATTCAGAGGAGTGAGAGGGGGCTGCTCCCCCCATCAAAGCCACAGGCCGGCCGGTCGCACCTCCCCGCGCCCTACCCTGCGTGGCCCAACGTCAGGTCCGCACCACGGGTGCGATCGGCGCCAGAAAGGTCTGGCCAAAGATGAACGACGATATGGAAGGTGTTTGGTCGGGGCGAGAGGATTTGAACCTCCGACATCCTGCTCCCAAAGCAGGCGCGCTACCGAGCTGCGCTACGCCCCGACTGAGTGTTGTTCAGCCATCACCTGTTGCAACAATGTCCTTGCCTGGGTGAAGGCGCGGGCACGATGGCTGATTTGATTTTTGACCTCCGGCGACAACTGCGCCAGGGTTCGACCGTATTCCGGGAGCACAAACACCGGATCATACCCGAATCCATGGGAACCGGTCGGCTGTTCGGCAATCATGCCTTCCAACACGCCTTTGACCGACAACCGTCTCCCTTCCGGCGTCGCAATGGCCGCGACGGTCACGAAACGGCCACTACGCCGTCCGGCGGGAACACCCTGGAGTTCCTGCAATAACTTACGGCAATTGTCCTCATAGGTGGCCTGTTCGCCTGCGTAGCGGGCGGCGAAGACGCCAGGGCGGCCGCCCAAGGCATCAACTTCCAGCCCGGTATCATCAGCCACCGCCGTGAGCCCCGTGTACTGCGCTATCTCCACGGCCTTCTTCATGGCGTTGGCTTCGCAGGTGTCACCGTCCTCCACGACCTCCGGGGCCTCAGGAAAATCATCGAGCGTTCGAATCGTGATGTCCAGACCACGCAGCAGGTCGATCAGTTCCTGCTTCTTGTGTTGATTCCTGGTTGCCAACACAATGTGCATGCTTAACTCAACGCACCGATCAGCGACTTCTGCAGGTCCACCAGCTCACGGATGGCTCCCCACCCAAGGTCGAGGAATTCGTCCATATCTTTCTTGTTGAACGGCGTTTTTTCAGCCGTCCCCTGTACTTCGACGTACTGCCCGGCGCCGGTCATCACCAAGTTCAAGTCCACTTCAGCGTGCGAGTCTTCCTCGTAGGCCAAATCCACCATCACATGACCACCGACCTTACCGATACTGATGGCGGCCAGGTAGTCGGTCAATGGATTGACCTTGATCAGTTCGCGCCGTTTGAGCACAGACACAGCATCCGCGAGGGCGATGAACGCTCCGGTGATGGACGCCGTGCGAGTCCCCCCGTCGGCCTGGATGACATCGCAATCGATCCAAATGGTCCGCTCTCCCAACCGGCTCGTGTCGATCACGGCGCGCAGCGCCCGACCGACCAGGCGTTGAATCTCCAGCGTCCGCCCACCTTGCTTGCCCTTCACCGATTCGCGAGGTGACCGATCGTGCGTGGCCCGCGGCAGCATGGCATATTCGGCGGTCACCCAGCCGGTCCCTTTCCCCTTGAGAAACGGGGGAACCTTTTCCTCGACCGAGGCGGTGCAGATGACCTTGGTGTCCCCCATCTCGATCAGGACTGAGCCTTCGGCATGTTTCGTAAAATTGCGCGTGACCTTCACGGGCCGAATTTGATCCCGCCGTCGTCCATCGATACGCCCCAACCCTGCCCCGCTAGCCATTCAGTTCTGCTCCTTCATCGCCTGCCGATCTAAAGGAGCGGATTATAGTGAAGGGGCCCACAAAGAGCAAATGCAGGTCGTGGGGGATGATGCGAGATGCAGGCGATGTTCACAAACTGCGTTTCGGCTGGCGTTCACCAAGTGCCTCTGTATAATCCACTCTCATGTGTCGTGAAGGAACAGGATCGTTTCCGTCCCACAGCGGCCGACGTCAGAGTTGACGGCACCGTCACACCTCTTGGTACAGCGTCTGTAATATTGTGGTGCAGGTGTGAAGCAGAAAGCTGCCCTGTCGGACTCCTATGCATTCTGGGCGCAGCCTGTGGTGGACGGTACGATGGCACGGAAGATGCAGAATTTACGCGTGCTCCCGCGCACTTCAGAGTTAGGACCCGATAGCCGATATAGACGCTATCCCTGAGACACCCTCAGGAACGTCTCTCGATTACCTCAACCAGCGAGCCAGGTCTATGAGCATTCCGAGCGTGAGTGAAGTGGCCACCCAGCAGTCGATTCTCGAAAACCGCAACATTCTCATTGTCGACGACGAAGAACCCATTCGTCGCCTGCTGGGTTATCTGCTTCAACCCCACGGCTACCAGGTGACCCTAGCCGGCGAGGCGCGCGAAGCCAGACAACGGATGGAGAGCGGTTCCTTTGCCATGGTGCTGTGCGACGTGAACATGCCCGGCGAGTCGGGCATGGACCTCATTCGCCACATCCTCACCCAGTATCCCACCACCGCCGTCATCATGATTACCGGACTCGACAGCCCCGTGCTCGCGAACGCGGCGCTGGATATGGGCGCCTTCGGGTACATCATTAAGCCCTTTGAGGCGAACGAAGTCCTGATCAACGTGGCGAACGCCCTGCGGCGGCGGAAGCTGGAGATCGAAAACTCCATGCACCGGGAAAATCTTGAAGAGGTCGTCCGGACCAGGACGATCGCCCTGCAACAGGCCCTCGAATGGCTGGAGCGCAGCGAAAAGGAGCTCCGCCTCTCACGCGAAGAAACGATTCAACGGTTGGCGATTGCCGCCGAATTCCGAGACAGCTCGACGGCCCAACACATTCAACGGATGAGTCATTACTGTGAATTGCTCGCGCGCCGGTACGGGTTGTCGCCTGAACGCTGCGATCTCATCCGCACCGCGAGCCCCATGCACGACATCGGTAAGATCGGCACGCCGGATCATGTGTTGCTGAAGCCCGGCAAGTTCACCCCGGAAGAGTTCAAAGTCATCACCCAGCACACGGAAATCGGCTACAGAATTCTGGCCGGCTCCGACTCGGAACTGCTGAAGGTCGCCGCCATCATCGCCTGGACCCACCATGAACGGTACGACGGCACCGGATACCCACGAGGGCTGAAGGGGGAGGAGATTCCGCTGGAGGGACGAATTACCGCCATCGCCGATAACTTCGACGCCATCACGACACAGCGGGTGTACAAGCCGGCCTATGACTTCGATCATGCAAAGGAACTCATGCTGAAAGAACGGGGCAAACATTTCGACCCCGATCTGCTCGACATCTTTTTCGACTCCATGTCCGACGTCCAGCGCATCTATGACCAATTTGCCGATCCGAGCTGGCTCTCCACCTCCCGGCAGCGTTCGATGATCCAGGACCAGGGGGAAGCCCGATGAGCCGCGCATCACGAAACTGGATCGCCTATCTGTGCGAGAACCTCGCCTCATCCGGCATGATGCCGACCTGGGAGGCCGCGACCTACCTCACCGACAATCTCTTCGGGGACCGCCCCAACCCGCGGCTGCTGCGAACCGCGTGCCCCTATGAGGACACGACGAACTTGCTCCACCGCCTCTATCAACCGCTCGTCGCCGCTGCGATGCGCGACATACTCATGCCGCAGCCAGCTATGATCCACGTGTTCACGGACATCAGCCTGACCGGGAAATCCGCCGTCTTAGTCGTGTATGTCCCGGGCCAGAATCAGCCGCATCAGCTCTTGCTGCTGGATGCCGCCAAAGCCTGGGAACTGGTGTTCGACAATTCAGAAGAGTTCAATGCCTGGGCGGAAGAACGGTATCAGTGGATCAAGACGGCGCTCGCGAGTGTCACCGCCGGCAGCCCCCTGTCTCCGACGATCTCCTCCCCGCTCGAAGCCGTCAAAAACTGATTGGAAGATGAGAGCCTATGGCTGATGGCCTATAGCCCAGAGGCCGGAGCCTTCCTCGCCCTTCTGTCCGTCAGAGGCTCTCCGCCATCAGCTCTTCGTAACTACGCATCGTAGTTGAGATTCGGCGCCAACCACCGCTCCACCTCACCCACAGGAAGCTTCTTCCGCTTGGCATAGTCCTCGACCTGGTCGCGGTTGATTTTGCCCACGGCGAAATACTTGGCCTGTGGATGAGCAAAATACAGGCCGCTCACCGCGGCCGCCGGCAACATGGCGTAGGACTCGGTCAGGGTCACTCCCGATTGTGATTCCGCCTGCAAGAGGTCAAACAGAATCCGCTTCTCGGTGTGATCCGGACAGGCCGGATATCCGGGCGCAGGACGAATACCCCGGTAGCGCTCGCGGATCATGTCCTCATTCGTCAGCGATTCCGACTTTCCGTATCCCCAATCAGACCGAACCTGTTTGTGTAACCATTCTGCGAACGCTTCAGCCAACCGGTCCGCCAACGCCTTGACCATGATGGAGTTGTAGTCGTCATGGTCCTTCTCAAACTTCGCGCACATCGCTTCAACGCCGATGCCTGCCGTCACGACGAAGGCGCCGACGTAGTCCGTCCGACCAGCGTCCTTTGGCGCAACATAGTCGGCCAGCGCCAGATTGAACTGGTCCGCAGGCTTTTCCATCTGTTGCCGAAGCGTGTGGAGCGTGCTGACCACCTCGCGCCGGTCAGGGGTCCGGTAGAGCTCGATGTCGTCGCCGACACTATTCGCCGGGAAGAACCCATACACGCCGCGAGCCGTCAGCAGGTCGCCGCGAATGATGTCCTCCAGCAGAGACTCGGCATCCGCAAGGAGCTCCTTGGCCTTGGTGCCGACGGTGGGATCCTCCAAAATGCCAGGGTACCGCCCACGTAACTCCCAGGTATGAAAGAACGGGGTCCAGTCGATAAAGGGCACCAGCTCCCGGAGAGACATGCGATCGATTCGGCGCACCCCGGTGAATGCCGGGACGGGAAGATCCGCCGCAGCCCAGTCGGTCGGCAGCCGATGCGATCGCGCGGCTTCCAGACTGATGAGCGCCTTGGATCCTCTTTCCTGGTGCGCCTGGCGTATCCGGTCATAGTCGGCGCGAACCGACGCGGAAAACTCCACCCGTTGCTGCACGTTGATCAAACTCCCCACGACACCGACCGCGCGGGACGCGTCGAGGACGTGCACCGTCGCGTTCCTATAGGACGGAGCGATCTTTACGGCCGTATGGGCTTTGCTGGTCGTGGCGCCGCCGATAAGCAGAGGTACCGTAAACCCTTGCCGCGTCATCTCCTTGGCCACGTGCACCATTTCATCCAATGAGGGCGTGATCAAGCCGCTGAGACCGATCACATCCACTTGCTGCTCTCGTGCGGTCGCAAGAATGGTCTCGCAGGCGACCATCACCCCTAAATCGATCACCTCGTAATTGTTACAACCCAACACCACCCCGACGATGTTCTTGCCGATGTCATGCACATCCCCTTTCACCGTCGCGAGCAACACCTTGCCGTTCGCGCGGGAGGTGCCCAAACGCTGCTTCTCGGCTTCCATGAACGGCATGAGGTAAGCGACGGCTTTTTTCATCACCCGCGCGCTCTTCACGACCTGCGGCAAGAACATCTTTCCTGATCCGAACAGATCACCGACGATATTCATCCCCGCCATCAACGGCCCCTCGATCACATCAAGCGGGCGGGCTGATTTCTGCCGGGCCTCCTCCACATCCTGATCGATAAAGTCCGTGAGTCCCTTGACCAGCGCGTGAGCCAACCGTTCTTCAACCGGCCTTGAACGCCACTCGTCGTCTTTCACCGCCGCCTTGCCCTTTTGCTTGACCGTTTCGGCGAAGGCCACCAGCCGTTCCGTTGCATCCGGCCGGCGATTCAGCAGGACGTCCTCCACCAGGGCCAGCAGATCTTTGGGAATCTCCTCATACACGGCCAGTTGCCCGGCATTGACGATGCCCATATCGAGCCCGGCCTGAATGGCATGGTAGAGAAACGCCGCATGCATCGCTTCGCGCACGACATTGTTGCCGCGAAACGAGAATGAAATATTACTGACCCCGCCGCTCACCTTGGCCAGGGGGAGATGCTGCTTGATCCAACGGGTCGCCTCGATGAAATCGACGGCGTAGTTGTTGTGCTCCTCCAGTCCGGTCGCCACCGTAAGGATGTTCGGATCAAAAATGATGTCCTGTGGCGGCACGCCGACCTGCGTAGTCAGGAGGCGGTACGAGCGTTCGCAAATCTCGATCCGTCTGGGCAGCGAATCGGCCTGTCCCCGCTCGTCGAACGCCATCACCACCATCGCCGCGCCATACCGGCGGATAAGGCGGGCCTGTTCCAGAAACTTGGCCTCCCCTTCCTTGAGGCTGATGGAATTGACGATCCCCTTCCCTTGCATGTTGCGAAGGCCTTCTTCGATGACCTCCCACTTGGAACTATCCACCATGATGGGCACGCGCGCGATATCAGACTCCGCGGCAAGCAGGCGCAAAAACTTCTGCATGGCCGCTTTGGAGTCCAGCATGCCTTCGTCCATATTGATATCGATGACCTGCGCCCCACCCTCGACCTGCTGACGCGCCACCGTCAGGGCCTTATCGTAATCCCCTGCCAGAATGAGTTTGGAAAATGCCGGAGACCCGGTGATGTTGGTCCGCTCGCCGACATTGACGAAATTGGATTCAGGCCGGACCGTCAGCGCCTCCAGGCCGCTGAGTCGCAAATACGGCTCCACCCTGCCCGGCCGTCTGGGTGAGACGCCGCGCACCGCGTCCGCAATGCTGCGAATGTGGTCTGGCGTCGTACCGCAACAGCCGCCCACAATATTGAGCCACCCGTTTTGCGCCCATTCGCGCAACTGCGGAGCCAACGATTCCGGAGTTTCGGGAAACCCCGTCGGCAACAGTGGGTTGGGCAAGCCCGCATTCGGGTGACTGCTCACATAAATGGGCGCGAGCTGCGACAACTCCTCGATCAGCGGCCGCATTTCCTTCGGCCCCAGCGCGCAATTCATCCCGACACTCAGGAGCGGCACATGGGAAATGGAATTCCAGAACCCCTCGACGGTTTGGCCGGAAAATCCTCGATTGCTGCCGGCCTGAATGAAGGTGACCGACGCCATGATCGGCACCTGCCTGGCGCCTTCGGCAAACAGTTGCTGAATCCCAAAAAACGCCGCCTTGGCGTTGAGCGTATCGAAAATCGTCTCGACCAGCAGCAGATCGACGCCGCCGTCCAACAGGCCGCGGATTTGTTCGGTATAGGCCTCCACTAATTCAGGAAACGTCGTGCCGCGGGCTGCGGCATCGTTCGAATCGGTCGAGATTGAGGACGTCTTCGTGGTCGGGCCGATGGCACCGGCGACGAAACAGCGCCGAGCAGGCTGCGCCGCAGTGACTGCAGCGACGGCCCGCCGCGCACACTCCGCCCCGGCTTTCGAGAGCTCGTAGCCCAGCGCGTCCATCCCGTAGTCGGCGAGTGACACGGACTGGGAATTGAAGGTATTGGTTTCGATGATGTCCGCGCCGGCTTCAAGATACTGGCGATGGATCGCCTCGATCACCGCCGGTTGCGTGACGTTGAGGAGGTCGTTGTGCCCCTTGAGGTCCTTGTCCCACTGCTGAAATCGTGTCCCGCGAAACGCGGCTTCGTCCAGCTTGTACCGTTGGATCATGGTGCCCATGGCACCATCGAGGATCAAGATTTGCTCCCGGAGCAGGGCTTCTACTTCATGTACCGGCATGACTACCTATGTCTTTCTGTCTCCGAACGTCGGGCAGGCGCCACGGACGACCGGGACTCGCGATGGAGCGGGCATCATATCGGGAACCGACTTTTTTCAGCAAGCCATGACCGACGCCGTGCCTTGACATTGCCTACCCTGGCCGATAGGATGCCGAGCATTGTCTGGCTCGAGCCTGAGTGTACATCCTATGGCGTTTCAGACAGTCACTCGCCTGTTGTTGCTCTCCTTCTTCTGCATCTCTGTCATAGGATTCGGGGCTAGCCCGACCTGGGCAGAACCGTATTTTGACGACGGCTATCTAGGGCTGACACAAACCCAGCTCCACGAAAAACTCGGGCTGCCGCAGGCGGTGCGTGACCGCAAATCGGCCCTGCGCGTCTTTACCTATTACCCCATCGCCGATTGGGAGCAGTACTTCAAAAAAGTCGCCTCGCCGGAGAACGGCGAAGATGTCTACACGTTTAAACGCGACGGAGTGGACGTTCGCTACTCGTTCAGCTACACCTTCGATCCGAACGACCATAGCGAGCAACGGCCCCTGTTCGTCCGGCTCGTGGATATCGAGTTCACCCCACCGGTCGCCTTGAGCAAAATCCCGCAGCTCGTTCCTGAATTTAAACCGTCCGACGACGCGGCGGCGCCGGTCTTCCGTTCGAATATCATGTTGTTGTTTTTTTCCGGCAAGCCGTCGGCTGAGGCGAGGTTTATCGTCCGGGAGAAGGGGAAGGACACACTCGATTGGTCACTCGCGTTTCAGATGTTCGCGCTCCAGGGCTTGCCCGATCCACTCACGCTGAAAGCCCCGATCGACCGCCTCGAAATCAGCACCCAAAGTCTGCCGCTCGTGAAACTCCGCCAGCGTAACACCCACGAACCGGTCCTGAATCCCTACTCCCGGGCCTTCGCACAACAGCCTCCGCCCGCTCCGGCGGCAAAAAAGATTCCGATGCCGACGTATGCGGACTAACCACCGTCAGGGCGTTGGTGGTTCGGCTGGTTCGATTTGGCGGGCTGTCCGTTCGTCCTGTGCGCGGTAATTCCGCTCGGTTTGGCTCCTCAGCCGCCCCAACACATTCTCCACCGCTTGCCCTGAACCTTGCTGAGGAGGTCCGGCAACGGCCTCCAGCGTCGGCGTCTCAAACGCCACCACATGATAGAGCGCGGCGCCCGCGACGAGTACAAGGAGGAACTTGCAGAGGATTCTGATCGCGGGGTTTGCGCTGAGAAATATCATCAGGAGGAGGACCACGGCGGCAGCGCCTGCCACAATCGCCACTGCCGTCTGATACGGCGTGAGCCCCTTGATGGCTCGCGTCCCCAGTTTTTCAGCCACCGCGTGGAGCAGGTCTCCGATGACCCCCTTCGACGCCGGGTGGGGAGCGACGGACCCCGCTGCAACCGGTTCAGGTGCCGGCGCCGCCGACGCATCAGGACCGGTCATGGTTCGCACCCGCCCCCGGTATGCGGCGGGCACCTGCTCAAGATTGTCGGTCAGGACCGGCTGCCCCTGGGTGTCCGTATACACGTAGAGCGGTCCCGCTTCCACAGGACTTCCCTCACCGGTCACGAGCCACCCCCCCAAGAGGATCGCCCACAACAGGCCTTCCCGCCATCTCCCGCCCTGTCCTGCCATCGCCATCCTCACATTCCTCCACTAAGCATAGCAGGTCAAAATCGGTCCTCACGGCGAAAAGACACTGTCGGCGCCCCATTCCATCCCTTGACGGACCGAAAAACGATTGTTTAGCATGCAAGAGCAGTTGGAAACGCGCCCATTCGTTACCGGAAGGATCCCCGTGACCGATCACACGACCTCGGCCAGTCCCGTTTCGACCCTCCCCCCGGCGGAGGAACCGACGCCATTTATCCGGCAACGGCCGGTCCGGTTGATTATCAACTCGTTCCTGGTGCTATTCGTGGTGGCTCTCATTGCCTTTCGATTTGTTCCCGGCTGGCTGGACCCGGATTTCTCCAAGCACATCGAAAGTCACCGCGTGATGGTCGGCATGGACCGTAAGCAGGTGCTGGATTCGTGGGGATCCCCGAACACGATGAACGTCACGCACACCAAGGACGGCTTACGACGGGAAGAGTGGATATTCGAAGATTGGGAAAGTCCGGCGGTCGTCAAACACCGCTATCTGTACTTTGAAGAAGGAAAATTGATCGGCGGGCATTTCTCGGGGTCCGATGTCCGGCTGCCTATCCCGACCAATCCTGAGCCGGTCAAGCCCAAGGGGCACCCGTAACGTACTGCCTCGCCCCTCGAGCCAGCTATCATCCAGGCTCGCCAGTTGCCTCCCGCACCTGAAGCGCCAAACGACTGAGCAGAATCTCGGCCCGCTGCCTGTCCCGTGAGTCGACCATCACCCGACTTCCTAACAGAGCGACGCCAGGGTACAACGCGCCGACGTGCTCATGCTGGACGGCGTAGGGAATCCTATTTCCATCGAGCAGACTTCTGATCAGCGCCAGTTCACCCACATCACCTGATTCACACAGCGTAACGAAGGTGCCGGCACTCTCAGGTTGCTGTCGTGGCGTCACAGTGGGCCTCCCGGTGGTCGGTTCCGCGCAACCACTGGGTCGGGCGAGGTGTGAACCGGCTTCCCAGGCTGCGAAGTACGTGATTCGTTGCAATTCACTCGGATGGTCAATACACTCACAGATACGTAGACGAGTGGGTGTCAGCGTTCGAGCGGTTCGTTTCCGCACCAAGATCGTACGCCGAGGAGCAGGCGGTCTCGAATCGAACCCGCGGCATCTCATTCAGGGAGCCGACCTAGGGGGTCTCGGTGATCTGCACCCGCCGTTCCTTCCCGGGGCCTCCGGACACCGTCAGGACGCGCTTCCATTCGCGAATCTGATAGATCGCCCAGGCTTGCGGCTCATTTTTGTAGAACGCGTCCGGGTCTTCGCCGGAGGCATTGAGATAGATCGGTTCGGTGAATCCTTCATCGAGCACATAGTCCAGCAGGCAATCGGTCGTGAACCCTTTGCCCCGCAAGGAGACCTCGACGAGGAAATTGAGAATGTCGTCTGAATTCTGAATGGTAATCGGGTTCATCTGATCGGGTCTGATTGTAGCCAGCGAGAAAGAAGGAAGGCAAGGCATGACACAGAAACGACTGAGCCGCGCACAATTTCTTGAGCGCCTGCTGTCCATCATGGATCGTAAGCACCACTGGGCCTGGCCGATCATTATGGGGCCCGGGATCTCCAAGGCGCAGCTGAAACTCCACTACCAGCAAGAGTTTCTTGTCTATGTACGAGACTTCCCCGTGCTGCTCGCCCGCGTCCATGGCCAGAATCCGCCCCCCGACGTACGCCGCATGTTGGCCGAAAATATTTACGAAGAAGATACCGGCGGTCTCTCGTTCGGCCGGTCTCACCCGGAACTCTTCAACGAAATGATGCAGGGCCTCGGGTTCACCCCCGAGCTGTTCCGAACCGCCAGACTGCTCCCCGCCAGCGCCCGCTACAGGCGGTGGCTGGAGAAGGTCACGGCCAGCCGAGACTGGGTGGTCGGTGCCGCCGCGCTCGCCGTATTTGTCGAAGGCAGCATCAAAGATCGCCAGGAAATTCAGGAGCCGTCGAAGCCGAAAAGCGAGGCGGAGATTGAAGCCTATATCGACGCCCATCCCCTCATTCGACACCACAAGATCGCACGGCAATCCATGGATCTCATCCGTGCGCATCAAAAGGTGGAGGCAGGCCACCGCCAGGATGCCTACGCCATGGTGGTCGGCTACGCTGAAACCAGGCGGCAACAGAATGCCGTCCTTGCCTGTGTCTCACAAGGGCTTACGCTCTGGATGGCATACCGGGACGGCATCGCCAAGGCCTGCAAACTGGTCAAACCATGATCATGCGCCACACAGTTCAGCGCCTGGCGCTCTGCGTCATCCTCGGCCTCCTTCTCCTTGCCCATCAGGAATCGGCTTCGGCGGAGCGCGCGCCAGACGACATGGTGCTGGTTCCCGCCGGTGAATTCACGATGGGCGCTTCCTCCGAAGAAGGCGGGCTACCGGACGAGCAACCGCTGCGCCTGGTCCACCTGGGCGCCTTTTGGATCGATCGATATGAAGTAACCAATGCGCTCTACGCTCGCTTCGTGCAGGAGACCGGCTACCAAGCCCCTGCCAATGCCGCCCCTGCCCTCACCCTCTGGGACCACAACAGTCCCCTGCCCGGGATCGAACAACATCCGGTGGTCAATGTCAGCTGGCTGGATGCCGTGGCCTTCTGCCGCTGGGCCGGCAAACGGTTGCCGACGGAGGCAGAATGGGAAAAGGCCGCGCGGGGAACCGACCGGCGGATCTACCCCTGGGGCAACGAGTGGAACTTCGATCACGCCAACAGCGCCAGCTATTGGGCGCAAAAAACAGTCCAATTCGCCGATAGCACCCAATGGGAAGCCTTTTGGATCAAAGGGCTTGGCGCGGCCATTTCCAAGGAGAAGGGCGTGAGGGGCGAGATTTTAACCCTGCCGGTGGGCAGCTTTCCGGCCGGCGTCAGTCCTTACGGAGCCATGGATATGGCGGGCAATGCAGCCGAATGGGTACAAGACTGGTACAACCCCAACCACTACCGGTCGGCATCCCTGACCAACCCGCAGGGACCGGAGCGCGGAGCCATCAAAGCGATGCGTGGCGGGTCCTGGCTCAAGCCGGCCATCAGTCTCCGCACCACCGATCGAGACTGGGGCACGATGGACAGCCGCCCTTCTGGAACCGGTTTTCGCTGTGCGCGCGATAGCTATTGATGGCCGACGGTTTCGTGATGAGACGACTGCCTCGCCCCGCGCAGCAGAACAGTCCTGCTCCGCTCCCGCGTGACCATCCCCCATCTCACCAACTCGTTCAGGGCCTGTCACAATTTGAGGAGATTCTAGGTACCGCAGACCTCAGCCGCTATACTGCTAGTGAGCCCGAGGACGGACATGACAGTCTCTCTCTCTCAATCCACGACAGCCACGCAGGGAAGCACATTTCGCGTCCTGCTGGCGGACGACTCCGTCGAGTCACACCTGTTGCTTCAGTGTTATCTTCGCGACACGCCGTACCAAGTCGAGGCGGTGTCGGATGGAGCGCAGGCTGTGGCGGCCTTTACGGCTCGTCCCTTCGATCTGGTTCTCATCGATCAGCATATGCCCGTCATGGACGGATTCACCGCAACGCGCCGCATTCGCGACTGGGAGGCCTCTCAGCAGCGGGCGCCGGTCCCGATCCTGGCATTGACTGCTCACTCATTCGACGACGCGCAGGAGCAGAGCCGGTCGGCCGGTTGCACGGAGCTGCTGTCGAAGCCCCTGACGAAACAACAGCTGTTCGACACGTTACGCACCTATTCTGCCGCCAAGACGTCACCTGACATGGCGCGGGAGGCTCCCTCGCGAACGGACATCACCGCTCGCATCGAGAAAGCCATTCAGCGACAACGCCCGATCTTCCTCGACCATCGCCGCCAGGACGTGAAGAAGATGCGCGACGCCGTCGACCAGGGGGACTATAAGAGCCTCCAAACCATGGGCCACCAGATCAAGGGCCTGGCCGGATCCTATGGATTTCCGGAGATCGGTCTGGCCGGCGCACATCTCGAGTCGGCCGCTCAGGCGCGCGACCTCACCTCGGTCCAGCAGGCCATCACCGAGCTGGCCCTGATCCTCGCTCGGACTGAGCAGGCGGCGTAGACAACCCTGTTCCTGACGGCGCCAAGGAGCCACCAGACACCATGAGCATTCTGATCATCGACGATTTTCAAGAAGAACGGGATCTGCTTCAGACGATTCTGCAGAGCGCCGGATTTGGGCCGCTCCTGCCGGTCGGCAGCGCCCGCGAGGGTCTACAGTTGTTGGGGATCGGACAGCGGGGAAAACCAGCGACCGCGATTGATCTCGTGCTGATGGACATTGAGATGCCGGAGATGACCGGATTGGAAGCCTGTCAACAAATCCGGCTGGAGGAGCAGCTTCAGGCCCTGCCCATCATCATCACCACCGCGCACACGACAGCCGAGGATATTCAGTCGGCCTATACGGCAGGCGCCACCGATTACATTCGCAAGCCCGTCATTCCTGCCGAGTTACTGGCGCGTGTCGCCACCGCGCTCAGCCTCAAACAAGAGATTGATGCGAGAAAGCTTCGTGAACAGGAGCTGCTCGAACGAACGAAGGAGCTCGACCGTGCGTTCGAACACATCACCACGCGCCATGGCACCATTCACATTTGTGCCAAGTGCAAACGGGTAAAAAGCGACGGATCCTACTGGCAGCGGATTGAAGATTATCTCCGCCGTCAGGCGCGCTCAACCGTCAAGGAAGCCGTGTGCGAAACCTGTCTGCACCAGGCCTATCCTCACCTGAAGCAGATGCCGTGACCATGGCACCGCTGCATCCCTGAAGCCTCCTCACGGCCGTGAGGTTGGGTTCTCCCGTAACAAAAACGCCACGGCGTCGACGCGCACCACCGGCATAATGATCCCCTGCCCCTCCACCTCGTGCGAAAAGTCATAGACCAACGACTCTTCTTCGATCAGCCGTCCCGCCATCAACACCTCGATGTCGATCCGTTCCCCCTGCTGAAGCCTCGTCCTCAGATGCGCCGTCTCGTCACCCGCCAACGCAATCAGGGTGGCCGGGAGGTCTTCATGCTTGAACCGCACCGCGCCCCAACTGGTCCGAGTGAACTTCGGCCCCAGGGCCACGCGAAAGCCGCCTTCTTCCTCATCAAAACGCGACAGTTCCCCGAGCCAGGCAAAAGCCACCACCCACTGAAGGGCGCCGTTGCCTGTCCGATTCGCATCACGCTCACGGTTTAAGGAAAAGAGTCGTTCATCGTGGCCGGGATCATGGTGTCCTTGACCGTATACCGCGGCCCAGTCCGGTGAATGCCCATCCAACGCAGTGAGAAAGCGTTCGATCGATTCGGACTCAAGGAGCTGGTGACTTTGGGCGGGAAGGGAGGCGAGCGCGGCGGAAAATTCGCGATGCAACGGCTGCACACCGGATATTCCATCAGCCCGCACTGTCGCCGGCAGAAGGCAGGCCGGCACGAGCAGGGCCGTGGCAAGGAACATCCGCAGGATGCAGCGGTTCATAACTATCAGGCGACGGGGGCCGACAGGCGCTGAAATAACTCGCGAAGCTGTGCGGTTCCCGGATGGTCCCAGGACAACACCCCGGCATCGACCAACACCTGAAGTCGAGGGGTCGGATCCAGTCGAGGCAAGAGGTCTGCCGATACCTGGTGAGACTGTAACACCTGGGAGTAGACCGCCATCCATGACTCGGTCACGGCGCGCAGCCCCGGGTCGGTCGCCTTCATCCGCCCGAGCCGTACCTCCTGCAGTAATTTAATCAGGGGGTCCGATTGCAACAACGTCCCGATCGCACGACGCATCTGGTCTTCGGCCTGTTCCATTAGGCGCCCCATATCCTGTTCAATTCATCGAACAGGCGCCGGGACCACGTGGATCGCCACAGGACCCGCACCCGCCACCGGAATTGGACGTGACCGGCCACCCTCCGGTCGCCCCGACGCCAAAGGCTGAAAACTGCTTGTGTAACGACGTCGCGTTACAGGAGGGACAGGCGGGCACGGTGCTTCCCTGCACGAGAAGCTCAAAGCGATGGTTGCATTCCTGACAGACGTATTCGAAGATGGGCATGGGGTTGTACTCCTTGGGATGTCACGCATTATAAGTAAGGTCCGTTTCACTTCGCAATTACCAGCCGATGGGAGCCAACAGATGTGGTCAGAAGATAAATCGTTCGTGTTTCGCATCAGCCTTGAAGCACAATTTCCCGACGACTACGACGGCCCGCACGATGAACGGGCATGGCTTAGGGAATGGGAGACGCAGATCAAGCCGGTGTTGATTAAAAACCTCTTTGATACGCTGCGGGACTATCCGGCCTGGAAATCCCATGTTCGAAACCGGGGAATTTCGCCGACCGACGAGATCGAGGTGGCCATGGTACGTGATTTTTCCTCGGCTTCTTAAAAGAACCAGCGACCATGCGGCAGACGACTGATCAGGGTCTCTATATTCATGTGCCGTTCTGTCATCAGCGCTGTCACTTCTGCGCCTTTTATCTCGAAATTCACCACCCACACGCCGCGGTGGAATTCGTCGCCTCATTGCTGACAGAAGTGCGTCTCTACGCCGAGGATTCCCCCCTCGATCCTCGTCCATTAGGCTCAATCTATTTCGGCGGCGGAACGCCGACCACTCTGGACGCGGATCACCTGACACGGATCCTCTCTGCGGCCCGAGAGGCCTTTGGCCTCGAATCGGATGCCGAAGTGACTGTCGAGGCACACCCGGGATCAGTGACATCAGAGAGTCTGCGTGAACTCCGAAGCAGCGGCTTCACCCGTCTCAGCCTGGGGGCCGAATCCATGAACCAGAGCGAACTGGATCGGGTCGGACGCCCTGGCTCCCCGCTCAATACCAGGCAGGTCCTGACCACCGCGCGCGAAGCCGGCTTCGAGAATATCAATCTCGATCTGATGTACGGCTTGCCGGGGCAGACGGTGGCGAGTTGGAACAACTCGCTACAGGAGATCCTGGCCCTCAATCCCACTCACCTGTCGTGCTATGCTCTGACGGTAGAGGACGGCACGGCTCTGCAGACAGCCATCCTGCGAGGGAGGATCCCCGCCCCGGACGAGTCGCTTCAAAATGAGCTGGAAGATCTTGCCGAGACGACCCTCGCCGGAGCCGGTTATCGACGCTACGAGATTTCGAACTATTGCCGCCCCGGTTTTGCCAGTCGACACAACCGACTGCACTGGACCGGCGGGCACTATCTGGGACTGGGCCCGAGCGCCCAATCGTCTGTGGGCGGTCGACGATTCGGGAATGTGAGCAACCTGGCGGCGTACCATTCCTCCCTCCAGAACGGCCGGCTTCCGGTGTCGGAATCCGAACAACTCAGTCGCGCCCACCAGGCGTGCGATCGCCTGATCTTCGGGCTTCGCCTCACGGAAGGTGTGGCATTGAATGAGATCAATGCCTTGTCCTTCCGTGGACTCGCAGGCACCATTGACCGGTTGGCGGCCGACCGTCTCCTGGAGCGCAACGGCCATGTCGTGCGCCTCGCCGCTCGAGGTCGACGTTATGCGGATACTGTGGCGGTCGCCCTGCTCGCCGGGATCGAGGAGGCACCTCACAGCGCCTCTGCTCTTGACTTCTCTCCTCTGCCGCGTCAACAGTGTACAGAAGCTGCGGACGACATTGTCGTCGGGCGAGAAGCTGCATCCCCCTAGTCGACGAGTGTGAGGAGGCCTGTGCGATGCCGGTCAATATGGATCCCAGCAAACGCCGCCGCCGCCAGCCTGTTGAAGAACAACCGGCGGCCGCGGCCGGGCAAGACACTGCAGAAGTCAGGAAATTCGGTGAGGATACGGAAGCAGATCGTGAGAAGGCGATTGCCGAAGCGGAACTGAAAAATCTGTGGGATGCCACTGAAGTCATCGACATGGATAGCTGGTAGACCAAAATCCGCGACAGGACACAGGCTCCCGCACATCCCCCAGCCCCTTATCGAATTTCACAGATCAGCTTCTGATCACACCACGTCGATGACCTCGCCCCCCACCCGCAACGCCCTTTTCCACCCGTTTCACCTCTGTTCTCCCGAAACCCTGGAGCGCCTGCTCTCCCAGTACGACTCCATCCATTTCCGGGATTACATGGCGCTTCGGCTGACACCGTTGATGGGTACCACGGCGTACCAAGACCGCATGGGCGACGACCACCCGACCCTCGTTACCGGCGGCCAAATCGTACAGGGGTATCAGGTCTCAGGGCCTTTGGATGCGGCCGCTGTAGCAGAGATCGACCGTGACCTCACCGACCCTTCATGGCGCGCCTTGTTCCACACAGGCCTTCGAGAGGATCGTCGTTTTCAGCGCGGCCTCTTTGACTTGACCCACGCCATGCAAATCGGCGGCATGCTGGTCCCAGGTCCGGCCGCGTTACTCCGCCTGCTGGAGCCGGAACGAGCCACTACTCACTGCACGGTCGCGCTGGTGCAAGCACTGGCGAAGCCCGGTCTGACGCTGGGCGACGCCTATCGCTTCGAGTACGGCCTCGCCCTGGTTAAGACGGCCGCGGCCCAGGTCTATACGATTCGTCTTGCCCAAGCACATAACCTGACACCCGTCACCGATTCTCGCACCCACCACACCTTGTTGGACCGAAGTCTGACGCGGGAGCACCGCGATCTTCCACACGAATACCTCCGGCGATGATGCCCGACACAGAGTGGTTGCGCTCAGCCCCATCTCACCTGGTACACTCCACTCCCGACGAGACGAGCGCATGAGCACCCTTACTCCCGTCATAACCCCCGAAGCTCTCGACACGACCGACGTAGGCACCGGTGACGATCTGGAAGCCCGCGTGATCGTCTTCAATTGCGAGTGCCATACGTACCAACAAGTCATCACCTTGTTCTGCAAATATATTCCAGGCATGAACTCCTCCCGGGCTTTTGAATTAGCCTGGCGCATCGATCATGAAGGACAGGCGACGGTCTACTCCGGTGCGCGAAAGCTGGCTGAGGACATCGGCGCCAAACTGGCCGCCGGAGGATTACGAGTCGGAGTTCAGTAGGGAGGAAGGGGGATGTGCGCTGGTCTGCGCCGACCGAGTCGACGCAGACGCCGGTTATTTGGTGCGCTTTTGGGGCGCAGCGGACTTCGTGGATTTCACTTTGGTTGCCGGAGCAGCCAGCGCGGCAGGCTTCTTGGAACTCCCCTTCGCACTGCCGTGGGTAGCTTGCGCGCTTTTCGCTGCCTTGGCCGGGACTTGGGCCGCCTTCTGTTCCTGCGCAGCCGCTGCCTTGTAATACGACTTGTTGAGTTTGCTCAGCATCTCGCCGTTCAACACGCGAACCTGATACAGCTCGAACAGCTTGCTGATGGCCTTGGGATCACCCTTTCGGGCCAGACCCAACAAGCGTCGCCGTTGGTTCATTTCTTCTTCTTCAGTATGAGACGCTGCTCGTCGCTCCATAGCGCTCCTTTCACGGAATGCCTGAGACCCAATGCCCTCATCCGCCACATCGCCGGATGAAATGCTTCAAACTATAACAGATTCGGCCTAGCCAGTACTACACAAACCTGCGCCAGGAAGAGAAAAACTTATGCGCCGGCACACAGAGCAGGGTGGTCGGCCCCCTCCTCCGGTTGTAGATATCGGACGAAGAGCTCTATAATTCCGCTTCAGATCAACCACGAGACAAAGGAGCCTCCAATGCAACATGCTGCCCCGGTCGATACAGCAGTGACGGTCGCCGACGACCCCCAAGCCCGCGCCCTGCTTCGGCAAGCCTTTGAAAGCACCGCGCGCTGGCAGCCGGACTTTCGCGGGTTCTCAGCCGACCTGACCGTCAATACCAACGGCCAGCTGGTGAGTGGCACCGTCGTCGTCAAAGGGCCGCGTGAAGTGACGGTGCAATTGCCCGACGAAACCATCCAAAAATGGGCCCAAGAACAGATCGGCATGATCACCGTGCACCGCGCGCCCCGCAAGTTTGAGGAATCGGACGGCAAACATCGTCTCACGATGGAAGCAGGCGACCAACATCCGCTCGGCCGCCGCCTCGACATCCATGGCGACGGCATGCAGTCTTTTTATCGGATCAAAGATAACCGTATCACGCAGATCAACCGGAAAATGCCCCATGTCGCGTTCACGATCAACGTGGAGGAAAGCAGCACGACGCAGGACCAGAAGCAACTGACCACGAAGTACACCGTCTATTATTTCGCGCCGAAGGACGGCACACTTCGCAACGTGGAGAGTTTTACGGACACCCATGTGCGTGTCGGCGCGTCCGACCTTCCTGCGACACGGCGGATCATCTCCTATGAAAACGGCACCGTACTCGTACGGACGCTGACCTTCAGCAACCACAAACTGTTGGCGTGATGGATTTACGTACGACGTTTCCGCGCAGCATGAAGACGAGGTTGGCCGGCTACGTGCATCTGGCACGGATGATCGACAAGTGCCGCGCGGTATTGGCCGGTACTGAAGGGGAGTACATCTATCCCTGCCCGATGGATGAACGGCTACTGGACTATGCCGGCATCACGGCCGAACAATTCACGGCGGCGGTGAAGGCCAATCAGACCGATGACGGGGTGGTGGAGTGGTTTCGACGCACCGCCACCCCGCATGGGGAAGCGGAGCGTGAGGCATGGAACGGGAAGTTGCTCGAGCGCGGGCCGAGTTCGCCCGAGAGTGCCGCAAAATTCAAGACGTACCGTGATGCAGTGGATCCCTCCCGCACGGACATCACGGCCTGGTCGGATCTGCAAGACCTGGAGGAAGGCAGGCCCGTTCCTCGCAGAAGATAGTGCCTCACTGGCGTAATCAACTGGCATGCGGCGATTGATTACGTATGCATCCTGTTCCCTCCTTTTCGTAGCGGACCTTCGAGCGTATCCGAACAGATCCACTGTATCCCTCCCGATACGTTCCCGTTCCATCGTAGAGGCCTGCAATACAAGTCCATCGGAGTTCATCGATATCCGCGCCATTCGTGCTGGCCTCATCTTTCTGGAAATTCTCCTCAGGCCAATTTCATAGGAACCAGACCTGGCACGTGAATGGCATACTGGTTTGGTCACTCGCACAATGACAATGCTCCGCTTTCAACCCATCGGCAGGAGGTACGTACATGGCCCTCATTCAACAGAATCTCGTTCCCGGCACCGGCGACCACCTGATTACGCTCGACACAGACACCAACCTTGAATGGCTCAGCCTGAACGCGACGGCCAATCTGTCCTACCTGGAGGTCTTGGGCGGCGCCGGCGGCTATACCACCACCTACGGCTTTCGTTATGCCACGGGGCAGGAAATCAGCCTGCTTCACCAACATGCCGGCATTACGAAATTCGGCCTGACACAAACCGTGCCCTTTCCTCAGAGCAATCATGTCGCGATGGAAACGCTCATCGAATTGATGGGCGGCGCAGCGCTGTATCCCTCGGTCTCCAGCGGGTCGGTTCTGGTTCAAACACAGGGCATGATGAAATTTCGTGGAGCGGGCGTTCCAACGCCGATGACGCCCATGAGCGTCGTACAGCTCTGGCTGTTCAAGAACAACCCTACCAGCTCCTATGCGGACAGCAATCCGGGCCGACCGGCCGGCACCCGAATTCCTGAAATTGCCTCGTACCTGGTACGCAATCGCGTTGTGCCCGTTGGTGGCGTCTTTCGCGGAAAGTCGGCTCGCAAGACACGTGGAACCAAGAAGAAGTCCTGATCCCATCCGCCACTCTCGTCCCCTGAAGTCGGTCACACGACTTCAGGGGACGCCCGCCACCACACGAGTAGCTACAGTCTCCTAAAACTGGCTTGCCCAGCGATTGATTTGTCTTCCGGAGAAGCATAGGCTATTGATGATGCGGACGCGGTACGCGGCGGCGGCAGCACTCCGATTACACTCCACCCCGTCTTCCTGAGGGCCTCATGAAACGTCTTCTCTGTCCAGTGCCACATTCCTCTCAAGATTGTCATAGCCACAAGACCGGAAGGGCGCCAACCCAGCCATGGTGACATCATGAAAACCACCGCACCGCGCGACCAATCCCGCTTTGCACCAGACACGGCCTCGAACGGCTCAGTCTCCCCGAAGAACCTGCTCATCGCCGTCGACGACTCGAATGCCACGACCCGAGCCCTCCAGTATGTTGGAAGACTGCTCCGCGAGACGCCGAATGTGAGCATCACCTTGTTTCATGTGTTAAACCCCATGCCCCGCGAATTGATGGAACATGGCGGCTCGGAAAATCCGGACATGGAGCATCAACTCGGCGAACAACTCCGCAAAGACCAGCAAGAATGGATGCACATGGAGGAGACCCTGGAATATCCCATCCTCGAAAGGGCGCTTGAGCGACTCAGGGACACGGGGTTTCCGACCGACCGAGTGACGCTGAAATTGGGATACGCGGGCGATGTCGTCGACACGATTCTGGATGAAGTCCGCTCCGGCGGCTATGGCACCCTCGTGGTCACCAGGCACGGCCCACCGGGCGCGGCACGCCTCTTCAGCAGCAGCATTGCCGATCGTCTGTCACGAGACCTCTCCGGCATCGCGCTCTGGGTGATCGAGTAGGGCCAGGCCGACCATCGTGACAGGCCCCTCTCCTCTGTCGTCTCCGAGCCAGATCCTGGAATTCACCCTCGATTCACACTCCCCACCCCGATGCTCGCCGCAAGCAATCCGATGATCGAATCACGTCGTAGTATGAACAGCGGTCGGGAAACCGGCCGGTGTGACACACAGCAGCTTCAGAGATCACAGGAGGAATGACATGACCGTTGAGACGATTCCAGCAGCCGTGCAGCAGTACTTTGCCGCCATCGGGAAGAAGGATGCAGATTCCTGGGTCAGCTGTTTTCATGAGGAGGGAATCAGCTACGAACCAGGAGCACCGACAGCACTACAGGGGCATGCGGCGCTGGGTCAATTCATCCGCGGCGTGCTTGCCCTGTTCCAAACCATTGAGTTGACGGCGGATCATGTCTTCGTCACGGGCAACCGCACGGCGGTCAAATTCACGGGCCGCGGACGAGGCAACAACGGACGCGATGTTCTCATAGAAGGCATCGATGTATTCGAGATCAATGAGAACGGAAAAATCCACACCATGTGGGGCTACTGGAACCCCGCCGCGATGATGGCGCAACTGCAGGGGTGAGGAGAACCGGCCAGAAGGAATCTGCTTCATCCAGCTGAGAATCGGATCATTTGACATAAAGCCCCGCACGATTCTGATGAAGCGGATGCAAGGCGATAGTTCATTCAACGGATACTTCGGCGTATGCAGCGGCATTCGCTACCCTTCCGCGCAGCATCTTTCGCCAAAGCTCAAGACGCCGCTTCGAGGGTATATCGGCCCAAGGTACCAGGACGATGCCTGCCTTCAGGTAGTCGCCGCGAGCACGCATTGCATCATAATTTTCTTTGGCAGTGACTATATGAACACGCTCATAATCAATAACCGTGCAAATAAACTCCTCTGCATTTGGAGATTCAGCTGTTCTGTGGCGATCAACAAGTGCTGTAAGGGTCGTCTGAATTCTCATGTAGTGCTCAAGACGAAGATCCACGCCCTGTGTGACGACAGCTTGCTGCGACACTCTTCCAGTGAAATTACGAAGCCTTAGCTTCACGCTATCGGCCATGATGTGCGTGTACCATCCACGTGCTCGGCTCGGACTGACATTCGGACGTCGAGCAAGCCACATAACCTCTTCATAAATGGACACTAGCGCCGCGCGTAGTTCAGGATCAATGTCAGTGCACGCTCCACTACGCCTCGGCCAAGCTTGCTTGCTCACTTCATCTCTCCGAGAAAGGTGGCCCGCTTGGTCTCCTACTGCGCGCGTCCAACGAGGGCCTTCTGAGGCCGCGCGTTGCGCGAGCAAGGGAGACTAACGGGCCACCTTCTTTCCGTCCTTACACGCCCCACTTATCAAAAGAGGGTGGGCTGGCGGGTCCTCCACTACGCGCACGAGCACCTTTCTTCAAAACTCCTTCGGAGCTTGTCTATTCTTCCACCACCAGGAGGGGCCGTCGGGGTGGTTCCAATTGCGCGCGTCCAACGAGGGGAGTCTTCGACCGCGCGTTGCGCGACCTAAGGGAGACCAACGAGCCGCTCTCTCCGCGATTTTCCCCTCGCTTAACCAGGAGGGTGGGCTGGCGGGTCCTCGACTGCGCGCGTCCAACGAGAGCCTCTCTTCTTTCCACTTCCCTGAAAGGATGAGGTCGGGCAGTCCTTCCCTGCGCGCATGGGACGAGCACCGTCTTCGTGTGCGCGTTCTGTGAGCAAGAAGGACTGCCCGATCTCGTCCTTCCCCTCCTACTTCCACCCCTCCCCACTCATCCCACCGCCCATGCCGCCGAAGTTCCCGCCGAATCCGCCTTGTCCGCTTCCCCAATACTGTCCCTTCCGGATGCGGCCATAGGGATGCCGCAGATCCGGACGGCTGAGCCACCAGAGAAACCACAAGGCGCCGCTGGCCGTGGTGACGGTGATCCAGAACCCCAGTCCGCGAAAGTGTGCCTTCTTCGTGGTACCGACGCGAATCTCCTGTGAGACAGACGCCAAGGCCACGACCGTGCGATAGAGCCCTTCGTCGAAATGCCCGTTCTTAATCGCGGGGTCGAGATACTCGTGTCCGACCTTGCCGACGACCTCCCCGCCCATCACCGGGATCATGCGCCGCCCCATGGTGACTGCCGCCTGCCGCTCCTGCACAGCCAACAGGATCAACACCCCATGTTCATCCTGGGCGGAGCCAATGCCCCATTTTTGGTAGAGCCCCATCGCATAGTCGTTGGCCGACGGATAGGGCTTCAGTGTGGGCACGGTCACCACGACCATTTCGACACCGGTCTTTCGTTCAAGGTCCTGACAGACCGAACGAATCCTCGCGCGCCAGTCCGCCTCGATGACCCCGGCATGGTCGCTGACGTAGCCCTGCGGATCGTAGTTGGGAATCGGCTCCCTCGCATGAGCCGACGAAGCCGCCATCGTCAACCAGGCGACCCACAGTCCTACCATGAGGCGGATCATCGTCTTGCCTCTCCTCTTCATCGCGGCGTCACCATCCCGTTGGAATCGACCACAGCCATCAACGCGGCGAGATTGTCGGCATACCGCTCGTACAGCCGCGGGACCTCGACCGGCCCTGGAGAAATAATCCCTCGCTTGAGTTCCAACACATCGCCGAGTCCGACAAGGTCCAGGCCTGTCATCGCGCGAATGCCGGTGAGCAACGCATCGGACTGATAGAGGGCCGGCTGGCCTGCCAGACGCTGCAAGCCACGCAAACAGGGCAGGAGCGCCGTCAACGATAACGGCAGCAACATGGTCATCGCTTCTTCCGTACCGCCGCCTTCAATATACCGTTGCCGCAGCCGCACCAGATTCCCCTGAATGCTCTGTTGCACCTGGTAGGCCAAATGCGTCCGGTCGATGTGCAGGCCGATAAACGGATCCCGCCCCCAGAGCACGCGATGTTGTTCCTGAATCTCCAGATACTCCAGCGGGAACAGGCAGCGAGGCCTGGTGAGTTCCGCCTCCGTCACCACTAACGGCACGACGAACTGTTCACGACTCCATCGTTTGTGGGCTTTGGCATAGCGCTTTATCGCCTCCCGTTCATAACCGGAGAGCATCAAGAGGAGATTGAGATTGGAACGGCCCGGCAGAAATTCCCCTCCCACCGCGCTCCCGTACAGGAGAATGCCTTCCAATTGTGGGCCGAGCAATGAGGTCGTCTCCTTAACGTATCGCTGCAGGAGCTGCTGAACTTCGGATGGGACATCGAGTGCGGTTGGTTGGGTCACAAACACCTCTGCTGTGTGGCTACGGAGTTCATCAGGCGCACTATCTCACAGATCACGACAGAACATATCACCACAGGAGGCTCAAAACGTTCGCCCGCAAGGCCGCAGCCAAGTGAGGAGCCGAGGCGTATCCTTGCGGTACGTTGAGGTTCTGAACGAGGCGAGAACGCCGCTGGCGGACGTTTTCAGCCTCCTGCGACCTGAGCGCGTGGATCGGGCAGCAATCCCGCAGCCATAACCCGATCCAATAATGAAAACGGTGGCTGGTTCCGTAACCCCGCCGTGGTCGTGAGCACTCGATAACGAAGCCGCGCATTGCGGTCAAGAGTCCTGAACACCCGATCGCGCAACATGGCCAGGAGCGGATTGCCTGTATTCCAAAACCGGCATTGTTCATCCGCCAACCGCTGCAACATCATGACCTGCGGCCGTCTTGCGACTTCAAAGACGCGCAAAGCTCCCGCAGAAACATCGTTGGCCTTCAGCCAGCCGGGAATGAGATCAGCCACCGTTACCGCATCCACCATGGCTTGCATCCGTCCCTGCGAGGCATGGGGATTCATCGCATGAGCGGCATCGCCGATGAGCAAGGCGCCGTCCGCTACCCATCGATCCGTTCTGACTCGCCCGGTCGGCATATAGCCCGTCTGATTCCAGTCGACGAGCCCCGGCACGATGGCCTCCATACCCGGATCGATCCGCACCCACGCACGCCGCAACGCCTCAAGCCCTTGAGCCTTCACGGCTTCATACGATCCGGCCTTGATCATATAAAACGCATAGACCTGCTGCCCCGCAGCGGGAAACAAACCCAGAATTTCCCGCGTGCCGACGAGATACCGTGCTTCCTCAAAGCCCGCCGGAGCCTTGAGAATCGCGATGAGGTAACTCTCGGGATACCGATAGAGATCCGCCTGGATGCCGAGGCAGTCCCGCACTTTCGAGAAGGCGCCATCCGCCCCGACCACGAGGCGCGCCGACACCTCCACCGGCTCGCCGTGACAGGTGGCATGCAAGCCGACCACGCGCCTGCCGTCGAAGCGAAGTCCGGTAAACGTGCTGTCATACCAAAGCCCCCCGGGATTCTGCTGCTCCAACGCCTTGAGAATGGCATGGTGCGCCACATTCGGGAGGGTGACCACGGCACGATTGTAGGGAGCGGGAAGGTCACTGTAGTCGATCGTGCAAAGCCGTTCCCCGCCGGACCGGCAGAAATTGAATCGATGCACCGATCGCACGGCCTGAGCCGGCAGTGTGTCGAGCACCCCCAAGCGATCAAGCACGCGCTGGCCATTCGGCTGCAAAATTTCGCCGCGCAGCCCCTGCGGCGGGCCGGCTGCCCGCTCGAGCACCACAGAACGAATGCCCTGCTGGGCAAGCATCAGCGCCAGCACGGCACCTCCGCCACCCGCACCGACGATCGCCACGTCCGTTTCAATTATTGCCTGCGCCATGGCTCTCGTCCTACTCCGTCCACACGACAAATCGTTCGTGATCGTTCCACATGGTCAGGAACTTGTCCCGAGCCTTCGCGGTCAACCGTGCGTCGGTAATGACATCGAGCCGCTCATCATTGTACCGGTTGCCGCTCGTCGTGTGGTTCGCCGACCCGGAGGTATTGATCGCATCGTCGATCACCACCTGCTTGAGGTGCATCAACCCATCATGCCGATTAATACGGACGGGCACACCGGCCAGCCGTAAGGCATTCACCGCGCTGTGCTGCTTCGGATCGGTCAGCCGTTCGCGATCGGTGATCACCCGCACATCCACCCCGCGATGTTTTGCCGCCACCAACGCCTTCACCACCGAGGGCGCAGTCAAACCATACACCGACACATAGATATATCTGGTCGCTCGGGCGTACAAACCCACCACACGGTCGATGGGATGGTCTTCCGGAGCATAGTAGACATCGATGGTGGCGGAAGCACAGACGGATGGCTGCGGCACACACACACAGCCAGCAACAATCACGGCGATCGGGAGAAGACAGGTCGGACGACTCATGCGCGGTCTAGCTGGAAGAAGAGATTCGATGAACGCAAGTGAACGTCGATGAATGTACACATAAATTCCGCAGCATGCTCAACACGTTCATCCAGCAGGGCCGCAGCGAATGAAGACCCGAGGCGTACCCTCGCGGTACGTTGAGGATCTGAATGACGCGAGAACGCCGCTGGCGGAGGTGTTCAGCATCTTGCTAGAAGCGGATCACTCTAGATCAAAGAGAGTTCGAAAATGGTCGTCGGATTCTTCCCAGGCTTGAGGGGAAGTCGTGGACAACCACTCGCGCAAAAATCCCTTCTGCTCCGGCGTCAACATCTGCTTAATCTGATGCGTACGACCCTGCAAGGGTTGGAGAAACCCCGCGCGGGTTTTGAAATCCAGCGTCGCGGTACGCACATACATATTCGTATACATGGTGGGGTGTTCGTCTTCACCTTCCCCTTGTACCCACACGGAGAGGAACTTCTCCATCTGCAGCCCGGCGCTGTCCAAAGCCGGTTCGGCGTCGTCATGAAATAGTTCATTCTCCGACTCTTTCAACGGCGCTGCTTCCTGCGCGCGGAATAAGAAATTTTTCTTCCACATACCCTACCCTCCAGCCGCGCGCATACTGTAAGCTAGGCAAGGTGAAAGTCAAGAAAGCGGCCGTCTTCATCGCTCGCATCCGCGGCAGTCTCCTCCTCTCGACCCGTTAGGCGTCTGTTGCCTTGACAATACAAGAACGCGTTTGCTAACTTCTTGAAATTATTTAGCAGTTTGCTGCAAATCACAGTGAGCTCATCGAAACACTGAGTGCCTACACGTAAGGCGCAACAAGAATCCCCTTTGACAGGATGCTCAAAATGGCCGTCCAGCAAGGCCGCAGCGAACGACGGGACAAGGCGTACCCTTGCGGTACGTTGAGAACCTGAGAGATGCGAGAACCCCACTAACGGACCGTTTCAGTATCCTGTCGGACTCTTACCTTCTCAGGAGCAGATATGCAGGTGATGATCAATGGCAAAGCGGAAGAGATCGCAGGCGGCACGGTCTTGGATCTCTTAAAAGCCAAGAGTATCGAGCCGCAAATGGTCGCGGTGGAAGTGAATGACACCATGCTTGAGCGGACGCACCTTGAGACCACGCAGCTGAAAGACGGTGATCATGTGGAATTCCTCTTCTACATGGGTGGTGGACGGTGACCGTGAAAGCACACGCAGACATTACCGAGTTGATCGGCGGCACGCCGTTGGTCCGGCTTAACCGGTTGACCAAACCAGGCTCAGCGACCATCTATGCCAAGGTCGAGTCGTTCAACCCTGGCGGAAGTATCAAGGATCGCATTTGCCTCAACATGATCAACGAGGCGGAGCGGCTGGGTAAACTGAAGCCGGGCGGCACCATCGTCGAACCGACCAGCGGCAATACGGGCATTGGCCTGGCGTTGGTGGCGGCGGTACGCGGCTACAAACTGATTTTGGTCATGCCGGAAAGTATGAGCATGGAACGCGCGAGCCTGCTGTCGTCCTATGGGGCGCAACTTGTGCTGACGGCAGCGTGGGAAGGGATGAAAGGTTCGATCAAAGAGGCGGAGAGCATCGTCGCGCAGAATCCGTCGTATTACATGCCCGACCAATTCTCCAATCCGGCGAATCCGGCGATGCACCGCAAAACGACCGGTCCGGAAATCGTAGACGCGCTGGATGGACGCGTCGATGCCTTCGTTGCGGCTGTCGGAACCGGCGGAACCATCACCGGCTGCGGTGAAGTAATCAGGGAGCGTAATCCGGCTGCGAAAATCGTCGCGGTGGAACCGGCCGGCTCACCCGTCCTGTCGGGTGGCGATCCGGGGCCCCATAAAATTCAAGGCATCGGCGCCGGGTTCGTGCCAAAAGTGTTGAACCGGACGTTGCTCGATCGCGTGATCACGGTCACCGATGATGAGGCCTATCAAACGGCCAAGTTGTTGGCGAAGAAGGAAGGACTCCTCGTCGGCATTTCCGCGGGAGCCAACGTCTTCGCGGCACAAAAAGTTGCGGAGGAATTGGGGCCGGGCAAGAATGTCGTGACGATCCTCTGCGACACCGGCGAGCGGTATATCAGCATCGAAAAGTATTTCAACATTTGATCACCGGATTGAATGATTGAGGGGGAGCTCAAAATGGCTTCTCGGCAAGGCCGCAGTCGAGAGGAAACCGGAAGCGTACCCTCGGGGGACGCTGAGGATTTTGACTTGCCGAGAACGCAGCTGAAGGCTTTCAGCGCCTCTATGTTGTTCGACATCTGCAGTTAGTTCGGGTCACTTAAGGAGAGGAGGCTCAAAATCGTCATCCAGCAAGGCCGCAGCAAGTGAAGGCCTGAGGTGTACCCTGGCGGTACGTTGAAGGCGTGAACGACGCGAGAACGCTGCTGGTGGCGGTTTTCAGTCTCCGCAGGATATGGAATTTACAGAAACACAAATCAATCGCTACAGCCGCCACATTCTTTTGCCCGAAGTCGGCGGGAAGGGTCAGAAAAAGATCATCCAGGCGAAAGTCCTGATCGTCGGCGCCGGCGGCCTTGGTTCGCCGGCAGCCCTGTATCTGGCTGCCGCCGGCATCGGCACGATCGGCCTGATCGACAGCGATGTGGTGGATCTCAGCAACCTGCAGCGGCAGGTCATTCACCAAACACCGGACGTCGGCCGACCGAAAGTGGTTTCCGGCAAGGAAAAAATCCAGGCTCTGAATCCCGACGTGAATGTGGTGATGTATGAAGAACGGCTCACCGCGAGTAATGCCCTCAAGATCATGAGCGGCTACGATGTGGTGATCGACGGCGTCGATAATTTCCCGACGAAGTTTCTGATCAACGACGCCTGTTACTTCGCCGGAAAACCGCTCGTGCACGGAGGAATCCTGCGCTTCGACGGTCGTGTCACCACCATCATCCCGAAGAAGTCGGCCTGTTATCGTTGCGTGTTCAAGAAGCCGCCGCCCGAAGGACTCGTCGCGTCTTGCCAGGAAGCGGGCGTCATCGGCGTGTTGGCCGGCATCATCGGCACGATCCAGGCGACCGAAGCCCTGAAGCTGATCCTCGGTATCGGCCGACCGCTGACGGATCGCTTGCTGGACTTCGATGCACGACGCACCCAGTTTAGAGAAATCCGCATCAAGCGGAACCCCGATTGCCCGCTCTGTAGCGAACGGGCCACGATCACGGAGTTGATCGAGGACGGGAATGTCGGGCCGACCTGTGCGCTCCCGGGTCAACGTAACTTGTAGCGAAGGTGTCTCCATGTCGAAAATGAAAGCGCTCGTGTGCCGGGAATGTGGGAAGGAATATCCACCCAAAGCCATTCACGTCTGTGAAATGTGCTTCGGCCCGTTGGAAGTCAAATACAACTACGACGAGATCAGGGCGACGATCTCCCGAAAGAAGATCGAAGACGGCCCGGACAGCATGTGGCGCTACATCGACCTGCTGCCGGTCGAGAGCACCTCGATCATCGGGCCCCATGCCGGACTGACGCCGTTGGTGCGGGCCAAGAATCTCGGTGCGCATCTGGGCATCGACGAGCTCTACATCAAGAACGATACGGTCAATCATCCGACCCTGTCGTTTAAGGATCGCGTCGTCTCGGTCGCCCTCACGCGCGCGCGGGAGTTGGGATTTGAAACCGTCGCCTGCGCCTCAACGGGAAACTTGGCCAACTCCGTCGCGGCCCATGCCGCCGCAGCGGGCATGAAGTGTTATGTCTTCATCCCTGCCGATCTAGAAGCAGCCAAGGTGCTGGGAAATCTGATCTATAAGCCGAACGTGGTCGAGGTCGAAGGCAACTATGACGATGTGAACCGGCTATGCAGCGAAATCGCCGGTGAACATGGCTGGGCCTTCGTGAACATCAATATTCGCCCCTACTACGCCGAGGGGTCCAAGACGTTGGCATTTGAAACGGTCGAACAACTCGGCTGGCGGACGCCCGATCAGGCGGTCATCCCCATGGCCTCTGGCTCCTTGCTGACAAAAATTTGGAAGGGCCTGCACGAAATGCACGCCCTAGGACTGGTGGACGAGGTCCGCACCAAAATCAACGGCGCGCAGGCCGAAGGCTGTTCTCCGATCGCCACCGCCTTCAAGGCCGGCCGTGACTTCTTCAAGCCAGTGAAGCCGAAGACCATCGCGAAATCGTTGGCCATCGGCAATCCGGCGGACGGCTACTATGCCCTCAAGGCCACGGCTGAGAGCAAAGGCGCGATGGACGCGGTGACGGACGAAGAAGTGGTCGATGGGATCAAGCTGCTGGCGCAGACCGAGGGCATCTTTGCCGAAACAGCCGGCGGCGTGACCATCGGGGTGCTCTGCAAACTCGTCAAACAGGGACTGATCAAGAAGAACGATGTGACAGTCGCCTACATCACCGGCAACGGGCTTAAGACACAAGAGGCCGTCGTGGATGCCGTGGGACGCCCGTTCCGCATCCAACCAAGCCTGGTGAACTTCCAAAAAACATTCAAAATGGGAAAGAACAGTGGTGGTGACTCATGATTAAGGTTCGTATTCCGACTCCCCTGCGTCCCCTCACAAAGGGCCAAGGCGAAGTTGAATCCGCGGCAGCCAACATTGTGGACATGATCGGATCGCTCGATGCCGCCTATCCTGGCCTGAAGAACCGTCTCTGCGATGAAAAGGGCGACTTACGACGCTTCGTCAACATCTACGTCAATGAGGAGGACATTCGCTTCCTCAACGGAAAAGAGACGTCGCTGAAAGACGGTGACGAAGTGTCGATCGTTCCCGCGATCGCCGGAGGGTAACCATGACCAGCCTACGATTTCACATTCGTTTTCCTGAGAATAAAATCAAGGAGCCGATCATTTATCAGATCGGCCATGAGTACAAGGTGGTGACGAACGTGCGCCGAGCCGACGTGCGTGAAACCACCGGCTGGATGGATCTCGAATTGACCGGTGAGACGGAGGAGATCGAACGCGCGATCGACGGCATCCGGACCAAAGGTTGTGTCGTTGATCCGATCGAACTCAACGTGGTGGAATAACAGTGGGCGAAGCGCACCTCGCTTTCCGAAATACTGTTCAATGCTCAATGTTCGATTGAACATTCAAAACTGAACACTGAGCATTCCAGAGAGACGAATACATGGAATTTACCGAGCAGCAAATTCAGCGCTACAGCCGACACATTATCCTCAATGAAGTGGGCGGCAAAGGACAGGTGAAACTGTCCAAAGCCAAAGTCCTTCTCATTGGCGCCGGCGGCCTCGGTTCTCCGGCCGCCTTATACTTGGCGGCAGCCGGGATCGGCACGATCGGTCTCGTCGACGGCGATGTTGTGGATTTGTCCAACCTGCAGCGACAGATTCTGCATACCACCGCCACCGTCGGTGTGCCCAAGGTGGAATCGGGACGCAGGATGCTGTCGGCCATCAATCCCGACATCACGATCAAAACGTATCAACTGAACGTCAATACCGAGAATATTCTCGGCCTCGTGGCCGACTATGACATCGTGCTGGACGGATCGGATAATTTCACCACGCGCTTCCTGGTGAACGACGCATGCTTCTTTGCGAAGAAAACGCTGATCTCTGCCAGCATGTTCCGGTTTGAAGGCCAACTCACGAGCATTAAACCCCATGCCGGGTTCCCCTGCTACCGCTGCCTTTATCCCGAACCGCCTCCGGCCGGATTGGTTCCGAACTGCCAGGAAGCCGGTGTGTTGGGAGTACTGGCCGGCACCATGGGCATTCTCCAGGCATCGGAAGCCATCAAGGAAATTCTCGGCATCGGTGAGACGATCGCCGATAAGCTGGTGATCTACGATGCCTTGGAAATGAAATTCCGCAAGGTCTCCCGCCCCAAGGATCCGCGTTGCCCCCTGTGCAGCGCTACCCCGACCATCAAGGATCTTGGCGGAGATTACAGCGTGGCCTGCACCATCTGACATGCCTGATCTCTCGATTCCACAACACATCCTGGATCAGATCGTCGCGCACGCGCGCGAGCTTGCTCCGTTCGAGTGCTGCGGCCTGCTGGCCGGCAAGGATAAAACGGTCACACATCTCTACCGCATCACCAACATCGTGGCGGTGGAGGGGGCCCAAAATCTGTCGACCTTTGACGACGACAAGATCGCCCATCTCGAGCGCCTGTCTCCTGAAGAGCGGGCAGAGATCGCGTTCGTCATGGACATGGGAGACTTTTCCGCAGCCAAAAAAGACATCCGCAAGAACGGACTCGATCTTCAAGTCGTCTACCATTCGCACCCGAAGGACCCGGCCAGGCCGTCTCAGACCGATATCAAAATCGCCACCGACTACGAGGAAATCTGGCAACGCATCAACCTGCCGGTTCCCGCTTATCTCCTCGTCTCGCTGATGCACGCCCCCGCCGCAGACATTCGCACCTATTGGATCACCGGCGGCCACGTGCGCCCCGCCGACATCCACATCAGCTAGCAATCTGCCTCTTCAACAATTCTGTCTTCCTCCCCTACCAATCGATCGGCAACGATGCCATAATCCGGCTTTGTCTTTGTCATCGAAGGGAGCATTCGATGCGATTCATCCTGCTATTCATCGCTTTTCTTCCCTGCCTCACCGGCTTGACGAATCCTGATCTTGGCGCGGCCGCCGAAAAAAGCTACTACAGCCCGATCATCAATGTAGATGTCGACAACGGCCGCATTCTGATCTCGACGCTGGGTGCGGTCTTTTGGGTGGAGGTCCCCGAAGAAGCCAAGGCTCACATCGAGAAACTCCCGCAATCAGGATTGGTGGATATCGTGGTGGAAACGCGCGAGGGGCAACCGCCGATGTTGAAGACCTGGAAGGTGAAGTCCGGCGAGTCGACCTGCCTCTACTTCGACGGCAAAGTCTGTAAGTAGGCCGGTGGGGGCGGAGGGGAGACTTCCAGATCGGCCGGTCCTCTTTTGCCGTAATTCACTTTCGACTTATATAACCACTTTGACCATCTTATGAATCAGAAATCGCTTGCCACCTTCATAAACTGCCAAAAGGATCTTCAGTTACCCCCATGGCGGACAAGTAGCCGACGCTTCCCCATCATCACAGAATACGTTTGACCACATTTTTCGTCATCGGCCGTACTCATCGTGCAAGTTTACCATTCGACAAGATCACATCGGGGCGCCGCGCCAAAAGGAGTTCATATTCAGTATTGAACTCGCAGACAATACCGGCGAGACGCCATGAAAAGACGGTCGTTTGCACCAACGTCCAGAGCGGTGTACCGCTAAGTCCACCGAGCCACTGCCCTTGCGGAGGCTCACCCGTACCGAACATATCCACCATTTCCTCACGCCGGAACTGACACGTCACGTCCCTTTGACTAACGCTCGTGGCTGTCAGGATGCCGACATATGTCCCCCATTCGATCTGCTGCTCCCCCACTACTTTTCGGTGTGCCCGAGGATAGCCTGCGAAGAAGAGCCCTCTATTAAGGTCCGGAGGTCTTGGCGGCCACTTCCCAGATAACGCTTGATGAATGATCTTACCTTCTGGAATTTCGCCTACCTCAAACCTGAAAGTTGCAATATCGAGAGTTCGATCGCAATCGATGAGACGCTTCTCTGGCACGAACGAGCAGTCGCCGATCTTGCACCGCACTCTTGGATCTGCTTTGCGTCGCTCAAGGTAGGCTTCATACACGTGGTTAGCCGTAACTCCAAAGATGCCGTGACCGAGATCGAGAAGAAAGATACATCCATGACCGATCTGCGAGTTGAGAGCAGGGCTGAACCAGAAGAGAGGTGCAGTGTAATTGCTGGCGAGGTTCCCGATTTCACGACCATAAGGTCCCATCAATAAGGCAATGCCGTGCTCTTTAGGTGTCGCCATCCGGCCTCACTCCATCCATCTTGAACTACCCTCACAGTAGGCAGTTTCTTGTGCGGTCCCGACTCGAAATCACTTAGGAAGTCAGATTTCCCACGCGTGACAGCTTTTCCCACCTGCAGCGTTCAGCCAAGAGACATTACTTCCTAATCACCCGCAAAATTGACGTGGGCCATTGCTCACCATATCTAATGTAAAATTCTACGGTTGAGTGCTTTACTGTCTCATAGTTGAATTTGACCTCGACAAAACTAATCGAATTCTCCTTTATTAGCAGCAGATCAGGCGTGCCGTTCTTGTCCTTAACCATATAGGCAAGCTCCCTGAACTGTGCCGGAGTCATCAATGTTTTCAGCTTCTCTATTAGAGATCTATCCTGCTCAGTAATTCTTGAGGCAAAATCTTGCCAATAGAATTCCACTCCAATTGACCGGTAGCCACCATTTACCCTCGACCGATAAACCTCATAACCTTGTTCCTTGTAATACTCTTCAGCAATTTGCTCAGCTTTGGCATTTTGAGGCACTTCTATTTCATGGTATGGAATCCGTGACGATTCATAATGAAACAGTTGATTGACCTTGCTGAACAACCTCAACTTTTCCGATCTCTCCATCAATGAGAACTCTGCTTCATTGACGCCGACAATTTTCTTTTTCCTGCCCATGGAGAAAGTCCTCTCAGTGAACCGTGCTTGATCGGTTTCATACACAAGCCGCATTTCACTGTGTACACCTGAGATGATTTCACCGCTCCCTTCGAAATTAGAGAACAGTTCAGCCAGCTCCATCTCGCCGCGAGACAGCCAGTATATCTGCCAGTTCACCAACTGCACCCAGGCTCTCTCGAGGCTTCCAGAACACCAAGTTTGATTAATCGCAGATACGCATGGCACATGTGGTCGATAGCATGAATGGGTACGGTGAGAATCGATAACGGCGCAGACTGCGGCTGATTCACATGAAATTGGGGAGATCAGAACCTGTAACCACCTCAGTACGCACAGGATCAGCCTTGATCCAACTTTGTTCGTCGCCTGGGGCCGATCTTCTGGCGAAATTTCTTCGAAACGAGCGGGAACTTCTTTGGATGCCTGATGGATTCGACGGCTAGGTCTAGGTCAAGATCCGGCCAATACAGGTGATGAGGGTGTGGCCATTGAACATTGAGAAGTTCGGCTACAGAGGCATTCTTGAACCAGGGGAACTCCTTGAACGAAACAAACAGTTCCTCGTTCGCAAGAAGCAGCCAGAATCCATGTCTGGAGATATTTGTGACCTCAGCTTCCGAAGTGTTCTTGCCAAGCGTTGCTGATTTCATCGTAATGCTCCTCGATGAGATTTTTCACTACCCGAATCTCGCGAGTGGACAGCCCGAAGTTTTGCGCCAACTCAACCCTGGGATCGAGCCAGAATTTCGCCTCACCACGCTCACAATGTACATGAACGTGCATTCGTGTTTCCTCGCGGGAGAAGAAATAGAACCGAAATCCTCCTGTTCTGAAAATTGTCGGACTCAGACACACCTCTCTCGGGGGAACAGCGAACAATCTCTTGAAGCGGGCGCATTGTCTTCCAATTCACCCATACCGTCAAGGCACCACAGGCTACGGTCGGCGAATGGCTTTCAAATGGCTTTCATTTGACATGATGGTCCATGACCTCAAGTGGCGGACGAAGCGCAACCCGTTCCAACTGTGCGAGGAACAGACACACCACATTCCAGTGCAGGATAATTTCAGCGGAGGGTGATTGAAACGTGTCGGCTGGAATTGTTCGTTGTGCCGGCTTTGGCGACTCACGGGTCAGAACATACCCGTAGCACGACTACTCCGAACTCCCCAACATGTCGTCGACCAGCGGTCGGTTGATATCCGTACACCCCATACAAATCGTATCAAACAGCGCTTCATGATCGGAGACGAAGTTGCGCTGATCTACAAGGTTTTCAGCGAAGACCTGCTCGTAGCAGATATCACATAACATCATCAGCCCACGCGACACCGACACAGTTTTCCGGCCTGTACTTCCCGCCATGACACTCCCCTTCATCTATCGGCTCTCAGTGCTCGCCGTGGCGCTACACTGACCCTTTTTGCCTCGCCACCCAAAAATCCTCCGGTTCCAAATCCACCCCACACACCGCACATTCATAAACCGATTGCCCTTGCGGCAAGATAATCTCCGTCCGATCAATTCGCCCTCGGCACACGTGATAAAACCGCCCTCTGGCATCTTCAGTGTCGAGCGGATCATTTTCGTAAATCAGTACCATATGGTCCTCTTACTCCTTCATGTCTGAGCATGAACCGTCGTTCGTCTTGGTCGTCGCAGGCTGTTCAGAAAGTCCGTCCGGCAAGGCCGCAGGACGCGCGGCGACTGAGGCGTACCCTCCGGGTACGTCGCAGGGAGACGTGCGACCGAGAACGCCGACGGCAGACTTTATCAACAGCCGGCTAAATTTTAAACTGCGCCTCATACAGACCGGCATAGACGCCGCCGCGTTTCATGAGCGCCTCGTGGTCTCCCTCTTCCACGATCGTCCCTCGTTCCACGACGATGATGCGATCCACGTCGTGCAGCGTCGCCAAACGATGCGCAATGATAAACGTCGTGCGCCCTGCGGTGAGATCGTTCAAGGCCTCCCGGATTTTGACCTCCGTCTCCGTGTCGATGTTCGACGTGGCTTCATCAAAGATCACGATCGGCGGATCTTTCAGCAGCACACGGGCAATCGATACCCGCTGCTTCTGCCCCACCGACAATTTCACCCCCCGCTCGCCGATCCAGGTATCATAACCGTCCGGCAAACGTGAGATAAAGTCATGGGCTCGAGCGGCCCGAGCCGCCGCTTCGATACGCTCCTGTCCGGCCGACAGATCACTGTAGACGATATTTTGCCGCACCGTCCCGTTGAAGAGAAAGGGTTCCTGCTGAACCAGGCCGATCTGCCCTCGCAAAAACGCCACCGGCAGATCCCGCACATCATAGCCGTCGACCAACACCGCACCGCTGCGGACGTCGTAAAATCGCATCAGGAGTTTCAGCAGGGAAGTCTTTCCCGCCCCACTCGGGCCGACCAAGGCGATCCGTTCGCCCGGCCGTACTGTCAGATTGACATTGGACAGGACCAGCCCGTCCTGCCGATAGCCGAACTGTACCTGACGGTATTCCACTGCTCCTTGTAACCGTTCAACAGGCCGCACGACACCCGGGCGGTCTTCGACTTCCGACTTGGTGTCCAGGATTTCAAAGACCCTCTCACTGGCAGCCAGCGCATGTTGCAACATGTGGTTCAAGGAATGAATTTCATTGATCGGCGTGTAGAAGAGCCCGAGATACGAGAGAAACATGACGAGTTGGCCGACCGTGAGATTCCCCGCCAGCACCTCCTCGGCACCGTACCACAGGATCAAGACCGTGCCGGTGCTGCCCACGAACACCATACCCGGCCAGTACCAGGACCAGAGCAGCATGGCCCGCAAACTATTCTGGCTATAGGCCTGACTCAAGCCCTCAAATCGTTGCCGTTCGTACGCATGCTGATTGAAGCCGATGGTTTCCTTGATGCCGGAGAGGGCATCCTGCAGATAAGCATTGAGATCGGCCACGCTCTTGCGGATTTCCGCGTAATACTTGTGCACCCGCTTCGTAAACCAGGCGGCACAGACGATCAGAATCGGAATCGGCAGGAGAGACAGCAGCGCCAGTTTCCAGTTCAAGAAAAACATCATGATGGTGATCCCGACCAGGGTCAGCGAGGCAGTGAGCAAGCCTTCGAGCCCGTCAACGAAAATTCGCTCGACATGTTCGGTGTCACTCGTCACCCGGGTCATGATCTCGCCGGTCGACCGATTCTCGAAATAACTCAGCGACAGACGCTGCAATGCCCTGAACACCTGCAGCCGCAGCGTGTGCACCGCCTTCTGCTCCAGCAGGTTGTTGAACCGGACCCGCATGGAACTCATCACATTTCGCAACACGTACGAGCCCATCAATGCGCTCAAGACCCAGAGCAGCATGTCGGGCCGTTTGGCCTGAATGACGTCGTCGATCACGATTTTGACGAGATACGGCGGCACCAATTCCAGCGCCGTGGCGAGACCTGCACAGACGAAGGTCACCACCGCCAGCATCCGAAAGGGTTTCAGGTAGGAGAGAACGCGTAGGAGCGAGTTCACAACGACTCGGCGATCCGGGTCGGCTCAGATGGCACTAGCCGGTTCCTTTTGCCAGTATTTCTGAAACTCTTCCATTTGGGTCAGCGTGGAGAAATCGGTCATACGATCGATGAACAACTTGCCGATGAGATGGTCGAGCTCATGTTGAATGCAGACGGCAAACAGGCCGCTGGCTTCGAAATCCAATGGTTTGGCGTTCCGGTCGAGCCCGGTCACCCGCACGGTCGAGGGCCGTGTCACTTTGCCTCTCAACCCGTCAACGCTCAGGCACCCTTCCCACCCTTCCACCTGCTCGGGTCCGTAAAACTGGATCGTGGGATTGATGAGGACGGTTTTGGGAAACCCGCCTTCACCGGGACAATCCATGACGACCAGTTGCTGCGACCGTCCCACTTGGGGAGCGGCAAGCCCGATGCCCGGTTCGTCGTACATGGTTTCAAACATATCGTCGATGAGTTGCTGAAACGCGGCTTTTTTTATGTCGGCCGGACTGACAGGCAACGCCTTCTGCCGGAGAATCGGATTACCGAGTTTACTGATCGCCAGAATCGCCATGCTCTATCCTCTATCTCGATCTCTATCTCTGTCGTATGACGCGACGGGAGGCCGCGTCACCGTTTATTGACTCTCTTCCTACCACGGGATTTTCGTGCTGCGCAACCGCCACCGCTCTCGGCGGCACTACCCTGCCTGCTTCCGACTCTTCGGCTCAGGGAGCTCGAACGTGTCTTTCGACTGATTCCACCATTCCACCCATTCCTGGGCCCATGTCTGGCGATCCTGTTTGTTCGAGGCGTCCCAATCGTGGAACTCCGCTTCGTGCCTGGTCAAGGTCCACAAGGACTGCACGGCCGACATCGCGACAAACTTCTCTTCATCACCAAGGAGATCGATCAACGGCTGGATCACCTCTTTGCGGCGCACATACCGCGCCTCAAACGCCGCCGCCTTCCGGATCACCGAATTCGGGTCCTTGGCCATGGCCTCGATGGCCGGAGGTGCCTGCTGAGGATCGATCCGCACCGCCACCCGCAGCGCATGCTCACGGATACGCGGCAGTTCCGAGCCCAATTTTGCCGCTTCCAACAAGGCTGGCACTGCGCCTGGTGATTTGATCATCGACAAGGTCTCGATGGCATTATATCGGACGCGGGGGCCCGGCATCGTCAGGGCCTTGGTCAGGACGGGCACGGACGGCTCTCCCAAATGCACGAACTCTCCCATTGCCCAAAACTCCTGCTTCCCCTCCAATAGCGGCAGCAGGGCCTCCGCACGTTGCAGCTCTTCCGGAGTCAGGCTTTTCGTGTTCGGCGCCACTGATACGTCGGGCACCGGATCCGACTTCGGCGGTGCTTCATAGGGCATCTGCACCGGCCAGACGATACCCGCCGACCATGTGTGGGCCGGCACCATACCGACGACACTCAGCACCCCGATCGTCCAGATGACCCATCGACCGCCCATCCGCCTTCCCACTCCTGTCTTCATGCGATCCTTCTCCAACTCGCGTCGTTAGTCGTTAATAGAGGGCGACGATGCCTCTGCGGCATCGATCGCTCGCGGTCCCTCGATTCACACTTTCCTCACCCACTTGTCATGGAAGATTAACAGGAGTCTCCTAGGATTCGCTACTCCCAGGCTCCGATACCAGCTCGGGGGGTGACAGGAGACGCCGTGAGCCGTTACTTCACTTCTTGCCCCTTGATCAGTACCGCGCCTTTGGTCACGATGCGCTGGCCGGACGTCACACCCTCCAGCACACGGACTTGCCCGCCGGACACATTCGAAACGACCACTTCACGTTTCACATAGCGCCCTGGCGCTTCCACGACATACACAAAGTGTTTCCCGTCGATTTCGACGACCGCCTCTTTCGGGATTGCCAGGAACGGCGTAGCATCGCCCACATCCAGCCTGAGCCGCGCGAACATTTCCGGTTTGAGGCGTTGATCCCGGTTGTCCACCCAGGCGCGCACTTTGATCGTACGCGTGTTGGGATCGACCACGTCTCCGATCGACGCCACCACAGACGCAAAATCTGTCCCCGGGTAGGCTTCCACATTGATACGACCGACCTGACTGACCTTCACCAGGGCCAGGTCCCGCTCATACACATCCGCCACCACTTGCAACCGGTCCAGATCTGCGACGGTGAACAGCACCTGGGCGGGATCGCCTCCCACGGACTGCCCCGGAGTCACCGCCCGCTCGACGACAGTACCGGCCAGGGGACTTTTCATTTCAAATCGCGACGTGATGCGTTGCTGCGCAAGGGGCTTCTCCAACTCGGCCGCCGGAATCCGCAACGACAGCAAGCGCTCCTTGGACCGACGAAATTCGGCGCGCGCCTTGATCAAATCGTTTTCTGCCTGTTTCAGATCCTTTAACGCCAGGGCCTTGGTGGCGTACAACTCCTTGGCCAACTCCTGAGCTCGACTGGAATATTCGAGTTCCGACGCTTCCTTGACAAACTCCGAGTAGGCGGCGGTAATGTCGGAACTGTCGATCACGAGCAAGGTCGCGCCAGCCTCGACCCGGTCGCCCAACTTGGCCCGCACCTCTACGACCCGTCCTTGCAGCGGAGAGGAGATTTTGGAGTAGCGGTCTTCCCCATACGCGATCTTTCCCACCAGCACCAATTCCGGCTGCACCGGTTTGAAGTCCACCACCGCCGTTTCGATTTGCCCCGTGGACGGCACGGTCAGCTGCCCGGCGGCCGGTTCGGCCGGGGATGCAGCCGGAGCCGAAGCCGGCTCCGGCTTCTGACTACAGGCGCACAGGCAGAGCACCAGGCCCAAGACAACGACACGGTTTGCACCGGAGATCATGAGGCAATCTCCTGTCCGACGGAACTTTCCAGTTGAAACAGGTTGTGTTGATAGGAAAAGAGCGCTTCGATGAAGTTCTGTTGAATCGTTCGAGACGTCCGGGCCGCGTCCAGCAGATCCAAAATCGTGGCGCCGCCCCGTTCATACGCGCGTTCCACGATGGTAAACGTCGAACGGGCGTCTTCCAACACGCCGGCCAGATACGCTTCCACTAGTCGGCGGCTCTGCAGGAGATTTTGATAGGCTACATCCACCTGATTCTCGACCTGGTTGACCGTGCGATCCAACGCTGCCTGGGCCGATTGCACCCCGACTTCGGCCTGCACGATCCCGCCCTGATTACGATTGAACAACGGCAAGGGCACGCCCAAATTTAAGATCGCCATCTGCTGATTGTCCGGCCCCTGCGGCCCTTGTATCGAATACCCGGCACCGATAGTCACATCCGGGACTCGGAAGGCCTTGGCTAACTTCAGATCCGCTTCGCGCTGCAACAGCGCCGCCCGCCGGCTCTTGATGTCAGGCCGAATCTCCAACGCGACCGACCGGAGCTTCCCCATATCAGGATCGACCCGCCGATAGTCCATCTCCGTCGTCAGTTCCAGTTTCGACGCGGGCGAGAGCCGAAGCAGTTGTCGCAACTCCGCCCGTGCCGTCTCGCCCTCCTGAATCGACTCGATCACCTGCGACTGAAAATCCACCACCTGCAACCGGATACGAATCAGGTCGACCTCGGCGATATAGCCCTTCTTAAAACGAATCGTGTTGACATCCAGAATCCTGGCAAATCGATCCCGATTCTCCTCCGCCAGCGCCAGCCGACGCTGCGCCACCAAGACACGGTAGTAGGCATCCTTGATCGTGAACCCCAGTTGCCGCACCGCATCCTCGAAATCCGCTTCCACCGACTGGACACCGAATCCGGCACTCTCAATGCGGTACCCGCGCTTGCCGGCCAACTCAAACAGCTGCTGCACTTGCATCGTGAGCGCTCCGGACTTGGACAGCGTATTGCCCTGCGTAAAAGACGCCACGTTACCGATCTGCGCCACCGGGTTCGGGAAGAGGCGAGCCGTAATCTGCTGCCCCTTGCTGGATTCGATGCCATACTTCGCGATGAGGAGATCCAGGTTTTGTTTCAGAAAGAGGGCCATCGCTTCGGACAGATTCAAACGGACCACCGGAGGCACGAACGGTGAGGTGGAGAGGCCGATTGAGTCTGCTGCGTGTCCCCACCCCCCGACGGGCGTGGTACAGATCACCAGGAGGAATGCCAAGCCGATGCGAGTGCTCCAAGCTACGGCAGCGCTACGTAGTCTGAAGCCAGTTTCATCATGGCGCATGTCGTTGTGCATTGTGCGGGAATATCGACTAACCGAGGACAGGGGCCGCATTATACTGATTCTTCAACATATTTGAAATAACCTCGCCGGCTCGGCTCACTGCATTTTCAGCTCCGTCCAGGCCCGGTCGTACAGGCGAATACCCTTCCCCACATCCCGCATCCATTCCAGGCGGGCCAACTGATCCAGCGGTGGATAGATGGCAGGATTGTCCCTGATCGCGGGACTGACCAACTCACGCGCCGGCCTGGAGGCGGATGCAAAGCGGAGGCGCTCCGACGTGCGAGCGGCCACCCCGGGCTCCATCAGATAGTTGATGAACCTCATGGCGAGCGCTTTCTGGGGTGCGGACTTGAGCACAACCAGACAATCGGCCCAGAGGGTTGCCCCTTCCTTCGGTACCACATACCGAATGGACGGTCGCTCCACCATGGCACGAGCCACCTGCCCTCCCCACCCATGGGCCAGCACCACCTCGCCCGAGGCCAGCAGCTGGTCGTAGTGATCACTCGTATAGGTTTTGACCAGCGGCTTCTGTTTCAGCAACCGCTCCTTCGCCGCCTCGATCACCAGCGGATCGGTGCTGTTCATCGATTGCCCCATGGATCGCAAGACCGCACCGAACACTTCCCGCTGATCGTTCAACATGCTGATCCGCCCCTGGTAGCGAGCTTCCCACAGGATCGACCAACTGTCCGGGGCAGTGGAAATGCTGTCGGAATCGTAGCCGATCCCCACCGTGCCCCACAGATAGGGAACCGAAAATCGCCCTTCCGGATCGAACGGCAGCGCTTGGAGATGCGGCTCCAACAGCGAGATGTTGGGCATAACCTGGGCCTCCAACTCCTGCAGGAGCCCCTGCTGAATCATCATGGCGACCATGAAATCCGATGGAACGGCCACATCGTAACCGGTCGCGCCGCTCTGCAGCTTGGCCAATAGCTCTTCGTTGCTGCTGAAGGTGTCGATAACGACCTTGACCTGTTCTCGCCGCTCGAACTCCGCGATAATTTCAGGCCCGACATAGTCCGACCAGGTAAAGTAGTGCAGGACCGGTCTCGCCTCACCGGACTCCCCTTCCGTGCCTTGGCCACAGCCGGAGAGTCCCCCGACCAGAGCCAGCAGCCACACGCCGGTCAGGAACATGCTCCGGAACCACGTCTTCACTTACACCTCGCGGCGCTGCAGATGGAGGGAGAGGGCGACGCAGGCCATCGAGACCAGTACCAACAACGCCGACAGGGCGTTGATTTCAGGCGTGACGCCGGACTTGATCATCGAATAGACCTTCAAGGGCAAGGTGGTTGCGCCGGGACCGGCCGTAAAAAACGTGACCAGAAAGTCATCGAGCGAGACGGTAAACGCCACCAGAACCGCCCCCCAGATGGCCGGGCGTAGCAGCGGAAAGGTCACATGCCGGAACGTGTGCCAGGCATCTGCCCCCAGATCCTCGGCTGCTTCGCGCAAGGCCGGGTCAAGTTTGCGCAAACGCGTCCGGATCATGATCGTCACCAGCGGAATGTTGAACACGATATGGCCGAGGATGACGGTGGTGAGTCCGAGCGGCATCTTGAGCAGCACAAAAAACAGCATCAAGGCGACGCCCATCATCACTTCGGGAATCACAAGGGGGAGCACTAGACTGCCTTCGAGGAGTCGTTGTCGACCGGGAGACATCGCCTCCATGCCGAACGCCAGCAAACCACCCAGAACGGTGGCGCCGATGGTCGACACCACGGCGATCACCAAACTGTTGGCCGTCGCCGCCAGAAGGGCCTCGTCATGGACAAGCGCTGCGTACCATTTCAACGTCGTCCCTCGCCAGGCCATGGATAGATGCGCGGCATTAAACGAGTACGCAACGAGCACCAGGATCGGCCCGTACAGAAACAGCATGGCCAGCAGGCTGACCACTCGCAGCCCCACCGCCTTCCGTCTCATCGTTCCTCCACCGAACCGGCCGATCGATCGGCATGGCGGTAGTACAACGCGACCGCGGCCATGACGACCGCCATCAGCACGAACGACACGGCTGACCCCAGGGGCCAGTCGCGTACCACGAGATACTCGTGTTGAATCAGATTGCCGATCATCATGCTACGCGCCCCGCCTAACAGATCCGGCGTGATGAACGAACCGATCGAGGGAATGAACACCAGCACGCACCCGCCGACGATACCGGGCATGGTCAACGGCACCACCACCCGTGAAAACACCGCCCATCGGGATGCATAGAGATCCCAGGCCGCCTCCACCAACACAGGGTCCAGCCGCTCAACCGCCACATACAGAGGTAACACCATGAACGGGAGGTACCCGTAGACCAATCCGATCACGACGGCCGTCGGCGTATAGAGCAACTCCAGCGGGGCCGTGACAATCCCCAGGGAAACCAACACACTGTTGATGAGACCGTCATGCCGCAGGAGGATCATCCAGGCGTAGGTACGGACGAGAAAGTTTGTCCAGAACGGCAACATCACGAGGAGCAGCAGCACCGGCTGCCAGCGGGCCGGACTCCTGGCAATCACGTACGCGAGCGGAAAACCCAGCATAAAACAGCAGGCCGTGGTAAGCGTCGCGTACCACAATGAGTGCCCCAGAATCTTGCCATACAGCGGATGCAGGAGATCGAGATAATTCGCCGTGGTGAACTCCCACACGATACCGCCATAAGTCCCGCGCGATGCGAAACTGATGGCAAAAACCAGTCCGAGCGGAACCAGAAAAAACAGGGCCATCCAGACCAGACCGGGAACGGCCAGCCAGCAGGAACGGCAGGCCTCTCTCGGGGCCAAGGTGACGGATGAAGTACGATGCGTCAGCATGCTCACTCGAAGAATAATCGCCCATCGGAGGACGCCCAGTGGAGAAAGATCTGTCCCCCGGGCGTCAAGGCCGGTGTCTCGGAACCGTTCGTCCTGGCCTCCCAGAGACTCTCGCGGCCGACCCGCACCAGATATTTCGTCTCGCTTCCGGCAAACATTGTCTTTTGAATGCGACCGGACAAAAGGGGACCGGCAGAGGTCGGTCGGTCGCGCGACATGTGGAGCTGTTCCGGCCGTAGCGACAGGGTAGCGAGGCGACCGACGGCTTCCGAAGTTTCAATGCGGAGCGGAAATGGAGACAGTTCGGGGTCGGTGGGATGAAAAAGACGATCTCCTCCCACGCTGTCACCCAGGCGGCCGGTCAGTTCGTTCGAGACCCCGAGAAATCGCGAGACAAATAGGTTGCACGGCCTGGCGTAGACCTCACGAGGAGTTCCCACCTGCCACATACGTCCCTGGTGCATGACGGCGATACGATCCGACATCATCATCGCCTCTTCCTGATGATGCGTGACGCAGACACAGGTCAATCCGGCCTGCTCCTGGATGGATTTCAGCTCAACCTGCATCGCCTGCCGCAATTGTTGATCCAACGCCGCCAGCGGCTCGTCAAGCAACACGACCGCCGGTTTGTTCACCAGCGCCCTGGCAAGGGCGACCCGCTGCTGCTCGCCGCCGGATAACTGCCCTGGCCTCCGCGACTCTTTGCCGAGCAGCTTGACCATCGTGAGCGCCTGCCGCACCTCCTCATCAATCTGCGTGGCGGGAACTCGCCGCATTTTGAGGCCGAATGCCACGTTGTCTTTGACGGTGAGATGGGGAAAGAGCGCGTACGATTGAAAGACCAGATTGACAGGCCGCCGGTTCGGCGGGACCCCGAGCATAGACCGACCGTCGATCCGCACATCGCCTTCGTCCGGATCTTCAAAGCCGGCCAGCATACGCAGGACGGAGGTCTTGCCCGCGCCGCTGGGACCGAGGATGGAGAAAAATTCGCCCCGACGCACCTCGAAACTGACCCGATCCACGGCTGTGACTGCCCCGTGGCGACGCACGATGCCCTGAACCTCAATGGTCGGCGGTGCGGGAGAACTGGAGGAAGAAGACGCGATGACGGGAGGGATGGAAAAGTTGGCCATCGAGGGCTGAATTCAGACCGCCGCGTCGGCGGTCACGGCTCACGGCTCTACGCCGACTTTGGAACTCACATCGCGCAAATGCTTTCGGACGCGCACGCGGTGTTCGTGTTTCCGCAAGAGTTCGCGCCGGATCACATCGCGGTCTTCCGCCACGATCCGCACGAGCCGATCATTATCCTCGGCATGATTGCGGACGAGTTCCGACAGCCGCTGCACTTGCCGCTCCAATCGCTCGAGTCGCCACACCATTTCCATCATCGGATTGGCCGGCTCGATCTCCGGTTTCATGACCGCCGGACGGGCATTCTGCTTCTTCATGTCCGCTCCTTCATCGTGAGCCCGAGCTGCTGTCGGGGTTGCGCGTTGATCGTAGTATCGACCGAGATCGAGTTGAAGTCAATCATTCTGCGTCCTTTCTATTCCCTCTTCGTCCTGCTACAATCGGCCACTCTATGGCGAACATCTTCACGATGGTCCTGGCAGGAGGAAAAGGCGAACGCCTCCAACCCCTCACAGACCAACGCGCAAAACCCGCAGTCCCCTTCGGCGGAAAATATCGCATCATCGATTTCACCCTGAGCAATTGTCTGAACTCCGGCCTGCGACAGATGGCCGTGTTGATTCAGTATAAATCACACTCCCTCGACCGCCATATCCGCACAGGTTGGAACATTCTCAACCCCGAACTGGGCGAATACATCGTCTCGGTGCCTCCCCAGCAGCGCATCAGCGAAGAGTGGTATCGCGGCACGGCGGATGCGGTCTATCAAAACCTGTTCCTCCTCGACAACGACCATCCCGAGTTCCTCCTGGTGCTGGCCGGCGATCACATCTACAAGATGAACTATGCCGACATGTACAACCTGCTGATTGAAAAGCAGGCCGATGCCGTCGTCGGCGCGATCGAAACCCCCGTGGCTGAGGCGAACCGGTTCGGGGTCATCGGCGTCGATGACGATCGCCGCATCTTGAGTTTCGATGAAAAGCCGGACAAGCCCATGCACATTCCCGGCGACCCGAGTCAGGCGTTCGTCTCCATGGGCATCTACTTGTTCCGCACGGAGGTCGTGCGCGAGCAACTGATCCGGGATGCCAAGGAAGGCACGAAGCATGATTTCGGCAAGAACATCATTCCCCGGATGATCAAAGAATGCCGCGTGTACGCCTTCAAATTTCAGGACGAAAACAAGAAGGCGGTGAAATATTGGCGGGACATCGGCACGCTCGACGCCTATTGGGAAGCCAATATGGATTTGGTCTCCGTCGATCCGCAATTCAATCTCTACGATGAGCATTGGCCGATCCGCACCTACCAGGGGCAGTTTCCACCCGCCAAGTTCGTCTTCGCCCAGGACTTTCAGGGCGGCCGCATGGGGGTAGCGTTGGACTCCATCGTCTGCGGCGGCTGCATCATTTCCGGTGGGCGCGTCCAGAACTCGGTACTGTCGCCGCATGTCCGCGTGCATGACCATGCGGATGTGCGGGAATCGGTGGTGATGGAAAATGTGGTGATCGGCGAACATGCCCGCATCCGCCGCGCCATCATCGACAAGGATGTCATCATTCCACCCAAAACCGTGATCGGCTTCGACCCGGCCGCGGATCGTCAACGTTTCAAAGTCACCGATTCCGGATTGGTGGTCATTTCAAAGGGAATGAAACTGCATGCCGCCGTCGATCCATCCGGTTGATCTGGTCGCGACCCTCCGCCAACGACACCTTACCCCTGCGATCATCTTCCTCACCTCGAGACGGGCCTGTGACGAAGCGATGCAATCGTTCGAACGCAGTCAAGTCACCCTGCCGAAAATGCAACAAGAGCAGATCGCCCGCGTCCTGGCACAGGTCATCGAACAATATCCCAGCATTGCGGAACATCCGCTCATCGAGACGGTCCAACGCATCGGCGTGGCCGCGCACCATGCGGGGCATCTGCCGTCCTGGAAGATCGCCGTGGAAGAGTTGATGCGCACCGGCTCCCTTGATGCCGTCTTTGCAACCACCACGCTGGCCGCCGGTGTGGACTTTCCCGCCAGGACCGTCGTCGTGACGCAATCCAGCATCCGCAAGGCGCGTGATTTCACCGACCTGACCGCGAGCGAAATTCAACAACTGGCCGGCCGCGCCGGCCGCCGCGGCAAAGACCTCGTCGGATTCGCGGTCATCACGCCCTCTCCCTACATCGATTTGACGGTCTTGACCAAGGGCCTCACCGGACAGCCCGAGGCGATTCACAGTCAGTTCGTGATTACCTATCCGATGGTCTTGAACCTGCTCAAGGCGCACCCCCGCGAACAGATTCAATCCATCCTGGCCAAGAGCTTCGCCCAATTTCAGCTGAATCAGCGCACGGCGGTGCTCGAAACCAAACTGGACGGCCTGCGGGCGGAAATGGAACCGTTCGGCCCGCGTGTCTGCTCGGACTGGATCACGCAGTGGCAGGTCTTCGAGCAGGCGCGCAAACGGAAAAAGCCTCGCAGCCCCTTCGCGAAGCAGGAATCGCCGGAGGTCGCAGCCCGGATGCACTTCCTCACGCCTGGTCGAGTGGTGGGACTGGTGCGGGGACGGGGCATCATCCTGCGTCAATATCGTAGCAAGGGGCAACACGCGCCGATGGTCACCCTCTTGCGGGAGGGCGGTTCGCTCAACGAATGCCCCGCGTCGATCGTGACGCAGGTCTTCGATCGCACCTTCGAGTGCGAAGAAACCTCATCCTATCCATGGTGTACGGCACAGTCGCTGGACCAGTTGACGCACCACCTCACCGATCTTCCCCCAAGGCTGCCGATCCTGCCCATCCTGACGCACCAAAACGAGGAGACCCCGCTCGACAGTTCCATCGTGCAAACGCTGGGCGACTTCGCTTGTCCCACCTGCCCGTCGCGGCAGGCGTGCCAGCGCGATTTCCCCCGCGCCTCGCGGGTGCGCCAGGAGATCCAACGGCACATGAAGTCGATTCAAGCACTCCAAACGAGCTTATGGCACCGCTTTCAAGAACGAATCGATGTACTGGAGCGATTCGGCTACCTGAACGCCCAGGCCCAACTCACAGCCGACGGAGAATGGGCCCGATTGATCCGCATTGATCACTCGCTGCTCATCACTGAGTTGATTCGTGCGGAGGCCTTCGGCGCCATCGATCCCCCCTTGCTGGCGGCCGTGATGGCAAGTATCGCTCATGACGATGATCGCCCCGGCTCCTTTCCACGCGGCAGTGCGGGACTGGTCACACTCCTGTTCCAAGTCCGCAAACTGGCGGAGAGCCTCGCCCCTCATGAAGCCCCGCCGATGCTCCGCGCCGACGTCGCCGCGCTGACGGAACGGTGGGTGGCGGATCAGACGCTCACCTGGATCGGTCTCGCCAGACTGACCACCATGGCAGAAGGCGACATGTTCCGACTGTTCGCGCGGACGATCGAGTTCTTGTCCCAACTGAAAACGTTGAAGAGCACCCATCCTTCGCTGGCGGAATCAGCCGAGAAGGCCATTGCCGCAATGCGTCGAGGGGTGCTGGAGGAACTGCCGTGACGACCCACGAACTCGAAGCCCTGCTGCTGCAACAACCGGTCGCCCTGCTCCACCGCCTGGCACGAGGGCGGATCAGCAGGCACTTCCGCTCCGGAAAACGCAAACTCGTCGATTTGCTGCTCCAGGCCTCTGCTGAGAATCGACCCGGCTTGGAATCGGATCTGCTGGCCTTGATCGAGGAGCAGAAGAACAGGCGGCAGAGTGCGCCGGTCGAGAACGCTCGAACCGCCAAGGTCCACCTGAAATCAGCTGGTTCGCCTACGGGACCACGCCCGCCGAAACCCGAGGAGCACGGCCACCATGAGCCACCGGTTTCGCTGCACGAGTGGTTGTCGGGCCTCGGCGTTCCCTCACCGCAGCCCTTCGTGCCGGACGCCTGGCAAGTTGAAGCCCTGGCGCGTCTGGCGGAAACCGATGTCGTCGTGAGCGTCCCGACCGGAAGCGGAAAAACCTATGTGGCCATCGAAGCCACCAAACGGGCGATGCAGGACAACCGCACCGTCATCTATACGTCGCCGCTGAAAGCGCTCTCCAATACGAAATTTACCGAATTCTCACGCCTGTTCGGCCCAGAACAGGTGGGAATCCTCACCGGCGATCGACGAGAGCATGCTCAGGCGCCTTTGCTCATCATGACCACAGAAATCCTCAGAAATCTCTTGTACGATGCGGCCGGAGGCGAAATCGATGTGCGCCTGGACACCCTCGGTCTGGTCATTATGGATGAATCGCAGTACCTGGCGGATCCTGAACGTGGAGTGGTGTGGGAGGAGACGCTGATTTTCTGCCCCGCTCAGGCTCGCCTGCTGTTGCTCTCCGCCTCCATCGGGAATCCGCAGGACATTGCCGATTGGTTGACCGCCATTCGCCCCACGCCCTGTTCGCTCATCCGTCACACGAAACGGTCGGTGCCCCTGCGCGCCGGCTACCTGCATCCCAATGAAAAACTCACGCCGCTGTTCAGAACGGCTGGAATCCCCTACGGCCAACCCTACCTCCTGCACCCGGAAGCCAAGCGCCTGTTTGCGGAGTACGAGGAAGAAACCGGCTCCTCCCGCTCACGCTGAACGCGCAGACGCGGGAGCGGAAAGAACTGATGGCGTATGGCATCTGCCAGAGCCTGAGTGGCTCGGCACGCTTGTTCATTGGGTCTCCGGCTATCAGCCATCAGCTCGTTGGTACGACTGAGAGACGAACGCCGCGATTGTGAACAGGCCGACGGCCACGTGAGGGGAGACCGTGAGTTTGAGAGCTAGAAGGTATAGGTGAGTCCCACCGTGGGTCCGTGCCTCAGCGTCTGGAATTGCGTCAGCGAGGCCGTGCTGGTGGATCCGTCCGAGCCATAGAGCTTCCACTGATCCCCTGCCACGACCCGATTCCACCAGACCCGGTATCCACCCGTCAGATAGAGGCGATCCCAAATCCTGACTCGGAGATTGAGATCCGTATCGGTACCCACGCCGAAGCCGACCATCCTGAAACTCGGATCCTGAGCCAGGTCGGTCCGAAGATGATGCACATCCTCATTGTTCAGATACGATAAGAGCAGCGCCACCTTGGCTTCGATCGTCACACGTGGATCGAGTTTGTATTCCAGTTCGCCACCGACACGGCCGGAGAACCAGGTAGCCGTGTTCGTAATCACAGCCTGATTGCGAAACGAAACCGTGCCGACGGGGGAGCAGCGGAATTGCGAACTCGGCGCTGATGCCGTGGTACATTCCGCCTGGGTCACTCCCGTCGCCACATGGCGTTCCCGCCAATACTGCAACCCGGCGAACACCCCCAGGCTACCCTTGTTGTCTTGGAAGGTATACGCAGTTCCGCCGAGATCTCCGGTTAAATACCAGACATTGTCGCCGCCGATGTCACTGTATGTGCGGGAAAACCGATGTTCCCCGCTCACTGTCGCGCCTTGAGAGGCCGCTCCTTGTGCACTGAGAAAGTCGTCATCGGTGAGACGCCCTCCACCGACCGCCCCATACCCGAACACCCCCCGCACAAACATCTTGTTTTTCAACTGCACCTTCCCGCTGATCTCGGTCATGTTGGTGCCGGTATCTTTGTATTTGAGTTTGGAGGTCGGATTTCCAAGATTGGCGTCCAATCCCGAGGCGTTATGGCTCCAGATCGTTTCACCCTGGCTGAACCATTCAGAGATCTTCAGGTCGATACGAGCAATAGAGGAGGACTGGGACGCCGGCACCTCGGCTCCTGCGGAATCCGGCCCCGAGCACAACAGGACTGCGCATACCGCGATGAGAACAACGCGAAACGGGATCATATCGGAGCACTCCCTTCCTGTCCGGGCCGATACGCCGTCCCGCATGAGCGCGAGACTACGTATCACAGCCGGAACAGCGCGCCCACTGATACCGTACCTGTCGAGGATGGTCAACAACTTTCTCCACCTCCCGTCAGGCTGCCTGGGCCTAGCTTCGCGCCGACCCCGTCTTCCAAACGAACCCTCTTCATGTTGTCGACAGATGCGATATCCGATCTTGTCCATTTGAGTGCCGATACCCTACAGGGGGAAAATTTTTCCCCAGAGCATTTCTACGGGAAAACTCCCTACGAAACTTACGAGCGAGCGGTGAAATTTTTGCTTGCCTATTCGGTTTCGATCCGTTAGGGTCGCCACTGACAGATATCCTGACGGGATTCTCACCGAACTCCGCTGAGCCAGTCCCGACAATCAACTAAGAAGAACGCCGGATCGTCGCTTGTGGCACGCCTGTTGCTCACGAACAAGCGATTCGCTTTTTCATTTCAGGACGATCACCTAAGGGAGTATCGATTATGACGTCGCAGCGCGCCACACCGATTCAGCATCCACCACGCATCGTGCAACGACATGCGTCGAGCTTTTTCATAGTCGTGATGCTGATCGTCTGGTTCTGTGACTTCGTCGCTGGAACAACGGATGCCTTCTCACAAAACATTCAATTCACCCCAAGCTCCTTGTCGCTGACCGTTGCGCAGGGAGGGACAACCAGCGGGACCCTGAGTTTAAAAAAGTCGGATACCGCGCAGCACAGCTATTTCATCAGCGCGAACCAGTCCTGGATCTGGTTGAATCCTCCCTACGGAAGCACGCAGACCATCACCACCGAGACGGACACCCTCACCGTCACCATCAATACTGCGGCCATGGGACTGTCCGCAGGCACCTACTCAGGCACCGTCTACATCGGACAATCCGGACCCGGCGTGTCGACAACGTGGCGTATTCCGGTGACGGCCACCGTCACAGCAGCGGGCAGCACGCCGCCACCTCCGCCCCCCCCGCCGCCGACATCCACCACCCCTCCACCACCGCCGCCTTCGACGACGCCGCCCCCGCCGCCCCCCTCGACGACGCCGCCCCCGCCCCCGCCGAGCAGTTCGTTGACGCCGTTATTGCAGGCGTTCCCTTCGGCGCTGTCGTTATCCGCAGCCAAGGGCAACACGGCCAGCGGTGTGTTCAATTTGCAGAAGTCCAGCACACAACAGAGCACCTATAGCATCAGTGCTGGTCAGGGGTGGACTTCTCTCAATCCGCCGTACGGCAGCACCCAGACCATCACGACCGAAATTGATCCCATCACCGTGTCCGTGAACACCTCGTCCATGAATGTCGGAACCTATTCCGGCGTCGTGTATATCGTCGAGAGCGGCCCGAACGGCTCGCAAACGTTGCGCATCCCCGTCTCGCTCTCGGTCCTGGCCAGCGGCACGACACCACCTCCGCCCCCCCCGCCGCCGACATCCACCACCCCTCCACCACCGCCGCCTTCGACGACGCCGCCCCCGCCGCCCCCCTCGACGACGCCGCCCCCGCCCCCGCCGAGCAGTTCGTTGACGCCGTTATTGCAGGCGTTCCCTTCGGCGCTGTCGTTATCCGCAGCCAAGGGCAACACGGCCAGCGGTGTGTTCAATTTGCAGAAGTCCAGCACGCAACAGAGCACCTACAGCATCAGTGCGAACCAGTCCTGGACCTCGCTCAATCCGCCGTACGGCAGCACCCAGACCATCACGACCGAAATTGATCCCATCACCGTGTCCGTGAACACCTCGTCCATGAATGTCGGGACCTATTCCGGCGTCGTGTATATCGTCGAGAGCGGTCCGAACGGCTCGCAAACGTTGCGCATCCCCGTCTCGCTCTCGGTCCTGGCCAGTGGCACGACACCGCCCCCGCCGCCTCCCTCTCCAACCGGGAGCACCACCACACCGCCCCCGCCGCCTCCCTCCGGCACGGCGACTGGTACAGTCACGGTGACGTGGAATGCGAATACCGAGGCGGACCTCAGAGGATATCGAGTCTATGTAGGCACTGCCTCGGGCGTCCGTTCGCAGTCGTTCGACGTGGGCAACGTCACGTCAACGCGATTGACCCTGCCGCTCGGTTCGACCTATTGGTTCTCCGTCACCGCATACGATACGAGCGGCAACGAGAGTTCGCCCTCAGGGGAGATCAGCAGAAGTCTGTTTTGACAACGATGTCTGCTCAACAGACTTGACCGCTCTTCCCTCAAGCCTGTATAACGAGCCCTGTACTTGTGAGCCCGCTCAGAAGGAACACCCCTTCGGGCGGGCTCACAAGTGTCATACGCGCCCGTAGCTCAATGGATAGAGCATCTGACTACGGATCAGAAGGTTACAGGTTCAAGTCCTGTCGGGCGCACCACCACACCCGATCCGGTCTTTCCTCCACCAGTCGCGTCTTCGCGAAACTCGTCATCACGACGTTCACCCTCTCTTGACCGAAGAGTCGTAGCGGACTCACGAGCAGTCGCCGTCGGTTGAGTCCTCGCCTTAGAGATCGTAACGAAAGCGCAATTCGTCATTTGCATCACTGCGACCCGCCGACCGGCGTAGGGGCCTGTTCTCGAGCCATACTCGCCTACGTAACGTGATCCCACGCAGACACCCGTTGCACATCAGATCTTACCTGAATGTACGTATCACCAGGACATCGCGACCAGGTCCACGAATAGACTAACTCTCGATTCACGACTAGGGCCATGCCTAGTATCAGATTCCCGCTGTCCTGTTAGGCTGAGCTCACGCGTCATCGAGAGACATCCTGTCTCCTGCCGCAATGCCTTCGACACCCATGGCCACCACAATAGACACGTAGAGGAGGACGATCTATGCATAACGAGGATTCATCCAACTGGTCGGCATTCATGGCCGGAGCGTTCATCGGGGCCGGGATTGCGCTGCTGCTGGCGCCTCAATCCGGAACCGAATTGCGATCGACACTCCGAGACTATGCGTCAAAAGCCAAGGACGAACTCGATGAGGCCGCCGACCAGGGTCGGGCCGCTTGGGACCAAGCTGTGGAACGAGGTCACGAATATGTTGCCACCGGAAAACAGACGTTGCGACAGGCAGGTCGAACAGCACGCGAGTTTGTCGACGAGAAGGTCGAGACGGCCAAGCAGTCCGCGGAAGAGGCGGCCTCCACACGGGGCTAGCCGTACGACCGTTTACCTGCTGGCTTCAGCGTGTGAAGAGGAGATCACCCATGATGAAATCGATGATCCATATTGCCGCAGGTGTGACGTTACTCACACTGGTCGGCTGCCACTCCACGACCGGCAAGACCGCCGGCCAAACCATTGACGATGCGTCCATCACCGCGGCCGTGCATTCAAAATTGGCTTCAGATCGCCTGTCGAATTTCACCCGAATCGATGTGGATACGGAACGTGGTGTGGTGACACTGAATGGAGTCGTCAAATCTGCGGAGCAGAAAATGCGCGTGGCCGAATTGACGCGCGAAGTGAACGGCGTGCGAACCGTGAATAACCATCTCCAAATCCAAGCGCAGTAACGATGCCGGGAAATTGTCCGGCCGCTCCGATGAACCGAAGGAGGCATGTCATGAAGCTCAGTCGCATCCCCGTCATTCCGGTGCTCGCCGCCGTCCTTCTCTCGGGAGCGGCCTGCAGTCATACCATTCCCAAGACCGCGTCGAAACCGGTGCCGCCGCCCATCACGAGCGCGGTCCCGTCCTTCACCGCACTGGCAAAGGATGAGACGAGAGCCCCCGTCTCGCATCTGCCGGTGCAGGTCAAGACGGATTTGACGCCGATACAAACGGCGATCCGCATGGTCGTACCGGACCGACTGACGGAAACGGGCCACCCGTTGGAGCAGGACTTTCGATGGACCTTCGTAAGGAACGGCGAGTCCCATGTCCACATCCAGGACGGATTGGTGGTGATTCGGACTGAATACAAGGGCGACATCGAAGCGCGTGGAAGTTCCCGCGGTTGCCGACTGGACCCGGTCTACGTCACGTTGGACGCCAGTGGAGAGCTCCAGCTCGTGCAGAACCGGGACACGCTGTCCTTTGCGTTTGAGCCGACCCATCTGGCGGTCACGACGAAACCGGAAAGCGATGTGCGCTGCAACATGTTCAATATCGCGATCAACGAACAGCTACCGGAGTTGTTAGGCCTGATGCAGATCAAAACCGCCATGGCGGAAGCCGTGCATCCGGAGACGTTCAGGATTCCATTTCAGCGTATCTGGGACACGCTCGAAGGCCCCTTGTCCATGCCCGTCGCTTCCTTAAACACGCGCGCCTGCCTCTACGGAAACCCGCGGGAAATGGTCATGAGCCAACAAAAAGGCACGTTGCGGGAGACGGTGATTGCCGGCACCGCGAAACAGATGCCTTTGGTCACCTATGAGGTGACCTGTTCAGAGGCTGCGCCGACCGTGGCGCTCGTGAACTCCGGTCCACCCTCCGCTGAGAATACGCCCTATGTCATGCTGGCCAAGATCCCGCTTTCTTACCAACAGGTCTCGCATCAACTCCAAGACAAGCTCTTCCATCAGACGATCTTCCTGGATTCAACGGCCAACGAATCGGCTGTCATTGAGAAGGTCACCGCCGCCGATGCGAACGGACGGGTGCTGCTCACAGTCGAGACAGCCGGAGAGCTGAAGGGCACGATTTATTATTGGGGCACCCCGCGATTGGACGACACCGGGAAATCCCTCACGATTCCCGATTTACAGATGGCGAATGAATCCAGAACGGCCATCGATTCCATTCGCCTCGGATTCTGGCAGACCGTCGACCGCGAGCTGCAGCCCAAACTTCGGCAGGCAATGGCCATCGACCTGTCAACTCAGGTGGATCGACTGAAGCAGTCCGTGACCGGAAGTCACCGCTCCGGAGACCTCACGATGGACATCCTGGTCACTCGACAGCAGCCGGATCAGGTGCGATCGACAGCCCAAGGCATCACCGTGTCTCTCTTGTTTGAAGGCACGGCCAATGCCACAGGACAGATGACCCTCCAGGCTCAGCCGCCTCAAGCGATGCTGAGACAGCCCAACCGCTGACCTTCCACGGCCTGGCCGGCGTGACGAATCCGCCCCCAGGCCGGCCCTGGCCCTGCGGCATGATCGATCAGGGGCCTTCCCAGTATGCGTCAGGTCACCTCCCTGCTAGATCTGTACAGAGATACCCGACATGAAACCGAGATGGGAGGGAGGTTGACCTATGGCAACTACACAGCTGAAGTCGGGGACCCCAAAGACCAGCATCCGTACATTGCGTGACGACCATCGGAAGATTCTCGCGCTGTTTCAACTGTATCTCGCCATCAGCCCCGATTCCCGGCACGCCACGGTGGATCAGATCCTCGGCCTCGTTGAAGAGCATCTCCACAAAGAAGAGGCACTCCTGGCGGATCGAGCGTCCCAGCCAGGCGACCAGGCAGATCAGCTGATCGAGCATGTAGTGCGGGAACATGAGGAAGTGAGAGCGATGATCGAGGACCTACGCGGATCCGAAACGGATGACGATCAGGTGCTGGACGAATTCTTCGAAGTCATGATGCAGACGCTCCGCATGCACTTTCTGGCCGAGGAACGGGACCTCTTTCCGCGCCTCCGACCACCGGCCGGCTGATAGAGGCCGTTCAATCTTTCACGTCAACACCCTGTTCAGAAGGGAGAGGAGTTTCATCATATGCAGCGCGCTCCGGTTCGGTTTGCAGTCGTCGGTCTCGGACATATTGCGCAGGTTGCGGTGCTACCCGCGTTCGCGCATACACAGTCGGATGCATGCCTCAGCGCGCTCGTCTCTGACGATCCGGTCAAACGTCGTGTGCTCAGCAAGCGCTACGATGTCCGCCACACCTATACCTATCGCGCATACGACACCTGTCTGCGTAGTGGCGAGATCGATGCCGTTTACATCGCCCTCCCAAATAGTCTCCACCGCGAGTTCGCGGTACGAGCCGCCAAAGCCGGTATCCATGTGCTCTGTGAAAAGCCCATGGCGGTGACCGCTGCCGATTGCCGTGCAATGACGCGAGCCGCCGACCGCTATAAGGTCAAGCTCATGGTCGCCTACCGTCTGCACTTCGAGACCTGCAATCTCCGGACGATCAAGCTGGCCCAGTCGGGAACGCTCGGCGACCTGCGGTTGTTTCACTCGGTCTTTACGCAGCAGGTGCGTCCCGGCGATGTCCGACTGAAACAGCACCTCGGCGGCGGGCCACTGTATGACATAGGGGTCTATTGCATCAACGCCGCACGATATCTCTTTCGAGATGAACCGATCGAAGTCTCGGCTTTCGTCGGCGGCGGCGACCGCCGCTTTCAAACAGTAGAAGAAGCGGCCTCCGTCCTGATGCGCTTTCCCCACGATCGTTTAGCGACGTTTACCTGCAGCTTCGGTGCGACGGATGAAACCATGTATGACATCATCGGCACGAAGGGGCGTGTCCGCGTCGAGCCGGCCTATGAATATGTGGGGGGGCTGACGGCCGCCGTGACGATCAACGGAAAGACCAAGGTCGAGACATTCAAAGCCGGAGATCAATTTGCGCCCCAGTTGATCCATTTCGCCTCCTGCATCCGGAGGAATCGCGAACCCGAACCGAACGGCGTGGAGGGACTGATCGATGTGCAGATCATTGAAGCCCTGCACCAATCGGCTCGTACCGGAAAGCCGATCGCTCTTCTCCTTCCAAGGAAACGCACGAGACCGGACATGCGACTCGCGATGCACTATCCGCCGGTGCCGAAAGCCAAAGCCGTCCGCACGACCTCACCCACCCTGTGAGGGAGAGCGGGCGGCTCAACAGGACTAGGGCTTTGCCGAGTACAGCAACCGTGCAAGCGCCGCTAGGCTCTGTACAGAGCACAGGCGTGATGAAGAATGTTCACGATGCGTGAGAAGGAGAGCAGCATGGAACCAGATGCGGACATCGAGCAAGCCGTCAAGCAAGCGGGAGACAGGATCACGGACGTCGCGGACAAGACGGCGGCCGCTGCCGCCCGCACCACACAATATGTTCGGCAGCAGGGAGTCGGCGGAGTCGTTGAGGACCTGGAAATTCTGATTCGACGATATCCGTTGCAGGCACTGCTGCTCGGCCTTGGATGCGGGTATCTTCTCTCCCGCACGCGGCCGGACTAGAAAGGACGCGACATGGAGAATCCGCACCCGATATCCGTCGCCGCCTTGCTGCAGGGACTTCTCGAAGACATTCGGTTACTGATCGGCCAGACGATGCGATTGGCTCGCGATGAGATGAAGCTGGAACGGCAGAAACTGACCAGCCTTGTGATTCGTCTCGGGATCGGCCTCACAATGGCGTTCATGACAAGTGCGCTCCTGCTCCTGATGGTCGTCCATCTGCTGCATGGTTGGCTGGGCCTCCCGCTCTGGACAAGTTATGGAATCGTGGGGCTTCTCTGCTCGCTCATGGCAGGCCTGCTCCTGGCCAGCGCCGCATCCCTGGGGTCGACACTCCGCTTGTGGCCGTTCCGCACCCTTCACTCCATAAAGGAAGACGCCCGATGGATCAAAGAACAGGTGCTCTCGACCAAGACCTGAAAGATATCCTGCACACGAGAATGGCAATCGCGAACAAACTGGATGCGTTGGAACAACGTGTCCTTCATCACGCGGAGGACGCCACAATGCAACTGACCCGAGTGCTCGATCGAACCACGAAGAACGTCAATGACCTCGTGGATAAAACGAAGGCCGTCATCGATCCTTCGCGCCAGATTCAGGCGCACCCGTGGCTGATTGTGGGCGGCGCGCTCTGCGCCGGGTACGCACTCGGTCTCCTTGAACGCGGAACGCGGCATCACCGCAATGGGGTGTATCCCTATTACCCGGCTCGAGCAAAGGCATCACCCGTCATGCCGCCCTCCTCACAACGGGATACAGGGTCGAAACAGGCCGACGGCATCTATGACTACTATCCTGGGCCATCATCCTCACGTCGTGAACAGGGCAACCGGGAAGACCCAAGCCTCTGGCACACCCTATCACAGGAATTCGGACAGGAAACGGAAGAGGCGAAACAGATGGTCCTCCAGCTTGGACGGGGCCTGATCGTCGAACTGACACGTCGCATGGTTCCCGACATTGCGCGCGCGCTCGGCGTGACATGGCCACCGACGGCAACGGATTCCACTCGCGGCGAACGAGAGACGTCTACGTATCGCCACAGCGATGACCCGTCGCGAGGCAGTCAGGGGCACACCAAGGAGCCGACCTCCACACACCATGTATGACCGCTTGGGAATTGATCAGGACTTGCCCTTTCAGCAGCGCGCGTGGCGCTATCAACGTCTGGCCTGGGGCGTGCTTACCTTGGTGTTGATTGGCGCGCTGCTGGGCCTGTTCGGTCAAGGTCCGCTGGCCGATGCTTCCATGGTGGATGCCAGCGGGACAGTCAGGCTGGACTACGAGCGGCTGACTCGTTTCGACCGCCTGACGTATCTGACCGTCTCCTTGTCCGGCGACCCAGCGGCTGATGCCCTCGAAATCCTGCTGGATACGCCCTATGCCGAAGCGGTCGTCCTGCACCAGCCGATGCCTGCATCGGCCCGCATGGATTGGACGGCGGAAGGAGTTCGGTTTCGATTCCCTAGGGTCCTGGGGAAGACGATGATCGTCAAACTGCTTCTGTCGGTCAAGTCGGCGGGCCCTGTCAGGGGCCGCATTCGCGTCAATCAGGGCGACTGGTTGACCTTCACGCAATTCGTTTATCCGTAGGCCCGACGATGGACGCAGTACTTCGTGGCGCGACCATGTATCTGTTTCTGCTGCTGGTCTTTCGACTGGCTGGTCGTCGAACGCTCGCGCAAACCACGGTCTTCGATCTGGCCCTGCTGCTGATCATCAGCGAAGCCACGCAAAATGCCATGCTGGGAGACGATTATTCCGTCACTAACGGAATGCTGGTCATTCTGACGCTGGTCGGGATCGACATCCTGCTGTCGCTGGTCAAACAACGGGCACCGCTGCTGGAAGGGTGGCTCGACGGAAAACCCCTCGTACTCATCGACGAGGGCCGACCGTCGACGGAGTTGATGCGACGGGCCCGCGTAGACTTGCAGGACATTTTACGTGCCGCTCGGGAACAAGGCGTATGCGGACTCGATCGCATCCGATATGCCGTGCTGGAGACCAGCGGCAGCATCTCGATCATCCCTCGTGAATTCGACGATCCGACGAGCACGCAGAACGGACCGCTTACGTATTCTCGCGGACATGGAGTCTGACATTGGCCGCCTCACTGACAAGTCCCTCCCCGCGTTGGAACCCCTGGAAGCTCGGAGGACTCAGCTGGAAAACTTTCGGGGCTCGCCTATGGGAAGAAACTCAGCGCGACGACATCTTCGGTCGGGCGGCACAACTGGCCTATTACTTTCTCCTAGCCCTCTTCCCGGCGCTGCTGTTCCTCACGGCCTTGATCGGACTCTTTCCGTTAAAGGAGACGCTTCCGGAACTCATGCAATATTTGCAGACCGTCCTGCCCGCCGATGCCCTGTCTCTCCTGGAGCGGTATCTGGAAAATGTGGTCCAAGGCAGCGGCGGAGACATTCTGTCACTCGGATTATTGGGCGCCCTCTGGGCCTCGTCCAGCGGCGTCACCGCCATCATGGAAGCGCTGAACGTCGTGTATGGAGCCAAGGAAACTCGGCCCTATTGGAAGGTGCGGCTGATCGCCTCTCTGCTGACCATCGGCCTGGCGGGATTCATCATTCTTTCCATGACGTTGATTCTCTATGGTGCGCGCATCGGGGAATGGATCGCGAACATCGTCGGGATGGGTTGGTTGTTTCTTCTGAGTTGGAACATTCTGCAATGGCCCGTCGCCACGTTGCTGATGTTGTTCGCACTGGCAGTCATCTATTACATCTGTCCGAACATTGAGCACGACTGGCGTTGGGTCACCCCCGGCTCGGTCTGTGCCGTCTCCTTGTGGCTGGCCCTCTCGCTAGGATTCAAGGTCTATGTCGAACATTTCGGTAACTACAATGCCGCCTATGGATCCATCGCCGGCGTGATTGTCCTCATGTTGTGGCTCTACCTGACCGGCATGGTGATGCTGCTGGGCGGAGAGATCAATGCGCAGATCGAACAGGCGGCCGCCGCACTTCGTCGAGGCGAACGACCGCACCAGCAGGACTCGCCCTCCCTCTCGCGGCCGGTCCATGCGAAGGAGCGCACACCGTCATGACACCGGACTCTTCCACCCTGTTAGCCACACGCATGACGCAACCCGAGCCGATACAGCGCGTCGAGCCAGCCCCGGCGGACCGGCATCTCTGGCAGATCACGCCGATACGGGATCTCCTCTGGGGCGGCGGATTGCTGTTCCTCCTCTGGTTCGGCTACTACCTGCGCGGCGTCTTTACTCCGGTGCTGATCGCCCTCCTGCTGGCTTATCTGTTTAACCCGCTCATTCGGCGGGCCGAGGAACGCTGGCATATCCCCCGCCCCGTGAGCATCTCCGTTATTCTGTTCCTCTCTGCGGTGCTCACCCTGAGCCTGATGACCTGGCTGGGTCCGTTGCTGGCGGAGCAGGTCCAATCCTTTGCCGAGCGCGTGCCGGGTTATCTTCAAAGCATCGCGCAGCGCTACCACGTCCGTCTCGGCGACTTCTCGGAACACCTCTCGACGATCGCCACCAGTCTGCGCGAAGACCCCTTGTCGATCTTGCGGCCGATCTTCTCCGGCACGGGCCAGGCGTTCGGCCTGTTGGGGACGGTGATCGGCACGACCACCGATGTCGTCATCGCGTTCATCCTCATTCCGATCTATTTCTTTTTCTTCGCCTGGCGGTTCGACCACAGCCTTGAGCAGCTGAAGCGCTATATTCCGTTCGGCTACCGCGCCCGCGTGCGCCGCATCGTGACACGCATGGATCAGGCCGTGAGCGGATTTTTTCGCGGTCGCTTGACCATCGCGCTCGGTTCAGCCGTGCTCTACTCGCTTGGATGGGCCATGACCGGCATCCGCTACTGGTTTCTGCTGGGACTGATCACCGGCGTGTTGACCATCATTCCCTACGCCTCGTTGATCGGCTGGCCCCTGGCGGTGCTGCTGAAATATCTGGATGTGCTGTCTGCTGAGAACGGAACGTTCGACCTCATGACCATCGTGGTCTGGCCGTCCCTGGCGTACCTGTTGGTGCAGTTCATCGAGAGCTGGCTGCTGACCCCATGGGTGCAGAGCCAGTCGATGGATATGAGCGCCGTGACCGTGCTGATCGTGGTGTTCGTCGGAGGCGCCTTGGGCGGATTTTACGGGCTGCTGCTCGCCATCCCCATCGCCGCATGCCTCAAGATCCTGGGCGAAGAACTTGCCCTCCCGCAGTTAGCCCGTCACGCCGCAACACCCACTCGGTCCGAAACGCAGCGGAAGGAGGCCCTATGACCACCGTGGCGGATCTCTTAATCGATCGACTCCTGGACTGGGGTGTCGACACGATCTTCAGCCTGCCTGGCGACGGCATCAACGGCATCTACGAAGCGCTGCGGACGAACCGTGACCGGATCACACTGGTTCTGGTGCGGCATGAAGAGTCAGCGGCACTCGCCGCCTGCGGCTATGCCAAGTTCACCAGGCGGCTGGGTGTGTGCCTGGCCACCTCCGGACCGGGCGGCATCCATCTCCTGAACGGCCTCTACGATGCCAAATGCGACGGGCAGCCGGTTCTGGCCATTACGGGCCACACGTTCCATGATCTCATCGGGACGCATTATCAGCAGGACGTCAACCTCGACAAACTGTTCAGCGACGTGGCCGCCTACAGTGAACGGGTCATGGGACCGGCCCATGTCCGCAACGTGGTGGATGAAGCCATCAAAACGGCCATTTCTCGTCGCACCGTTGCACATCTGACTATCCCCAAAGACGTGCAAGACTGGTCCGCCGACGGGCAACTCTCCAAGGCCAATGTTCCCGGCCATAGCGGTGACCTCTATAGTGACCCGCTGCCGCTCCCCTCGCGCGCGCTGCTGGAGAAGGCGGCTGCGATACTGAACAGCGGAACGAAGATCGCCATCCTCGCCGGACGTGGCTGTTTGGGCGCCAGGGATGAGATCATCCAGCTGGCCGACACACTGGCCGCGCCGATCGTCAAACCGCTGCTGGGAAAAGGTGTCGTGCCGGACGACCATCCTCTGACTACGGGAGGTATCGGTCTGCTCGGGACCGCGCCGTCTCAGGAAGCGTTGGAAACCTGCGACACATTGATCATCGCCGGCAGCAGTTTTCCATATATAGAGTTCTACCCAAAGCCCGGCCAGGCCCGGGCCGTCCAGATCGATCTGGACACAAGCCGGATCGGCTTGCGGTATCCGGCTGAGGTCGGGTTGGTGGGCCAGTGCTGGGACGTCCTTCGCGCGCTCCTTCCACTGGTCCGGCACAAGACCGATAGAACGTTTCTCCAGAAGATGCAGACACGCATGGCCGAGTGGAATGCGTTACTTGAGGCACGAGGGAGCAGAACCGACGTGCCGATGAAACCTCAAGTGGCGGTGCGAGCCCTGAATGAATTCCTGGCGGACGATGCGATCATCTGCTGCGACACCGGTACGGTCACGACATGGGTGGCGCGCCACATCGCCATGAAAGGGACCATGCAGTTTTCCGCCTCCGGCACCCTGGCGACCATGGCCAACGGACTGCCCTACAGTCTCGGTGCAGGCATTGCGTATCCGGAACGACAGATCGTCTGCATCGCCGGCGACGGCGGATTCTCCATGTTGATGAGTGAGTTGGCGACGCTTGTCAAATATGCTCTTCCCGTCAAGATCATCGTCCTGAAAAACAATCTGCTCGGCATGATCAAGTGGGAACAACTCGCGTTCGAAGGCAATCCGCAATATGGCGTAGACCTGCAGCCCATCGATTTCGCCGCCTGCGCTCGATCGTGCGGAGCGACCGGCTTCAGCGTCGAGGATCCCGCTGGCTTACGAGACGTCTATCGACAGGCCTTTGCTCACCCAGGTCCGGTGGTGGTGGAGGCAGTGATCGATCCCCTGGAGGCGCCTCTGCCAGGCAAGATTACGATGGAACAAGCCTGGCAATTTGCGAAGGCGGTCGCCCGAGGCCAGGAGGACCGATGGGATTTGATGAAAAGTCTGTTGCTCAATAAGATTCGTGAAGTGGTCTGATGAGGCCGAGCCGAAGAAAGGAGTGACGATACATGGAGGGAGTCGGTCGTATGAAATGGGCCCTCGCTGAGGGATATATTCCTCGACACAGTCATGGACCGGCACCGCAGATGACGAGCCATGAGACCCTCTGTCTCCTGAACACATCGCCGCAGGAGGCCCTTGTCCGGATCACCATCTATTTCGCAGATCGCGAGCCTGTCGGTCCCTATCGGGTCACGGTCCCGGCACGCAGAACAAAACATCTTCGCTTCAACGACCTCACGGATCCCGCCCCCATACCTGTCGATACGGATTATGCGAGTCTCATCGAGTCGAATGTTCCGATCGTGGTGCAGCATACCCGCCTGGATTCCCGCCAGGCGGAAAACGCACTCTTCAGCACCATGGCGTTTCCGCTACCCTAGACTCAACAGACTGCTGGGGCAGCGGAAATCATGCGGCCTGAACGATCTCTTTTCGATCTCCCAGCTCTTCGTCCTCTACCAACAGGGGTGGCGGGACAGGCAGGCGGCGGTTCCGCAAGATGACTTCATCGACAATGTCACCACATTGAATGCACCGCTGTCCCCAGAACCAATAGCCCCCCAGGCTCTCGCCAATATCCATGCAACGCTCCTGGACCATCCAACCGCCGCAACGGGTGCAGTGCATTGGCTGGTGGGTCCGGCTTCCGGTGGTGGTCCCTGCAACGCTGGTCATCGTGGCATGCATGACAGGCTCCCTTCAGATTGTTCGGTTGAATGAATTCAACCGAACATGCTCACTGATACCAGGACCCCCTCGACGAGCATACTAGCGCAGTCCCCAGGTGCCCGCACAATGCACCCTAGGGGATAGGGATCGCAGGGCTATGGCTTGAGTCGGTTCAGCATGGAGCGAGTGATCGTCTGCCGACTGGACATGTAGTCCTGCCAGGGATCCTTGGCGAGCTGCTGCAAGCGGTGCGGGAGATTCGAGAGGGTAAAATGATCGGAACGGAGCTGCGGAGATAATTCCTCCCAGGCCAACGGCGCAGAGACCGGAGCGCCGCGCCTAGCCCTGGTGGAGTAGGCGGCTACCGCCGTCGCGCCTTTTGCATTGCGCAGATAATCGACGAATATTTTTCCCTTGCGCTGCTGTTTCGACATCGTGGCGACAAACCGTTCGGGAATCATGTGTGCCAGATGCTCGGCGACGGCCTGGGAAAACGCCCTGGCCTCCTCCCATCCCCCTGTACGACGGATCGGCACGACAATATGCAGTCCCTTTCCGCCGGTGGTTTTGACGAAGGAGCGTAGATCCAGCTCTTCAAGCAGGGTCCGGAGCAGCTGGGCCGCCTCCACTACCAGCTTCCAAGGCACATCCGGTTCGGGGTCGAGATCGAACACCAGACGATCGGGCCGATCCAGTCGATCGCGCATCGCCCCCCAGGTGTGGAGTTCTAACACCCCAAGTTGTACCAGCCCGATCAGGGCCGGCAGCGAATCGGCGACCATGTAAAGCGCCGAGGATTCTTTGCCGGGAATTTCCACCCGACCGATCGCCTCAGGAATACGATCCGTCGCATGTTTTTGATAAAAACATTCCTGCTGATACCCCTCCGGACAACGCACGAGGCTCAGCGGTCGACCGTGCAGATGCGGCAGGATCCAGTCACTCACCGTCTCGTAGTAGCGCGCCAAGGCTTCTTTGGTGAGTGCGTGCTCAGGATACAGGATCCGCTGGGGATGGCTGAGCCGCACTCCCTCGATCACGATGTTCGCAGCCACGGAGGCCTTTCGCCCGGCAACTTGGCGCCTTGGCTCGACGATCGATCGCTCCCTACTCGTTGCTCGCTCCGTCACCGACTCCTGCGTCACCGCGGACGCCGGCTTATCATCGCGCAAACCTTGGAATGAGGCCTGGCGAAGCTGTCCCTCCTTCGTCCACTCTGCAAAAGACACTTCCGCGACCAGCGTCGGCTCAACCCAATGGATCCTGGCGCGCGACACATTCGCCGGCACCGACTGGAACGGTGAGGCTTTGCGTTCAATGGCGCACAGTCGACGATGGAGCGCCTGCAATGACCTGGTGGAAAACCCGCTCCCTGTCCGTCCAGCATACCGCAACGTCCCATGGTCATCGTAGACACCCAGGAGCAATGCGCCAAGAGCTCGACGTGATCCTGACGGGTCGGTGAATCCCCCGATGACAAACTCCTGCCGTTTCGAACACTTGACCTTCACCCAGGTGCGCGATCGCCCCCCCGAGTAGGAGGCGTCCGCCCGCTTCGCCATCACACCCTCCATGCCACGACGACAGGCTTCCGCGAACACATCATCGCCCTGCCCGGCAATGTGGGCGCTGAATCGGATCAACCCCTCGCTGCCTTCCACCTTGAGCAATTCAGCCAAACACTGCTTCCGCTCAGCCAGTGTCGCAGGCCGGAGGTCGTACCCGTTGAGATATAAGAGGTCGAATACGTAGTAGACGAGATTCGCAGCCTGACCAGACTCAAAGGCATTCTGGAGCGCTTGGAAACTCACTCGACCGTCCGGCAGCAGGGCCACCACTTCCCCATCCAGCCAGGCGCGTTCGACCGGGAGGCCCGCAAGCGCGTCGGCCAATGACCGTAGTTTGGCGGTCCACTCGTGACCGTTCCTGGTCCACAAGGTGGCCTTGCCGTCGCGGATGCGGCAGAGGATACGGTAGCCGTCGAATTTCAGTTCATGGATCCACTCATCCCCCTCCGGCGCGCGCTCCACGAGCATGGCCAGTTGCGGAGCCATTCGAGATGCCTGCCGGGCTTTACGCGCCATCGTGGGCAACGCGATGTCCGATGATTCGGTTGGGATTGCGCGAACGGACGTTCGGTTCGAGCGCCCGGCCTGCCATACCTTGTGGGGTCCGGAAGCGATCTCCTCCAGGGATCGTCCGCTCGTGACGCTCTTCGTCAAACGACGGGTGATCTCAGCCTTCCCGCCGAACCGGGCGGACTCGTCGCGCTCCTTTATGAGGAGCCAGTTCGCTTTCCCCTTGCCTCGCTCACGCCCCATGCGGACAAGGGTCCAGTCCCCGGACAACTTGTCGCCTTGAAGCGTGAACGTCAGGCGCCCGTGTGTCAGGCCCTCACGTGGATCTTCGAGAGGAGTCCAGCGACCACGGTCCCAGAGCAGCACCGTGCCTCCGCCATATTGCCCGGCAGGAATGAGGCCTTCGAACTGTGCATAGTCGAGTGGGTGGTCTTCAACCTGAACGGCCAGTCGCTTCTGTGTGGGATCGAGACTCGGTCCCTTAGGCACGGCCCAACTTTTCAAGGTCCCATCCAACTCCAAGCGAAAGTCATAGTGCAGACGGCTTGCCGCATGCTGCTGTATCACATACAGTCCCTTGCCCCCTCCGGACCCGAGCCGACCGCGAGGTTCAGGCGTCTTCTTGAAATTCCGTTTCTGCCGATATTCTCGAAGACTCATGGTCTCCTCGCAGGGCACTGAACCGACGGCCACGGGGCAATCGCGTCCGGCAGGTTACGCCGATGGCCCGCGAGTCTTCTGCCACGCCCGTAACACTTCCGCCACACTCCACGCCTGAGCGATACAGCCTCGCGGATGGTATGGGGGCTCGGCATCGAAAATTTCGCTGATCGTGCCGATCCCGCCCTCTAAAAGATGACGCTGAAATCCTTCGAGCAACGATCGCGCCTGAGCGGGATCGGACGACACCTTCAGCCAGGCATCGATGAACGGCCCGATCAACCAGGCCCAGACCGTTCCTTGATGGTAGGCGGCATCCCGCGCGCGCAGATCGCCGAAGTATTTCGATTTGTACTCGGAGTGCTCGCGCGAGAGGCTCCGCAAGCCCACCGGCGTCAGGAGTTTTTCGGCCACCACCTCCACCACCTCCTGCCATCGCTGCTCATCCAGCACGGGATGGGGCAGCGCGATCGACAACAGTTGATTGGGGCGGAAGGCCGGATCGTCCCCCGGTTCGCCATCGACGACATCGTAGAGGTAGCCGCCCGGTTCATACCAGAATCGCCGGTTGAATGATTCTCGCGCCTGCTCCGCCAGTTCAGCCCACTCGGACTCCGGTCGACCGCTAAGACATCCCCACTCGGCGATGCATCGGAGTGCGTTGTACCAGAGGGCTTGGATTTCGACAGGTTTGCCTCGGCGAGGGGTCACGACCCACCCCTCGACCTTCGCATCCATCCACGTAAGTTGATACCCGTCCGCGGCGGCACGGAGCAATCCGTCCCGCCGGTCCACGCCGATCCCGAACCTGGTTCCTCGCACATGATGGTCGAGAATGGATCGCAGCACCGGCTGCAACTCAATCAACAGGTCGCGATCACCTGTCACGCGATAGTACCGATCGAGTGCGTGGAAGTACCACAGGGTGGCATCCGCCGTATGGTACAGGCCTTGCCGTTCTCCCTCGGGAAAGAGATTGGGCAGCAAGCCGTCTTGTACGTAGCCGGCAAAGGTCTTCAGAATGGACCGCGCCTCCTGGTACCGCCCCGTGCAAAGGGTGAGTCCCTCCAAACTGATCATCGTGTCGCGCCCCCAATCGGTAAACCAATGGTAGCCCGCGATGACGGTGCGGGCTTGGTCGCCGGAGGCTCTGGCGAGCGCCTGCTCTTCCACACGCGACCCGGGAGCGACAATGAATTGGTCCGCAGCCAGAGCCAGCCGCTCTTCGGTCTCATCAGCCCCTGCAGCCCGGACCGTGTGTAACAACTTGCCGATCCGCTGAGCCTCCGCCTCGAAGAGGGCTTCGGACCGACATTCAAGATGTTCCCACGGTTCCGTACTGGCGACAAACGCGACAGGTTGCTCTCTCGTCACATCGGCCTGGAAGTAGCCGGGGCTGGACAGGTTCTCCAGATGCTCAGAACCGCGGTCTCGATCGAGGCGATAACAGACCCCGTGGCTGAGGCGTGCATCCGCCACAAACAGACCGCAGGAGGGGCGCAGACACAGTTTCAGCGGCGGAGCGCCGTCACACAGCTGCATTTCGTACCGTCCTTCCACCGCGGTCAGTGGGAAAGGCGGTTGCTTCGCCTCGTGAAGAGCGGCGTCCAGCATACGAAAGGTCACGAACGGACGCACGTGAATGTGAACCGGGTTCCCTTCCAACAGCCGATATTCGACATAGACCGAGTTGTGCCCATAGGGCATCAGCACACGCTTCTCCACACGGCGCCCGGCAACATGATACCGCCACACCGGGGTCTGCCCGTGACGTACGAATTCCTGAAGCACTGCGGGCAGGTCGCCGTCTACACGTCCGTCCTCGAACTCCACTCCGCTGAGATAGACGGAGCCGGCATCTGCGAGCACCACCTCGTCCAGCCGCGGGATCATCACCGTCCGGCCCCAGGGCGAAGGCAGGTCAGGGACAAACAGGCCATGGTAGCGCCTGGTCGGCGCACAGAGCAGCGTGGAGGATGCGTATCCGCCGAGGCCGTTCGTCACCAGCCATTCACGCGCGAGCAGGCACTCCTCGTCCTGCACACAATCGCGCGGGAGAGAGAGGGTGACGACCTGATGGGGAAGGGTCACAGCCACAGGAATTATCCTTCCGGTTCGGTGCGGTACAGCACGGCCGATTCGGCCGGGAGGCGCCACCCCTCGTCGCTCAACGGATCGATGACACCGGGGCCGCCATAACGGAGCTCATCACTGGACCAGAGCAACGACCATCTCCGTTGGGCCGGAGGGGCCAGCAACGGCTCCGGCGCAGGCCGATACTCGCAATCAGGTCCGAGGTTGAGGAGCAGGAGCCGGTCATCACCCTCCGATCCAGGATAGCGCACGACGAAGGCCTCAGATCCAATGACGGCTCCATCCAGGCGGTGGCGGTCCTGTTGCGCAATCACCGGATCTTCACGCCGCAGCCAGAGGAGATCGCGATGCAGCGCGTACGAGTTCCGGTGACGGTCCCGCTCGGCGAGATCCAGTTGTGATCGCTTGAACACGATCGGATTGCAGGGGTCCGGAATGGCTGTTTGCGCCTCGACAGATGCCACGCTGGGAAACTGCGCCAAGAACTCCCTCCTGCCTCGATGAATTGCCTGTGCCAATTCGCCGGGTGGAAAATCCGCGAAGAACAGAAACGGTGAAGACGCGGCGAACTCCTGCCCCATGAAAAGCAGCGGCGTCTGCGGAGACAGGAGCAGCAGAGCCGTGAGCACACGGAGCAGGCCTGGGCTGGTCTTCTCGTGCAGTCGGTCACCGCGTAACTGATTGGCGACCTGATCATGATTCTGGAGAAAAAACACAAACCCGGCCGCCGGTTCGTCTCCGACAACCGTACCTCGAGATTTGCCCTGCCACTGATACCGCTGCCCCTGAAACAGAAACGATCGTTTCATGCACGACAACAATTCCTGTGGCGTACCCCGGTAGTCTGTGTAATAGCCTTCACGGCAACCGGTTGCCGCCACTCGCGCCGCGTGGTGAAAGTCTTCGCTCCATACCCCGTCCAACCCCCACCCGCCTTGGTTGATGGGCTGAATGGGATGGATCCATTGCGCCTCACATTCCGCAATCAAAATGATCGATCTCGCTCCGGCCGCCTGCCTCGCGGCCTGCGACAATTCCGCCAGCACATGCCGTGGGCCCTCATCGTGCAGCGCGTGAACCGCGTCGAGCCTCAACCCGTCGAGATGAAATTCATCCACCCAATAGCAGGCATTCTGTATGAAAAAGTCACGCACGCCGCACGATTCCGGCCCGTCAAAATTGATAGCCTGGCCCCATTCGTTCGGATAACGATCAGTGAAATAGTGATGGGTATAGGCCGGCAGATAATTCCCGTCCGGGCCCAGGTGGTTGTAGACCACGTCCAGGATGACGCCCAGCCCAAGCCGATGCGTTGCATCGACGAACCGTTTGAGCGCTTCCGGATCACCGTACACATGAGCCGGTGCATAGAGACCGACTCCGTCATAGCCCCAGTTCCAACGGCCGGGAAATTCGGCGACGGGCATCACTTCAATGACGGTGATGCCGAGGTCTTTCAGGGCGACGAGCTGCGCGGAGGCGGCATCCAGGGTGCCTTCCTGGGTGAAGGTGCCCACGTGGAGTTCATAGATCGCCTGCCCCCGCATCTTCACGCCGGGCCAGCCCTTGTCCTGCCATCGATAGGCTGCAGGGTCGACGATCAGTGACGGACCATGGGGACCGGACGGCTGGAATCGTGAACAGGGGTCGGGGTAGGCTTCGCCGCGATCGAGGCGATACCGGTAGGTCATGCCTGCCTTCACACCACGGACTTCAGTCGACCAATACCCATCGTCCTCCTGCTGCATCGAATGCGCAGTACGCCCGCCCTCCAGCAGCACCTCTACCTGTGTCCGTTCAGGAGCCCAGCAGCGGAACCGCACAGCGTCACCCGCCACGGTTGCCCCGAGCGTCATCCCCTGCCAAGGTTTCATCACGGTCGTTCCCTCGCGCCTTTCTTCTGCCCTCACATCCATACCTCCGTTCACCATTGGGCAGGGGGTCCCGTTCACCGGTTACGCGCTTTTACGCCGGACCTGCCGTCTGCTTTAAGCTTCGTCGCTGGAATGTCCAGGTGCTTCACCGGCCGGATTTCATTCGCATACCGCAAGGTGTTCAACAGCAGCACCCCTTCCCATGGCATGATCGCCGCTAGGTATTGCCTCGTGCGAATCACAACCATCGCGATCGCAACTTTGCCGGTCTTCTTGAGTGTTTCCCGCAGCAAGGCATAGCCCTTTTCGCCGCGCTTGTCGGGCACCACATAATACGGTGTTTCAAACAAGGCAGGCGCTATGTGCTCCACCTTGACGAAGCTCACGATATCGACCGTCTGCGTGGCCTCAACGTTCGCCCGGCGAAAATCTTCGTCGGTCAGCACCACATACCGGTTCTTCTCGTATTCATACCCCTTGAGGATCTGGTCCCATGGGACTTCTTTCCCGGTGACCTTGTTGTACCGCTTGAACCCCACCGGCTTCCTGTCGCGCCGATCCAACAGGGTCAAATCGAAACGATTCCGGTTCTCCGCCGGGTAGAGGTCGACCGGGATGTTGACCAGCCCGAAGCTGATGGACCCTTTCCAAAGTGGTCGGGACATGTTTGTTCCTTCATGATCGAATTCAGTCTGCACATCTAACAACAGACTGGTCGTCCGCACACTCGGAGTATCCCCAGTTCGACGCGGCAATGAAAAACTAGGTTCTTCCCTAGCTGCGGGCTGTCAGAGATCCCGATACGGTCACTCGTTGCCGACGTTCAACCGATTCCCGCCGATATCGCCCTGGTGGCCATAAAGGAGACACCATGCACCATACAAGCGAACAGACCCGATCGATCTGGATGGCAACGGACATGCCGGTGGTTCCCCCCCTGACGCTGGGCGCGCATGCAGATGTCTGTATCGTCGGGGCCGGCATCGCGGGTCTCACCACCGCGTACTGCCTGATGAAGTCCGGCAAATCCATCATCGTCGTGGACAAAGGGCCACCAGGCGGGGGAATGACAGGCCGGACCACCGCACATCTCTCCAACGCGGTCGATGATCGTTATGTTGAAATCCAACGTCTGCATGGCGCATCCGGCGCGCAAGTGGCTGCAGAAAGCCATTCCGCAGCTATCGACTGGATCGACATGATCAGGGTACGCGAGGGCATCGATTGTGATTTCATGCGACTGGACGGGTACCTGTTTGCCCCCTCCAATGGCCCCGCCGATCTGATCGAGGAAGAATGGCAGGCCGCCCAACGTGCGGGCCTAACCGGAGTGGAACGTCTCAACCGGTTGCCTCACGGCCTCTTCCCCACCGGGCCCTGTCTCAAGTTTCCACGTCAGGGCCAATTTCATCCGCTGAAATATCTTACGGGTCTGGTCAGAGCTATCCAACGGGACGGTGGGCGCATCTTTAGGGACGCCCATGTGGTGAACGTCGAAACCGGCGCGCAGGTGACGATCGAGACGAGTCAGGGATGCGCCGTGACGGCAGATAGGCTCGTCGTGGCTACCAATACTCCGATCAACAACATCGTGACGATTCATACCAAGCAAGCAGCCTATATCAGCTATGTCATCGGGGCGAGGGTTCCGGCGGGAACCGTTACACCGGTCCTGCTGTGGGATACGCTCGATCCGTACCACTACATCCGATTCTCCACCGAATCGGCGGGAACGCCAGATGAACAGACCTGGATCATCGTCGGCGGTGAGGACCACAAGGCAGGTCAAGCGAATGATGGAGAAGCCCGATATGCCCGATTGGAAGCCTGGGCGCGGGAACGATTCCCCGAGATGGGAGACCTGGGGTTTCGCTGGTCCGGGCAGATTATGGAATCAGTCGATGGGCTGGGCTTTATTGGGCGTAACCCCGGCGATTCCGACCAGGTCTACATTGCTACCGGCGACTCCGGCATGGGCATGACTCACGGGACCATTGCGGGCTTAGTGATTGCGGATCTGATTATGCAGCGCCCATCGCCTTGGGCCCCATTGTACGACCCATCACGCAGGACAATTCGCGCCGCCGGTGAATTTCTGCGCGAATCCCTCAACATGGCTGCCCAATATACCGACTGGGTGACCGGCGGCGACGTAAACAGTGAGGAGGAGGTTGCGCCGGGGCAGGGAGCCATTCTCCGTGATGGCCTGACCAAGATTGCGGCCTATCGTGACGACCAAGGGATCTTGCACAAATGCTCCGCCGTTTGCCCGCACCTGGACTGTATCGTGGCGTGGAACAATACGGAATCCACGTGGGACTGTCCTTGCCACGGTTCCCGCTTCGATAAGTTCGGAACGGTGCTTAATGGACCAGCGACTACGAATCTCACTCCGATTGTCGCAAAACATCCGGCGTAACTCGCGGCACTCCGGAGATGTTTGGCCAAAGTCCCAGGGAGTCTCCTAGTACCGGAAGGTCGGCATCCGCCGCATGGTGATCACAAGAGCGCGCAGGTCCTTTCCCGTCCCGATTGGATAGGCCCGCTCTACTGCGGAGGAAAAGACGTCGCGTCATTGACCCGGCGCCTTTTCCTCCCGACATCCCTTTTTGTTAAGCCACTTGCTGAAAGGAGCCCGCAATGCCGATCATTCTGTGGATTCTGGGTGTGCCGGTGAGCGTAATTCTCCTACTGTGGTTGTTCGGGATCGTGCACTTCTGATCTCCCTGTGATCACCGTGCACGCGTCATTGTCCGGAGGTCATCAATGAGGTCTTGGATGGATGACACGGCCCGCCCCCGTTGCACCGGCGTCAGCATGTGATCGAGTTGCAGGATCACCGCCGTCAGTCCCGCGCGCCACTCCCTATCCAGTTGAGCCCGGGCCGCTTCCGACTGCTCCACGGTCGGATTCACAATCCCACGCAGCTCATCCGCGAGATGCTCCTCCGTCGCTCGTGTTCTGAGTGAGGCGATGAAGGCCTTACGACGTTGCCGGCGCGACTCCCACCAAATCGGCTCGGCGTCGGGAAGCGCCCGCACAGACGCACGCAATTGCGCCACCTGCCCGGCCTGTAACGAGCCTATCCATTTCCTGGCGAGCGCCAGTGCTTTGTCCGCCCGCAACTCGGCGCGGGCATCGCTCGGCCCGGCCCATGATTCCCTGGTCTTTTGTTCTTCGCGGATCAGGACCTGCTCCACATGTCGTACCTGTGATTCACTCATAGTCGTCAAGAGGGCGCTGCCGTCAGGAAGGACGCGCTCGACCAGATCGCCACGGAATCGATCATAGGCGGCATAGGCCCAGTCCAGATCATCCGGTCGCAGCCCGGCTTGTACCCGTGCCTTTAATTGGTCAAGAAATTCCGCATAGTCAGGAAGCATCTCCCTGCGATGACGAACAAGAAGGCGTTGGGTTCGTGCCAGCAGATCTCGACGTTGCCCTGAGGTCAGATCGAAATAGTGATCCGCCTGCCATTCAATGATCCGGTCCGCATGCCTATAGCCCAGGGTCAACGCACAGCCGCTTACCAGAAGGCCTACCGCGACTGTGGTCAACAGCCTGGCACAAAGAGTTCGACCCCATGCCGCTCCGAGTTTCATCTCATCTGCCCCTATCCTGTGCCATGAATCTATCCGCCATCGAGACCGCTGTATTCAGCCATACTCCAGTTCTCAAAGCGGCGCACACTGGGGGTATTCCGAGTATGTGACGGGGCGAGACTGTGAGATTGTGGGCGATAGCATTGCTCACGTGTGAACGACGGGCATGTTCATTCTTAGAGGAGGACAACGATGAAGACGATGACGCATGTATTGGCGGCGTTGGCGGTACTGACCCTGAGCGCCTGTTCCCATTCCCCAACGGCCACGAAGACGGTATCGGAAACGGAAGCCGGCACGAGGACCGGAATGGTCAGGAATATCGTCATCAACGAGACCATTCATCCGGAGACTCTCACCGTGCGGGCCGGCGACGAAATCCGCTGGATCAATCAGCGACAGGATGCGGTGACGATCACAATCGATCAAGCATTGGACCACACCGTGTCCTGTCGGAATGGATTTTCGAAATCCATGGGGATGGGAATCGACAACAGCACCAAGTTGGCGAGTCATGAAACGGCCGGTCTCTGTTTTACGCGAATCGGCACGTTCAAGTATTCAGTCCACGCATCATCCGACGACAAACACGATTTACCCAACACCCACGGTTCCGTCACCGTGCAGTAACTCCGCGCTCCGAATGACCCGCCGTCCGGAGTGAGGCCGGCGGGAGACGGGTACATCTTCACCCGACCCTACACAGATATCAGGGACAACCCTATCTTGCTGACTGGAGGTCTCATCATGAGCCAGGAACGATTCATCGCCATTTGTTGTGTCTGCGATAACGTGCGGGATGATTCCGCGAAGGGGAGTCCCGGCGAGGAATGGGGACCGCTGTCTGCGTATCTCTCACTCCATCGGCTTCGCAGCGGCGAGTACCGGTTGACGCATGCCTACTGCCCCAGCTGTTCCAGTAAATTCTCGCGGCGGGAGAGCAGCCCCGTGGCCCTCACGCCACCGGTGACCGAGTCCCTGGAACCGATCCGGGCGGAAAGCGTATATCGGCCTTAATCGGCAGATGATCCGACGAGAGGCGGCTGAGCGGGGTGTCGTGCACCGCCACAGACAGCAATGCCTGGGCAGGTGCGATCAAGATTCGATCCAATGGGAGGATCGGGCAGCGGGCGGGGAAGGTGGCCGGAGAGGATGACGCGCCGAACAGTCGGCTCAATCCCCGTAATGTCTTGCCTCGCACGTTCCATTCATTGAGGTCTCCCATGAAAATGGTGAGGTCTTGGCGGTTCGGCGCGAACAATTTCAGCAAACGCTCCACTTGCACGGGACGTTCCCGCGGCCACAATCCCAAATGCGTGGTGACGACATGCATCGTCTGTCCACGCAACCGCAAATCGACATCCAGCGCACCACGGGGCTCATGCAGACCAACCGACAGATCCCAGTGCCGGACGCCTGCCACGGGGAACCGGGTCAACAAGGCGTTCCCGTACTGGCATGGCCCTCGCGAACGGACCGGACCTGGTATCGCCCTCAAACCGGTGCACGCGGCCAGCCAAGGCAGCAGCTGATGACCGCCTGGCTCCTTCAAATCGATTTCCTGTAACGCCACAATGTCCGCATTCATTTCCGACAACACTCGCAGGATTCTGCCTGGCTCATACCGCCCGTCTTTCCCAATCGCCCGATGAATGTTGTACGAGGCCACTCGCAGCTCCATGGTCGAACGATCCTTTGCGACTTATGAGGCAGGACTCGCCATGTTGTCGCGTCCTGCTGTCGTGACCGGTCGCATGATCGGGACATGGCGCAACACATATCGAACCACACTCCACGTCAACCCGACGAACAGCCCGAGGCCGACCAGGGCACCGGGCGTGGGAGCCCGCAACGCCCCGTCCAGGCCATTCAGAATGGCGGACAGCAGCACAATACCGGGACTCATTCCCAACGCCGTGCCCAGCAGAAACTCGCGCAGGGAGATCGACGTCGATCCGGCGACCAAATTGACCATCGAGAACGGGGCGACGGGAAGCATCCGGATCAGGAACACCGCCCAGGTGCCCCGCTGCGCCAATCGCCGGCTGAGGTAGGCAACGCGGCGACCGGCGAATCGCTGCACATGATATCGCCCCAAGACGCGGCCCAGCCAGAACAGTGTCGCCGCGCTCAACAGCGATCCCGCCAGGGCGGCGCTCATGCCCAACCATGGTCCGCATGCGAGCAGCGTCAGGATGATCAGCAGCGTGATGGGAACCGCAACGAATCCACCGACCACATATCCCCCCAGCAACGCCATAAGCCCCAATGGGCTGCGGCCCAAGGTCTGGATTTCTGCAATCACCCCGCTTGCCTGAATCCAGTCGTCCAGCGGAATCCATCGCCAGGCGAGAGCCAAGAGCCCGATCGCCCCCAACAGCAGATATCCGGCCAGCAGCCTACGGCCCAAATGATGACGTTCCGGGGCGGGCACCACCGTACCGAGCACCTCCTCCATCCCCATCGCTCGTTCCGGATCCACCAAGCGCTGTTCTGGAATCACTGCCGGCACATCTGTGCCGGTGAAACAGCCGCTCTCCAAGCTGCGCGGCCCCCCGCGTAAGGACGTAATGGCCTGTAGCAGGGACCCGCAGCACTGCGTCGCCTCCATCAGTCGTGCCGGCTCGACGCCAAGGTGTTCGCCAATCAGTCGGTTCCGCAGTCCGGCAATGACTGCCTGAACCCGTGGTTGGTTCTGCGCTTCGATGGCGAGATTACACTCGGTATCGAATCCCATCGACCGATTGGACACGTTTGCCGAGCCGACACACACAAACTCGTCATCGACGATCAGCAGTTTGCTATGGATTGCCACCCATTCGGGTCCCTCACTCCCCGATACGGTCGGAGCATAGACGGACAACCGGCCATAGTGATCGGCCAACTCCAGGTCATGGAGGACCTTGGCCCGCAAACTGTCCATCGTCCTACGCTCCAACCAGCCGTCGCAATTGTGGCGCAACACCAGGACCACTTCCGGCCCCTGATGTTCGGACAACCGGGCTGCCAGGGCACGTCCGATGGTGTGGGAGGTACAATATTGCGATTCAATATAAATCGAATGTCGCGCCCGTTTGATGGCTTCGAGATAGGCCTGCTCGATCTCCCGGACCTCAGCCTGGCCGGCGAAGCCTGGTTGGGTTCGCATCACCCCCACCTCGCATTGTTCAAGGTCGGGTTGCAAGGTTGCGGGCCAGAGGTCCGTGACCGGGCGTTGTGTAGGCCTGGGCGGGCGTCGCCCCGTGGCGACCTGCCACCGAGTACGGAACAGGTCCCCGAGGGCGCCAGCCGCCGCTCCCGCGACCATCATCTGCACGTCATGAAACGGAGGATAGGCCTGCCCGTCGGCGTCGACACGTCGTACATCCGCAGTCGCATGGGCACTCGTATCCCATCTGGATTTCGTGAGATCCAGGCCCCCGATGAATGCAGCCGTATCGTCGATCACAACAAGCTTCTGATGGTGGGACGCACCGAGCGGATGTTGGCCGTCCACTCGGTACACTAACCGGCGATGCCTGTTCCAGCCGGCCTGCGCCGTCGGCATCCATTCACGCTCAAGGGCATAAATCATGGAAAAGTCCCAGTTCAACACGTGAATTTTCAGACGGCGTTTGCGGCGTAGCAGCGCGGTCAGAAACTCCCCGAGTTTGGCGGGCAACGGTGAGACCGCTTCGGCCCCCCGTACAAGTTCGACCTGCGTGTCGAGGTCCCATCCCGCGATGTAGATCGACTGTGAGGCCCGTAACGCGACGTCCCGGAAGGTCTGGAAATAGGCCTCCCCGTCGATGAGGAAGGCGGCTCGCTCGGCCGGTTCAATGCGCCAGCACGTCTGTCCGGATTGGAGAATCGGCGATGGAGTATCGTCCGGTTTCCGGTTCTGGTGGTCGTCGGGCCGATAACCATGATCGGACTGTTTTAATCGATCCCCACGTGGAACAGCCCTAGCATCGCCGGTCGTGAAAGTCGTCTGGTCCATGTGCCCGCCACCTTACACGAGATGCGACTGCGTCCTGAGCTAGTCATCTCCCTAGTCGATGGCGACGCAAACGAGCGGTTTCCCTAGTAGGCCTGTCGCTCATCCCGGCGTAGCCTGACGCATGAGACAACGACGTGAGCGACATCGGAAGGAGGCGAGCATGGCGGCAGTGCCCCATTCACAAGAGCAACACACCATCGACTGTATCGAGGCGTGCATGGACTGTGCGCATTTTTGCAATGCCTGCGCGGATGACATGATCGGCATGCCTCATGAGGAATCGGAGGACCTCATAGTCCGCTGCATCAGACTCTGTCGCGACTGTGCGGACATCTGTCTCCTGGCGGCTCAATGGATGGGCCGGAACTCGGCCTTTGCCATTCGTGTCTGTGCACTCTGTGCGGAGATTTGCGAACTCTGCGCCGGGCTCTGTGAGCAGCATGCTCCACACCACGCGGCTTGCGGAGATTGCGCGAAAGTGTGTCGACATTGCGCCGCCCTCTGTCACCAGATGGTGGCGGAGACCATTCCCGCAGCGTCGACCGGCAATGCGTGAGCGGCCGGGAGATGACCGTCCAACGGTCCTCCAGCCGCTCCGGGAGGGACACCATGCGGAATCACTTGCTCGGAGCACTCATCGTGACCGCGCTACTGACGGGGGGATGGACCGCCGGCACACCGGAGGTGCCGGTGCCCGTTCCACAGCCGGGACCAGGCCCGACCGTCCCACCAAAGCCGTCTGATCCGGTTCCTCTACCACCCACGACTCCGCACTCCATGCAACAGGAGGGCGAGATCCACACCTCTGCGCTCCATCTGATCGCCGAGCGGGAAGGCTCCTCCTCAGAGACTCTGTCGGGTTTGCTGATCGAGTTGAACCTCGATCAGCGGAGGGGTCGCGTAACCACCGATGTGGGGAAAACGGTGTCTTTTTCCATTCCAAATCCGGACCTCTTCCGCAACCTGTCGATCGGCGAGCGCGTGACACTCAAACTCGACTCGTCTCAACGGGCGGTCGGCGTTCTCGAACAGACCGCCCCGGAGATCCCCCCGCCAGGGTAGCGGCCGGGGGAGCCAGGGGAGATGGTTCGAAGGCCTGCCCCCTGACCAGCCGGACAGCCAGCACAGACCCTCGACTAGGGGTTTCACTAGTGGGGGGGGACTGCCGGGAATGCTACAACCTTCAGCGATTCTTGAGCATCGTCCGGTCATGACTCACGGTACCTTCACGGGCAAGCACCATCCGCGACCATTCCATTGTGCCGGGCCTCACGATGAATGCACACGATCCGTCCAACTGGCTGACCGGAAGTGATATGGGGGAACGTATCAAGGCCTTCGATTGGTCGAACACTCCGCTCGGCCAGATCGAACAGTGGCCTACCGCGCTCGTTTCCACCTTGAGTGTCTGCCTGACCGCCCAAACCCCGATGGCCATCTATTGGGGGAAGGATTCCTGGCTCCTGTACAACGACGCCTGGCGTCCGATCGTGGGCGGGAAGCATCCCTGGGCACTGGGCATACCGGCGAGGAACGTCTGGCCGGAATTGTGGCCCACGATCCAGCATTACTACCGAAGCGTCCTCACCACAGGGGAGGCCAACTGGAGAAGCGACGAGCTGTTGCCCATGCAACGGTTCGGCTATACGGAAGAATGTTACTTCGATTACAGCCTGAATCCCATTCGTGGCCAGGACGGGCAGGTCGAAGGGATCCTGAATATCGTTCAGGAGACCACTTACCGTGTCCTGAACGATCGCCGCACGCGCTTGTTGCGCGAACTCGCCTCCCTTTCCGGATCTGCTCAGCACGAGGACGACGCCTGTGCGCTGGCCTTACAATCACTCGCCACCGACCCCACCGATCTTCCCTTCGCCCTTCTGTATCGATTAGATCGGAGCGGCGGCCAAGCCACCCTCGCCGGCGCGATCGGGCTGGAGAAGGACCACCCTGCCAGACAGGACCGAGTCCAACTCCACGACCCCAAAACCACGGCGAGCTGGCCTCTCGCAGCGTCGCTTCAGCAGGGTAGCCCGCTGGTCCTGGACGATCTGGCCGATCGGTTCGGCTGGCTCCCCGGAGGGGCATGGCCCGAACCGACTAGACAGGCGATCATTCTTCCCATCACCCAAGGCACCCATCAGGACGGCGATGTCCTCCTCATCGCCGCGGTCAGTCCGCGTCTGCAGTTGGACGGTGATTATCGGCATTTCTTTGGCATGGTCGCCTCGCAAATTGCCATGGCCCTCACCAATGCGAGAGCCTATCAGTCGGAGGCGAGACGCGCGGAGGCCCTGGCGGAATTGGACCGGGCCAAGACGGAGTTCTTTAACAATGTCAGCCACGAGTTTCGCACCCCCCTCACACTCATGCTCGGTCCGCTGGAGGAAGAACTCCGCGAGCGGCCGCATAACACCAACCTCGACGTTGCCCATCGCAATAGTGTGCGCCTCCTGAAACTCGTGAATATCCTGCTGGACTTCTCACGCCTTGAGGCAGGCCGCACGGAGGCCCTGTATCAACCGACCGACCTGGCCGCCTACAGTGCGGACCTGGCGAGCGGGTTTCGCTCCGCCGTCGAGGGAGCCGGTCTGACCTTCCGTATCGACTGCCCGCCCCTGCCGCAACCGGTCTATGTCGATCGTAGCCTGTGGGAAAAGATCGTCCTCAACCTGCTCAGCAACGCGTTCAAGCATACATTTCAGGGCGAAATCTCGCTATCGATCAGACACAGTCAGGAGGGCGTCACGCTGGCGGTGCAGGACACCGGAGTCGGCATTCCCACCGACGCGCTCCCGCGGCTGTTTGAACGATTCTACAGAGTGCAGAACCGGCAAAGCCGGACGCATGAAGGCAGCGGAATCGGATTGGCACTCGTCCGGGAAGTCGTGCAACTGCATGGAGGGACGGTACAGGTTGAGAGCCGCCTCGACGAAGGCAGCATCTTTTCCGTGACGCTTCCCTGGGGCAAGGACCATCTGCCTCCGGAACAGGTCAGTCTGGATACCGCCGCCTCGACACATGCGCCGGCCGTCTCAGCGTATCTCCAAGAGGCGTGGCAGTGGCTGCCCGAGGTCGGAACAGATGTCTCGCAGGAGGAGGTGCCCTCGCCGGATGGGCCCGCATCCAGACGAGCACGCATCCTCGTGGCCGACGACAATGCGGATATGCGCCGTTACATCGTGCGCCTCCTGCGCGAGCACTACGAGGTCAAAGCGGTCGGTGACGGACGTGCCGCCTTGGCTGAGATTCGCCGCCGCCCCCCGGATGTGCTGCTGAGCGACATCATGATGCCGCAACTGGACGGCATCGGACTCGCCAGAATTCTGCGGGCCGATCCGGCCCTGCAGACCATTCCCATCATTCTGCTCTCCGCCCGCGCTGGCGAGGAGCCGCGCATCAAAGGCCTCGAGCAGGGCGCTGATGACTATCTGGTGAAACCCTTCAGCGGGCGAGAGTTGCTGGCGCGGGTGTCGGCCCATTTGAATCTGGGCCGACTTCGCCGGGAGGCGGCCGGACAAATCGCCTCCAGCGAAGCGCAATTGCGGGCGATCATCAACCAAGCCACGGTCACGGTCGCACAAACCGATCTGGCCGGCCGATTCCAACTCGTGAACCGACGGTTCTGCGACCTGCTGGGTTATACGGAGTCTGAATTGCTCGCCATGCGCATGCAAGACGTGACGGATCCTGAGGACCTTCCACGGAATCTCGACCTGTTTCAACAGCTCGTCCAGGGCGGACCCGATTTCGTGATCGAGAAGCGCTACCGGCGGAAAGACGGGACGGCCGTGTGGATGAGTGTCAGTGTCGGAGGCGTCAGGGAGGGCACGGACCTGCAGTCCATCGTGGGCGTCGGACTCGACATCAGCGACCGAAAACGGCAGGAGACACAGCTGCTGATCGTCAATCGACGGCAACAATGGCTCTACGAGCTGGCCGATGCCGTGAATCGCGCGGAACCGTCGTCGCGTCTCTATGAGCGGGCGTTGCAAGCCATGGCGGAAGCGGTCGAAGCGGATCGGGCGGCGATTCTCCTCATTGATGACGAAGGCGTGATGCGATTCAAGGCGTCCCAGGGTCTGTCTACGGAGTATCAGCGCGCGGTCGAGGGGCATTCCCCATGGACCGCCGATCAGAAAGACCCTCCGCCTCTGTTCATGGAGAACGTCGCCTTGTCTGAGCTGACGCCAGAATTGCAGGCCACGATCCAACGGGAAGGCATCCAGGCCCTGGCCTTCATTCCCCTCACCTATAGCGGCCGATTGCTGGGCAAATTCATGCTGTACTTCGACCGGCCCCGCCGCATGACCGACGAGGAGATCGAATGGTCGCAGGCCTTGGCCACGACCTTGGCACTCGCCGTCGCACGGGCCCAGGCCGATGAGGTGCTGCGCGCCAGCGAGGAACGGCTGCGACTGGCCATGGTGGCCGGACGCATGGGCGCCTGGGATCTCAATCTCCATACCGGAGAGACCACCTGGGACGCGAAACAGTACGAACTCTTCGGACGGCCGACGGATCAGCCAGTCCGTCGAGCGGAGGAGTTCTACACGGCGCTGCATCCTGACGATGCGGCCCAGGTACAGGACGCAGCCACGCGAGCCATGGACACCGGCTTGTTCACGTCGGAATTTCGCGTCGTGCACCAGGACGGCGCCGTCCGCTGGCTGTCAGGACAGGGTGCGACCGTCACGGATGACCAGGGCAGGCCGGTCCGCATGATCGGTATCAACTATGACATCACCGAACGCAAACAAGCCGAGCAGGACTTGCAGCGATTTGCCGCTCAATTGGAACATCGCGTCGCCGAACGCACGCTCGAGCTGACACAGTCGCGGGAACAGTTACGGGCCCTGGCCACCGAGCTGAACCTGGCCGGACAGCGCGAGCGACAACAGGTGGCGACGGAGCTGCATGACTACCTGGCCCAACTACTCGCCCTCAGCCGGATTCGTCTGGCGCAAGCCATGCAACACCCGATGGCGCCCCCGCTGAGCCGGACCTTGCATGAGTTGCAGGAGGTCACGGATCAGGCGTTGACCTACACCAGAACCCTGGTCGCCCAACTCAGTCCGCCGATTCTCAAGGAATTCGGTCTACCGATGGCCTTGCGATGGTTGGCGGAGCAAATGCTCCAACGAGATCTACACGTCTCCCTGGACTTCTGCCCGGCCGAACTGGCCCTTCCGGAAGATCAAGCCATGCTGCTGTTCCAATCCATCCGCGAGCTGCTCATGAATGTGGTCAAACATGCGGGCACGAAGGACGCGGCCATTGCGGTCCTGGTCAACGACGGTCATCTGCAAATCACGGTGACGGACCATGGAACTGGTTTTTTGCCAGCGGAGAAGACCGCTCTGCCCCGACAGGGGACCGTGCCCGGATTCGGGCTGTTTAGTATCCGTGAGCGGATGCTTGCACTCGGGGGACGGTTCGATCTCCGCTCACGGCCTGGTGAGGGCACGATCGCGACGCTTGTCATGCCCCTTGCGACTCCGCTTGGACCAGCCGGGTCGCTGTTGCCTCACCATACACCGGCTACAGGTTCACCCCGAACCGCCAAGGAGCATCCGGGATCATCCACTCATCTCAACGGCCACCCTCACCGGCCTACCCCGGTCATCAGGGTCCTCATCGCCGACGACCATGCGATGGTCCGGCAAGGGCTGTGCGGGCTGCTGGCCGGTTATGCGGACATCGAAGTTTTGGGTGAAGCGGCCAACGGGCAGGAAGCGGTGGCCCTCACCACCCAATTACAACCCGATGTCGTCCTCATGGACGTCAACATGCCGGGGATGGACGGCATCGAGGCCACCAGACTGATCAAGGAGGTCATGCCCAACACGATCGTGATCGGCTTGTCCGTTCAAAATGCCGGCCATGTGGGCATGGCCATGCGCGAGGCTGGCGCCATCGCGTTCCTGAACAAGGAGGCCGCCGTCGAAGATCTCTACCACACCATCCTCACCGCCCGGAACGCCCTGCTGAGTACCCGATGAGGCGATTTCAACAACGGCCGACACCCCTGATCACCGGCGGACTCGCCCTCGCCCTGGCGCTGGTGTTTCTGTCTGAATTCTATACCGCGCTCGGCATTACGGTCTGGGTGTTGTATTTGATTCCTCTTGTGCTCTCGTATCTTACTTGGAATCCCGCCGTGCCGGTCATCATCGGTGCTGTCGTGACACTGATGATGTTCGTCGGTCTCTTCATCAGCCCTGCCGGCATTGATCCCTCCCTGGCGTTGATGAATCGAAGCATGGGTGTCGTGACGGCCATTGCCCTGGCCGCCCTCGGACATCAGTTCGTCAGCGGGCGCCTGGCCGTGCGGAGAGAAGAATGGGTGCGGGTCGGCCAGACGGTGCTGAGCGAGCGAATGATCGGCGATCAGAGCCTGCGGACGCTCGGGGAAAATGTGTTGCACGGGCTCGCCGCATACCTTGGTGCGCAGGGCGGGGCCATCTTCATCGAAGAGGCCGGCGAGTTCCACCGGACCGCCACCTATGGAGTGCCGGACGGCAGTCCCATCCCCGATCGTCTTCGGTCCGGTGACGGGTTGTTGGGCCGCGCGCTTCATGAACAACAGCCCATCGTGGTCCAGGATCTGCCGGACGGCTACTTCACCATCGGTTCCTCCTTGGGACAACATGCGCCGCGGCATCTGCTGATCGCGCCGGTCGGCGTCGACGGCCGCATCAACACCGTGCTGGAACTCGGGTTTTTTCACCCGGTGCAGGACTCGGATCGGGAGTTGATCAGCCGTCTGAGTCAAGCTATCGCCCTCTCCGTCCGGTCGGCCCGTTATCGGTCTCAGCTGCAGGAGCTGCTTGAGGAGACCCAACGTCAAGCCGAAGAATTGCAGGTGCAGAGCGAGGAACTCCGGGTCGCCAATGAGGAACTCGAAGAGCAGAGCCGGGCACTCAAGGAATCGCATGGCCGGCTCGAACAACAGCAGGTTGAACTGGAACAGACGAACAGCCAGTTGGAGGAACAGGCCCAGATCCTGGAGAGACAGAAGGAAGATCTCAGGGAAGCCACTCAGACCTTGGAGGCCCAAAAGCGTCAGTTGGAACAGGTCAGCCGCTACAAATCGGAATTCCTGGCCAACATGTCGCACGAGATGCGTACGCCGCTCAATTCCACACTGATTCTGTCCAAACTGCTTGCGGATAATCCGCAGGGAAACCTCACCCCGGATCAGATCAAATCGGTGACGACCATCGAATCCGCCGGCCATGATCTGTTGACCCTCATCGACGATGTGCTCGACCTCGCCAAGGTCGAAGCCGGGCGCATCGAGCTGACGTCGGAAGATATCTCGCTCAAACGCCTGCGGGACAACCTCCAGGCCCTGTTCGCGCCCTTGGCGGAACAGAAGGGCCTCCGACTGCGTGTCACACAGGCGCCGGGGGCGCCGGAATCCATCGAATCCGATTGGCAACGCCTGGAACAGGTGCTGAAAAATCTCCTCTCCAACGCGATCAAATTTACAGAAACGGGCTCGGTATCCCTCGACATCAGCCCGCTGCCGGACGGCTGGCTCGCCTTCGCCGTACAGGACACCGGCATCGGCATCCCGACCGACCAGCAAGGATTGATTTTCGAACCGTTTTGTCAGGCCGACGGAACGACCAGCCGCAAGTACGGGGGAACGGGTCTCGGGCTCTCCATCTCCCGAGAATTCGTGCGCCTGCTCGGCGGCCACATTCACCTGACCAGCGTCCCCGGACAGGGCAGCACGTTCACTGTGCTGCTCCCTCAGGCAGGAGCCGGCTCGGCCGCTCCTGTGTCCTTCCCCTCTTCATCCGGGCACACACCGGTTCCCCCTTCACTGTCACACAGTCTCGATGACCTGTCGGCGGGGGAGCAGCGGAACAGCCGCGCTGTGCCAAGACTGGCTGACGACCGAGAGTGGCTCTCGGCTGATCGACGGCTACTCCTGATCGTCGAAGACGATGACTCCTTTTCGCGCATTCTTTCGGACCTGGCCCATGAACTCAACTTCCAGGTTATCACCAGCGCCACGGCGTCCGATGCGGTACTCCTCGCCTCCCGCTACCTCCCGAGTGCCGTCATCCTTGATATCGGATTGCCGGACCATTCCGGTCTCTCCGTGATCGACCGCCTCAAATCAGACGTGCGCACGCGCCACATTCCGGTCCACGTGATTTCCGGCCATGACCACGTGAAGACGGCACTTTCGCTCGGCGCCGTCGGCTACATGCTCAAACCGGTCAAACGTGAGCAGCTGGTCGAAGCCTTCCGGCGGTTCGAAACTCGGCTGACGGAACGGCCTCGCCGGGTCCTCATCGTGGAAGATGATCCTGCGCAGCGTGAAAGCCTCCGTCTGTTGCTCGGCTCGAACGACGTCGAAACCGTGGGGGCGGAAAGCGCCGCCGAATGCCTCACACATCTGACGCAACGAACCTTCGATTGCATGGTGTTGGATCTCACCTTACCGGATGCGTCCGGCTTTTCATTGCTGGAAGACCTGAGTCGCGAAGAGCACCTCGCCTTTCCGCCCGTCATCGTCTATACCGGGCGGGACCTTTCCACCGACGAAGAACAGCGCCTGCGTAAATACTCGCATTCCATCATCATCAAGGGCGCCAAGTCGCCTGAGCGGCTGCTTGACGAAGTGACGCTGTTCCTGCATCAGGTCGTCACGACCTTGCCCCCCGAACAACAGCGCATGCTGGAGAAGGCGAGGAGCCGCAATGCCGCCCTCGACGGACGACGCATTCTCATCGTGGAAGACGATGTCCGCAATATTTTTGCCTTGAGCGCAGTCCTGGAACCTCATGGTGCCAAGCTGGAGATCGCGCGAAACGGGCTGGAATGCCTGGCCCTGCTGGATCGCGCCATGTTGACCAAAGAGTACGGCATCGACATGGTGCTGATGGATATCATGATGCCGGAAATGGACGGACTGACCGCCATGCGAGCGATTCGCGAACGCCCCGACTGGCAGAAACTGCCCATCATCGCCCTGACCGCCAAGGCCATGAAAAATGACCAGGAACAGGCCCTGGCGGCGGGCGCCAACGACTACATGGCGAAACCGCTGGATGTGGATCAATTGCTTTCGCTGATACGTGTATGGATGCCACGATGACACAGGAGACCGCGGCGAGGACGGAAGACATCGAGCTGCGCCTGTTTCTTGAGGCGATGTATTCACAATACCATTATGATTTCCGTGGGTATTCACGAGCCTCCCTCAAACGCCGTCTGATTCTCGCCTGCCAGCGCCTCGGCTGCCCGACGGTCTCGGCGCTGCAGGAACGCTTACTGCACGACGACCGGGTCCTACCCCAGCTGCTCGACTATATGACCGTACAAGTCAGCGACATGTTTCGTGACCCGGCGTATTTTCGCGCACTCCGTGAACAGATCATCCCGCACTTGAGGACCTATCCCTCGCTGAGAGTCTGGGTCGCGGGCTGCAGTTCCGGGGAAGAGCTCTACTCCCTGGCGATCCTGTTTCGGGAAGAAGGCTTGGAAGAAAAGACGATGTTCTATGCCACCGATGTCAACGGCAATGCCCTCGCCAAGGCGGAGGCCGGAGTCTATGCCTTGGATCGCGTGGCGTTATTTACGAAGAACCACCGGCTCTCCGGCGGCAGCGGTTCATTGTCGGACTACTACCACGCCGCCTACGGGGCCGCTCGCTTTGATCAGACCTTACGCCGACGCACGGTATTTTCAGACCATAGCCTTGCATCCGATTCCGTCTTCGGCGAAATGCATCTGATCTCCTGCCGGAATGTGTTGATTTATTTCGATCGTCCGCTGCAAGACACCGCGGTGGGACTCTTCAAAGACGCGCTGGTCCGAAAGGGATTCCTGGGAATGGGGGCCAGAGAAACGTTGCGTTTTAATGCCCACGCCAAGGCCTTCACCGAGCTTCTGCCCCATGAGCGGATCTATCAGAAACGGGGAGAAACCTGAAACCCATGCGGACGGTGATCTCCATCGGCCACATCGAAGCCGTCGTCATCGGCACCTCGGCGGGAGCGATTGCCTCGCTCTCCCACCTGCTCCCGCCGCTCCCGCAGGACTTTCCGCTGGCTATCCTGGTGGTGGTGCACGTGCCTTCGGACCAGCCCCACTCGATTTCGAGTCTCCTGCAGACCAAATGCCGCATCAACGTGAAAGAGGCGGAGGACAAGGAGCCCATTCTCCCCGGCACGGTCTACTTCGCTCCGCCGGATTACCACGTGCTCGTGGAACAGGATCGCCGGCTCTCGCTGTCGAACGAAGAACCGGTCAATTTCTCACGGCCCTCGATCGACGTCCTGTTCGAATCCGCCGCAGACGTCTACCAGGAGCATCTCTTGGCCGTGATCTTAACCGGAGCGAACCACGACGGCGCCCAGGGAGCTCGTGCGGTCGGCCGCGCCGGCGGCACGGTGTTGGTGCAACATCCGGACTCGGCGACGGCGCGGATGATGCCGAACGCGGCATTGGCCGCTTGTCCGACTGCGGAACCGATGTCGCTCTCCGACCTCACCGATCTGTTGGTGTCACGAGGGCAACGACCATGATGCCAGCCATGAATCAGGCCAAATTTCTGCTTGTCGACGATCATGAAGCCAACCTGGTAGCGCTCGGCGCCGTGCTGTCGCATGACGGCGTCGAGATGCTGCGAGCGAGATCGGGACGGGAGGCGCTGGAGCTCCTGTTACGGCATGACATCGCCCTGGCGATCATCGATGTGCAAATGCCGATCATGGACGGGTTTGAGCTGGCGGAGCTGATGCGCGGGTCCCGGCGTACCCAACATGTGCCCATCATCTTCCTGACCGCCGGCCCGCAGGACAACTTGCATCGCTTCCGCGGATACCAGGCCGGGGCCGTCGACTTTCTCTACAAACCGATCGAGCCGAATGTGTTGCGCAGTAAAGCAGCGATCTTTCTGGATCTCTATCGGCAGCGTGAGGAACTGGCCCGCCAGAGGGACAAGTTTCTGACGCTCGCTGAAGAAAAAGCCGCTTTGCTGCGCGAACGTGACGAGGCCAATCGTCGCCTGCGCGAGAGTGAGTCCCGTTTTAGAAGCCTGGCCGACAGTGCCCCGGTGATCATCTGGATGATCGGCCAGGACGGATGTGAATTTGTGAATCAGGCCTGTCTTGAGTTTTTCGGAGCACCACGCGCCGAGCGGATCGACGTGTCCGGCTGGGCCGAATGCATCCACCCGGACGACCGGGCGCAGGCCGCTGAGGCTTACCGCTTTGCAGTTGAGGCTCGCACGCGCGTGGAAACCTTCTTCCGCTGCCGTCGCCGCGACGGGACCTATCGCTGGCTCCACAGCATCGGAATGCCGACCCTCTCTGCGACGGGCGAGTTGCAAGGATACATCGGCGCGAGTCACGACGTGACCGACAGCAAGGACGCGGAGGATCGCCTGCAACGGTGGAGTATCGATTTGGAACGTGCGGTCGATACGAAGACGGCGGAGTTGCAACAGTCGCAGGATCAACTGCGCGCATTGGCCACGGAACTCACGCTGACCGAACAGCGAGAGCGCAAACGGCTAGCCACGGAACTGCACGACTACCTGGCTCAATTGCTGGTCGTCATGCGGATGAAGTTACGCCAGACACTCCTGCTTGTGAGCGAGGATCGCATCGGCCTCTTGCTCCAGGAAGCAGACCAGGTCCTGACTCAGTCGCTCGACTATACTCGCTCACTGGTCGCCGAACTGACGCCGCCGAACCTGAAAGAGTTCGGGCTGTTGGATGCCTTGAGCTGGCTGGCGAACCAGATGCACCGTCACGGGCTGACCGTGACCGTGCAGGAAGACACCGGCGAGCCGGGGCTTCCCGAAGATCAGGCGGTGCTGTTGTTTCAGTCCGTGCGGGAACTCCTGTTCAACGTGGTGAAACATGCCGGGGCGAATGAGGCTCGTATCACCATCGCCCTGACGGACGATGACCGGCTCGAGATTCTGGTGGAGGACGACGGCTGCGGATTCGTGCCCAGCCCCCCGCCGGATCGGGGCACCGCCTCGTCCCAATTCGGACTCTTCAGCATCCGTGAACGGATGGCGGCAATGGGAGGCCGCTTGAACATCGAGTCCGCTGTGGGGAGCGGGACAAGGGCCATTCTCACCACTCCCTACCGGGCGGTCCGTGATGAGCCGAGTAGCACGGCACCAGGCCCGGTCCCCGCTCAGGACGGCCCGGCTCCCGCTCAGAACTCCCCATTCGATTCGAGGGTCGGCAACCAGCCAGGATCATCCGTCATCGGGATACTGCTCGTGGACGACCACCAAATGGTTCGCGAAGGACTGCGCAGCCTGTTAGAGAACTACGACGACGTCGCAGTCATCGGGGAGGCGGCGGACGGCAGTGAGGCGATTCAGTCAGTAGACAGCCTGCACCCGGCCGTCGTGATCATGGACATCAACATGCCCAAGACCAACGGAATCGACGCGACCAGCGAGATCAAGTCACGCCATCCTCACATTGCCGTGATCGGACTCTCCGTGCAAAACAGCGAAGAAGCCCAGGATGCCATGCTGAAGGCCGGAGCCGCGAGACTCTTATCGAAAGAGGCCGCGGTTGATGAATTGTATGAAGCCATTCGCCAGGCGCTTGCGGACGAAAACCCCCGGTGCGGCACCTCCCTGACATAACCGGCTGACCGCGCTAGCGTTATGCCTAGTTGGCGAAGTGCTGTCAAACCGTTTACCATAGCCCTCGGACCGACACCAGTGAGGCGAAGGACCTGTCGCCACGAACCGATCACCATGCAACCCGACAACGAGGCATTCGCACCCATGACGGACCCGCTCGCAGCCGACCTCATGTCGGCGCGCCTCGCGGCCATCGTGGAGTCATCGGATGATGCCATCATTTCCAAGGATCTCAACGGCATCATCACAAGCTGGAACCGAGGCGCTCAGCGACTCTTCGGGTATACCGCAGATGAAATGATCGGTCAGCCGGTCCATCGACTGATTCCCAAGGACCGATTTGATGAAGAAATCCACATCCTGGGGCGGATCCGGACGGGTCAACGAATCGATCACTATGAAACCGTGCGACAACGCAAAGACGGCTCGCTGGTCCACATCTCGCTAACGGTCTCCCCGATCAAAGACGGCAAGGGCCGCATCGTGGGCGCGTCAAAAATCGCGAGGGATATCACCGAACGGAAACAGGCAGAACGCCATTTGGCCAGCCTGGTGGAAGGACTTCCGGCCGCGGTCTTCACCACCGACGCGGAAGGACTCATCACACATTACAATCAAGCGGCCGTGGATCTCTGGCACTGCCGGCCGACCTCAGGAGCGCCGTACTGGCGTGGATCCTGGCGGCTCACCGGGTCGGACGGTGGACCGATGCCCGATCACGAATGCCCGCTGCGTCAGGCGCTGAAGCAGGGTCGCCCGGTGCTCGGCCTCGAAGCCGTGATTCGACGCCAGGATGGAACACAGATTCCGGTCACCCACCATTCAACCCCGTTGCGGAATGAGGCAGGGGAAGTCTTCGGCACCGTCAACATGCTGGTGGACCTGACGGAACGGAAGGCCACGGAACAACAACTGCACGCCTCTGCAAGCGAATTAGAGCACCGCATTGCGGAACGCACGCAGGAACTCCGCACATCACAGGAGCGCCTGCGCGCACTCGCTTCGGAACTCACGCTGACCGAACAACGTGAACGGCGGAGATTGGCCACCGACCTCCACGATTACCTGGCCCAACTGGTCGTTGCCAGCCGGCTGCGGATTTCCCAGCTCATTCCGCGAATCGGCGACCCTGCAATCTCCTCCACCCTTACACAGGTGGACAGCATGCTGGACCAGGCGCTGACGTATACCCGTTCCCTAGTGGCCGAGCTGAGCCCCCAGATCCTCTATCAGTTCGGTTTGGCTAAATCGTTGCTCTGGCTGGGTGAGCAGATGAAGCAGCACAATCTGCGAGTGTCGGTCGAACTCGGCGGCACGCCCTTCACCCTGGCCGACGATCAAGCCGTTCTCCTCTTTCAATCCGTGCGCGAGCTGCTGTTCAACATCATCAAACATGCCAAGACCGACCACGCGACATTGACGGTCAGCGTCGACGAGCAACAGGAACTCTGGATCTGTGTAGAAGATGAGGGAGTCGGATTTGATATGGCAGACCTCACCCATCCGGGAGATCCCCATGGAAAATTCGGGTTGTTGAGTATTCGAGAGCGGATGGAATTGTTGGGAGGGGAATGCGAATTGTCTTCCGCCCTGGGGGTGGGAACGATCGCGATTCTGCATCTTCCCCTTGGCCAAACCGCGGTCTCCTCATCCGCGAACGTCCAACAGACCGCGGCTCATCCTGCCGGCTCTCCCGCCAAGGACCAGGCCAAGACGGTCAAGGTGTTGCTGGTAGATGACCATGCCATGGTGCGACAGGGGTTGCGCAGTATCCTCGACAGCTACACGGATCTGACGGTCGTGGGCGAGGCTGCCAACGGGCAAGATGCCGTCGTCATGGCGCGTTCGCTTCAGCCTGATGTCGTGGTCATGGACGTCAACCTTCCCCTCATCGACGGCGTCGAAGCCACACGCCTGTTACGCCGCGAGCACGCGTCGATGGCCGTCATCGGCATATCAGTCCGCAACGATCCGCAAGTGAAACTCGCGATGACTGAGGCCGGTGCCGCGGACTTTTTGCCGAAGGAATCCGCAGCAGGCCAGCTCTACGATATTATTCTCCGGCACTGTCCGGTGGCCTCCTCAGCAGGCGGTCGAGCCGTTGCCAACTAGGGTATTTCCCAGTTTCTCCTCGCCCTCGCACTCAGTATGATAGTGCGTGTCACGTATCACACATAGTCAATCTCCATGCACGCCTCGCGTTGACTCAGAGCGCCTCACGTTTTCCATCCGGACATCGCGGCGCAGCGGGCAGTCGGTTCCGCCGAACAACGCATCGCTCCGCATCCGCATCACCGACCGTGAGCCGTCCTCATGACTCCAGCCCTGTCCTCACTGCCGTGGGTCACTCGCTTCGCGGCACTGGCCGCCATGATCTGGCCGCTCGCCACGCTGCTGTCCTGGGCCTATGATCCCTCCTGGTTGTCCACGCTTCATCCTTCCTTCCGTACCATCAAGCCTGTCACGGTCTTGTCGGTCCTCTTCTGCGGATTGTCTCTGTGGCTGCTGGCGGAGGAAGCCGCGGTGACGACAGTCCGACGGCGATGCGCCCAGGCTGCCGCTGCCGTCGCCTGCCTGTTGGCCGGGCTCACGCTGGCCGAATACCTGTTCAATGCGAACATCGGCATCGATCTTTGGTTGATGCACGATGCCGACATCGACGCGGCGGCACACCCGGGACGCATGGCACCGCTTACCGCCGGCGTGACATTTCTGCTGTCCCTCGCGCTGCTCACCATAGATCAGCCATTGTCGAATGGGCACTACCCCGCCCAATATGCGGCCCTGGCCGGCAAGACCATGGGCGGCATCGCCCTCGTCGGTTACTTCTACGGAGTCCGCTCGCTCTACCAGGTGGGCAGCTTCTCGACCATGTCGCTGTACAGCGCTACGCTGCTGTTCCTGATCGGCCTCGGCATTCTTGCCGCGAGGCCGGCGAGGGGGTTTATGGCCACGCTGGTGTCCGACGATCTCGGCGGGGTGATGCTGCGACGTATGCTGCCCTTCGCAATTGGCCTGCCGATCCTTGCCGGGTGGATCCGCATTACCGCGCAGCGCTCCGGCTCTTACGACTTCAATTTCGGAGTTGCGCTGGCCGTGGCCGCGGTGATGGTGATTATGCTGGCCTCGCTCTGGGTGTTGGCCGGGAGCCTGAACAAGACCGACGGCCAGAAAAAGCATATCTTGCAGATTCTTCAGCAGCGTGAGGCCCGGCATCGCCTGGCTTTGAGAGCCGGCCGGATGGGGACGTTCCATCAGGACCTCGACAATCAGACACTCGCATTGTCCCCCGAATTAGAAGTGATGCTCGGCGTGTCGGCCATGAGCTTCGGCGGAACACTGACCTCATTTGGTCGATTGATCCACCCGGATGACTGGGGACGCGTGCAAGCGGCAATTGAGGAAGCGGTCCTCAATCGCGGCTCCTACGCCCTGGAATGCCGCGTTCTGCGTCAAACCCCGCCTATCGAGGCCTGGATTGCGATTACCGGCCAAGTCCTCCCCGATGCCGAAGGCCACCCCCGGCAGATCACCGGCGTGATGTTCGACATCACCGAACGCAAGCGCGCCGAAGCAGCACTTCGCGAAAGCGAGGCCCATTTTCGCCTGCTGGCCGACGCCACGCCCGTGCTCGTCTGGATGGCCGGCCCCGATCGACTGTGCACCTGGCTGAATCGGTCCTGGCTGGACTACACCGGACGCACGCTTGAGGAGCAATTGGGGGACGGCCGCATGGCCGACATTCATCCGGATGATCGCGCCATGGCTGTGCAGCTGTATCACGACCACTGCTCCCGTCATGAACCGTTTGAACTGGAGTATCGCTTGCGACGGCATGACGGAATGTACGGATGGATGTTGGATCGCGGCGTGCCGCTCCTGACAGAGTCGGGGGTGCTGACCGGCTATCTCGGCGCGGCGCTCGATATCACTGATCGGAAACATGCCGAAGAACAATTACAGCAATGGACCGTTGAGTTGGAAAAGCGGGTCGACGAGCGGACACAAGCGCTGCAGCGTTCGCAATCCCGCTTGCGCGCCCTGGCATCGGATCTGAGCATGACGGAACAACAGGAGCGCCGCCGGCTCGCCACGGAGCTTCACGACTATCTGGCCCAATTGTTGGTCGTGGGACGGATGAAACTGAGCCAAGCCAGGCCCCAAGTCAAAGACCAGAAGGCGCAACAACTCTTGGGTGAAACGGACGACGTGCTCACCCAATCGCTCAACTATACGCGCTCGCTGGTGGCGGAATTGAGTCCGCAGATCCTGTACCAATTCGGCTTGCCTGCCGCGCTCAAATGGCTGGCCGGGCAAATGAAGACCCACGGACTCGTCGTCACCATCCGCTCCGAGGTCGAGCGCTTGCCCATGGCCGAGGAGGGCGCGGTCATTCTCTACCAGAGCGTTCGAGAGCTCTTGTTTAATGTGGTCAAACATGCCGGCACCGGCGAGGCTGAAATCACACTGTCAGAGAACCCCGAGAAATGGGCCGCGGTTACCGTCACCGATCATGGACAGGGTTTCAACCCCGACCAGCTGCTGGAAACCGATCGTGACCATCCCGGACAGTTCGGGCTCTTTAACGTCCAGGAGCGCGTGGAAGCCATCGGCGGACATTTGAGTCTGATCTCGGGTGTAGGGCGCGGGACCACGGTGACCATCACGGTACCGATCGACACCTCCCCTCACTCAGCACTCACCGCCTCGGCAGCGGCCGTCCAACAGTCGAGGACACGCATGGGTCCCTCTCAACGGCTGCGCGTGTTACTCGTGGACGATCATGCGATGGTTCGACAAGGCTTGCGCAGTGTGCTGGATAGTTACGAGGACCTGGAGGTGATTGGAGAGGCCGGTGATGGTGAAGCCGCGATTAGTCTGGCCACGACCCTACAGCCCGACGTGGTCGTGATGGACATCAACATGCCAAGGGTTGATGGCATTGAGGCCACGCGCCGGATCATGTCCACTCATCCGGACATCGTGATCATCGGGCTGTCGGTGCAGAATGAACGCCACATCGAAGAAGCGATGCTCAACGCCGGGGCGGCGGTCTTTGTGACCAAAGAACGCGCCGCCGTCCAGTTGTACGAGGCGATCGTGAGCACGGTGCGCGCCGGCCGATAAAGACGTGCCCCCTCCATCAGGCCACCGGAGGACGTTTCCCCATGACCATACCGATTGCGGCAAGAATCAGGAACACGACGAACAGCACATAGGCGATGTGAGTGGCCGTGCCGGCAACCCCCGAGACACCCAACACGCCGGCGATTAACCCGATGACGAGGAATGTAACTGCCCAGCTCAACATGATGACACCCCTTTCGATGATGAACGGTTGACCATGGGATCTACGATGACGAACTGGTCTGCCGTGTGACTCCAACAAGCATCGTGTCCACAGCGGCAGCCGCCGGTCGGCACGGTTGCGTTCCGACAGGCGTCCGAGCAAAACTCCTTGCCCTTTTCAGCCTGGCAGGCGCAACGAGGATGGGCACAGGATTTTCCGGCACTCGCCTCCTTCGACATCACAGGCTCCTTTCGTGATTCAAGGTTTCCCAATTCCGAACAACCAGAGCAGCAACACCACGACGACCGGCACGGCGAGCGCCCACAAGCCGACGAGACGCCACATACGTCACCATTGTTCTCCCTGCCGAATCAGCGTCGATCCGCTTAAAACCACAGATGCACGCCCAGGCCGACCCATTCGACACGTTTGGAGAATAACTGGCCGTCCGGACTCGGTCCTGAGAAATACTCCCCTAACACTTGCAGTTTTCTGTCGCCGATCCTGGCATTTTCAAACTGCAACCCTGCCATGATCGACCGGCTGACCGCCCAATTAGCACGCGCATTGGCTTGAAAGTCCGCATAGGCCACCGGTCTGATCGTGCCTCCTGCCAAAAGCCACGGACTCTTGAGTTCGACTCCAGCCTGCGTGGTCTCACGTCCGAGCGTCCGAGGATCTTTCCTCACGAGGGTTCCCACGCCTCCATACCACCTCATCCAACTCGTCAGATCATAGGAGAGTTTCAGATCGATCTCTTCGTAACTGAGATTGACACGCATGACCTGCGGATTGTTGAGAATGAACTCATCCCCCAAATGCGAACTCTGGTGCCGAATGCGCACGAAACCGGAGAGTCGATCTGCCCGATAACTGGCGACGACCCCGATGGTGTAATCGGCATTGATGAGGTCGATCGAACGTCGCTCGGTGTCAAATACGCCAAATACTCCCGCCTGAATGCCCAGCTCCCACTCTCCCTTGAACGGCGCCGCATTACGATAGACTGCAAACGATTCACCGAACGCGCTGGCGAACTCACGCCCTGATGAAAGGGCGTGATAGGCGGCGCCGAAGTGCGGCCATCGGGGATCTGCATGCAGGGGCTCCACCAGGAGACCACGCGGGAGAAACTTCGAGTGAGATTCTGGTGTCACCGCTCGTACGGCCCCCGCCTTGGCACTCTTGGCTGCCTCCTGGCCGGTATGCACGTGCGCCCCCGTGACTCCAGGAATGGCGCGGAGGGAAGAGAGAATTTTTTCGGGATCCTCCGCACCGAGACGCGGAACATACACGTCCACCATTCCCCCCTCGACTTCGATGACTGCCGCCGAGAGATGAAACTCATGTTCCAGCATGGAGGCCGCATAGCCGGCAATGTACTCATCCTGCCCCGCATAGGCAGGACCACCCCATATCCCGGACAAGACCCCTATCATTACCCAGAGCGCGACCGCGCATCGCTGATGCATGCGCCCAGGGCCGGAACTTCCATTTTTCGAATGCCTCCTCGTGCATCGCTTCACAAGTCACGACGCCTAAAAATGGAAGTTGAGGCCAACCGTGACCATATGCCCGTTGTCTTGGAACTTTTTGTCCACGATGTTCTGGTCACGTGATTCGATTTTCTCCAACCAGATGTATCGATACGTACTGTCGATCGATACATGTTTGCTGAAGAAGAACTGCAAGCCGCCGCCGGCATGGGCGCCGAATCGATTTTGCGTATCATCGAACCCACCCGGGCCCTTGACCGTCGTGTAATACCAACCGCCTCCGCCGAGCAGGAACGGGGCCAGCCTCGTGGTGCCGAGCGGATAAATGAGCGCGGAGACCTGCACCGGATAGGTGTGGACACGGGTGTCGCCGATGTCATTTCGGCGGTAATCGACCGACCCTTCGAAGGCAAAGTAGCGGGAAGGGTGCAATCGGACCTGTCCTCCCCCGAACCACCGGCTTGAACCGTCTTTCGGATCGACGTACGTGGCGCGTCCACCAACCGATAACAACCCGATATCGATCTGGTCGAACAGATTCTTTTCATCGGCTGCCGTGGCCACAGCCGGCAGCACCAGCCCCCAAGCCGTCAACGCAATTCCCAGCGTCATCACTACAGGGAGAACCAATCGTTTCATGTATGACTCCTTCTGAATGAATATGCCGCCTGTGTCGTCATTAGGACTCGCGCGGACGCGTCCCATGGTGATCGAACCACTCGTCGACCCACCGCTTGACCTCTTCCCGACGGTCGCCATAGCGCTCTTGTATCTTGCCCTCAAGCTTGTCGACACTGCCTTCGATGGCCAACAGATCGTCGTCCGTGAACTCTCCCCACTGCTTCTTCAGTTCACCTTTAAACTGTTTCCATTTCCCTTCGAATTGATCCTGATTCACCACGGCCGTGGCAGCCCCGGCAGAAGCCCGAACTGATCCGTTCACCGCCTGGACCGTCTCCGCTCCCGTCGCCAGGGCCAGACCCACCAGCGTCAGCGTCAGCAGTCTTGGTCGTCGCGTCATGGTGCCATCCTCTCGATTTCGGCGTTCGACGCGCCGCCCCCTCTTGGGGCGGCACGCCGGATCATGCGTTACCGGTCGATTTTGGTCTGACCGCTCTGCGCATCGACATAGACCTTCTGGGTCTTGTTGTTGATGTCAATGATCTCCACTTCATAGACCGTCCGGCCGTCCTCTTTGCCGATTTCAGCCTCCACCGCCTTCCCTGGAACGGCCTTCAATGCATGCCTGACGGCATCCTCCAAGGTCACGCTGGCAGTAGCCGCCAACTGTTTATTGGTTTCAAACAATGCCCAGGCGGGACTCGTCAACAGCGCGGACATCAGTGCAATCGCCATCACCTTTTTCATCGTCGGTACTCCTTTCATTGAGGACAGAGATTCGTCAGGCCCCATGCGTTATCGAGGACGCTGCGCTTCACGCTGCCCGGGGCTCGGTTGACCTTGCTGCCGGTACCAATCGTCGGCCCAGCGGACGACTTCTTCCTTCTTCTCTCCATACCGTTCCTGTACACGGCCGACGAATTTGTCGTAGTCGCCTTCGATCTGCATCAGGTCATCGTCCGTGAATTTCCCCCACTGCTTCTTGACCTCCCCCTTGAACTGCACCCACTTCCCCTTGAACTGATCGGTATTCATTGAGAACCTCCCTGTTGAGATGATATCGCCGCGGATGCCGATGCCACCGAGAGCATGGCTTCACCCGTACGACGCGTTCGGGCGGCGTCCTTTAAAATCCGATGCGCTGGAGATCGAAATGCCAGGCCGGTTCTGCCGCCGCGGTACAGAACGATGGTCGCATCGCCCTGCTCGTCACCGACGGAGACCACCACCTTCGACTTGATTCCATTGGCTGTGCGGATCTTCATGCCTGCCTCCCGTTGTGTATGGGCTACGTATACCGCCGAACACCTCGAAGCACGCCTGGACATACCCCTAGTTTTCAGAGCACTCGCCCCTAATACTCTGCACTACGTACGCATTCGTGATGCGAGCAGCCCTCCCCATGCGTGAAAGCTCATGGGGATAATCAGACCACCTCTACTACGGGAGGTCGACGAAGGAGATCTGTATTCGATCAGGACGAAATGGTGAAGGGCCGGCAGAGCAGGGCCATGGATCGGGGTTCGATGGTGAAGGGTTCGCCGCTTGTCACGGTGGAAGCCGGATGCGCAATTCCACCCACATGGGTATTGAGGACCACGCTCCAGGAAGCATTGCCGTCGGGGGAAGGCAACAGGAAGGGAATCGCCTCATGGTGCGCATTAAGGAGCAGCAGGAACGTGTCGTCGACGATCCGATTGCCGCGTGCGTCCGTTTCCTCGATGGCATCACCGGCCAACACGATGCCCAACGCCCGGAGGTATCCCTGACTCCAATCCGCTTCATCCATCTCCTGGCCGTCCGGACGCAACCACACAATGTCCTTGATTTCCGACCCATGGATTTGCCGCCCCTGAAAGAAGCGGCGGCGACGGAAGACCGGATGCTGCTGACGGAGCGCAATCAATTGCCGGACGAATCCGAGGAGGACGCGATCTTCGGCCGTCAGATCCCAGTCGTGCCAGCTCAATTCGTTGTCCTGGCAATAGGCATTATTATTCCCCTGCTGAGTCCGGCCGATTTCATCTCCCCCGCACAACATCGGCACCCCTTGAGACAGCAACAGGGTCGTCAGCATGTTTCGCTTCTGCCGGAGACGCAAATCGAGAATGGCCGGGTCATCAGTCTGGCCTTCGGTCCCGCAATTCCAGCTGAGGTTGTCGTTGTGGCCATCCTGATTGCCCTCGCCGTTCGCCTCGTTATGTTTCTCGTTGTACGAGACGAGATCCTGCAAGCTGAATCCGTCATGCGCCGTGATGAAGTTAATGCTGGCAAACGGGCGGCGCCCGCTCGTTTCATACAGATCGCTGCTGCCGGACAGCCGGTAGGCCAACTCCGCGACTTGCCCGCCGTCCCCCTTCCAGTAGCGGCGAATCGCATCGCGGTACTTGCCGTTCCATTCCGCCCAGCCGACCGGGAAATTGCCGACCTGATATCCCCCCGCCCCGAGATCCCAGGGCTCTGCGATCAGCTTGACCTGAGACAAGATGGGGTCCTGATGGATGATGTCGAAAAACGCGCTGAGACGATCCACTTCGTGCAGTTCTCTGGCCAGGGTGGAAGCTAGGTCGAACCGGAACCCGTCCACATGCATGTCCAGGACCCAGTAGCGCAGACTGTCCATAATCAACTGCAAGGTTCGCGGGTGCCGGACATTCAGACTGTTTCCACAACCGGTGTAGTCCATGTAGTAGCGAGGGTCGTCGGCCATCAGCCGGTAGTAGGCCGCATTGTCGATGCCGCGAAACGAGAGCGTCGGCCCCAGGTGGTTGCCCTCGGCCGTATGGTTGTAGACCACGTCAAGAATCACCTCGATCCCGGCGCTGTGCAGGGTTTTCACCATGGTCTTGAACTCCCGCACATGCCGCCCGCGCACCGGACTGGCGGCGTAGCGCATGTCGGGCGCGAAAAATCCGATCGTGTTGTACCCCCAGTAATTCGTCAGCCCCTGATCCGTAAGGTGTTTGTCCTGCACCGCATGATGTACCGGCAACAGTTCGACTGCCGTCACCCCCAGCTCTTGGAGGTACTCAATGACCGCCGGCGTGGATAACCCGGCATAGGTGCCGCGTAAATGTTCCGGCACCTGCGGATGGCGGGCGGTGAATCCCTTCACGTGTACTTCATAAATGATCGTTTTGGACCAGGGCGTGCGGAGCAGATGATCGCCGCCCCAGCTGAACGCTTGATCCACCACGACACATTTCGGCATCTCTTCGGCATTGTCGCGGTCATCACGCACCAGATCCCCATCCGCCTCGCCCAACCGGTAGCCGAACATCCGATCCGAGAGGCGAATGGTATCGGCAATGGATTTGGCATAGGGGTCGATCAACAGCTTGGCCGGATTGAACCGGTGTCCCGCTTGTGGATCGTACGGACCGTCTACTCGAAACCCATAATGGAGGCCAGGGCGTCCCTCCGGCAGGTACACATGCCACGTCTGATTGGTCCGTTCCTCCACGCGAATCCGATGGGACTCCTTGGAGGCGTCAGGCCCATCAAACAGACATAATTCGACCGACGTCGCGTTTTCAGAAAACAGAGAGAAGTTCACCCCCTCCCCGTCCCACGTTGCCCCCAGCGGATAGGGCCGGCCTGGCCATACCTTCATGCAGTCTCCTCTTCGGTGTCCCGAGCGGCAACACCCGTGGCGTCGCCGCTCGTGGATGGTGGCTACTTCAATAGACTGACCAGATCCTCAGCATGTTCTTCTTCTTTAGCGAGGATTTCCTCCAAGAGGCGTCGCGTGGTCGGGTCGTCGCTTCCGACGAAGGCAATCATGTCCCTGTAACTTTCGATCGCGATCCGTTCAGCCACCAAATCCTCCTTGATCATGTCCTCCAGATCATCCCCTTCCACGTACTCGCTATGGCTGCGCTCCGTCAGACCGGACGGCGACAGGTTCGGTTCACCGCCCAGTTGAACAATGCGCTCAGCCAATTGATCGGCATGCGCCTGCTCTTCGCCGGCATGCGTCAGGAATTCCGCCTTCACGCTTTCCGCATTCATGCCTTCCGCCATGAAGTAGTGCCGCCGGTAACGCAGGACGCAGACGATTTCGGTCGCCAACGCCTCGTTCAGCAGGCGGAGGACAGTATCGCGATCCGCCCGGTAGTCCGACGTCTGCGCCCCATCCTCGATGTGTTGACGGGCGCGCTCTCTGAGGGCTTGGATGTCCTGAACGAATGATGATTGACCTTTCGTACGACTCATAATGGCTCCTTTCACAACGTGCTTACAGTGTCGAGGTGCTCGCGATCACGCCGAGGCGTTACATGCGGAAATCTGTCCGGAGATGCGGCCAGGCAGATTCGCACCCCAGCGGTTCGCCCTCCTCGCGAACGGCGGTGAATCTGGACAGGAGTTGCTTGGACTGCACCCCGAACGCCAGCGCACACACGGCGACGGTCAGGACGACTCCAGAAGGGATCGACGGGGCTGACAACATCTGCATAACTACCTCTTTTCGTGAGAGAGACGGTGCGACAGTGATGGCTGTTGGACTCACCTTAGGCGAGGCGGTGGCAGGAGAGGACTAGGGATGTCCCTAGACCTGGGCAAAGAGGGCCCTGGCAGATCAGAGATGGGCCGTGTACTTAGAGAGCACTCCGACGAGACGGTGCCGGCGATCCAATACGGGAAGCCATTCCAGCCTGGCGACACGCATGACATCGAGGGCATCCGTGAGCACATCGTCGTCATGACAGGAGGGAACCGAGGTATTCATGAATCGTTCGATGGTTGCATTCGGCGGAGCGTTCCGGATGGACTGATTGAGTCCCATATCGCGTGCGGTGAGCATCCCTCGCAAGCGTGCCCCGTCAAACACCACTACGACCGGCACATCAAGTTTCTTCATCAAGCCGGCTGCCTCCCCGAGACTGGTTCGTGGGGTCGCGGTCGTCACGTTTGTGGTCATCACGTCCTTGACCTGTTTGACGTCTCCCGGCAAGAGACTCATTTGCTCGTTGCGTGTCGACTCCAGATAAATCCCCGCTGCAGGACGAGTCGCTTCCATGGTGATGGGTCTCCGAGGATCGGCTTCGTTGCTCCTGTTGGTGACCATTGTTCCCTCCGAATCATTACGCCAAATGAGGCCTGTCCTCGTGCACGATCAGGCGCAGTCGACCATACTGCAACGGCCTTTCGGGATTTCGCGTGTAATGCCCCTTGTCTTCGCCGATCGAGATCAGGCTCAGCGGGAGCGTCACAGTTTGGCGATAGTGCGGAAACGCCGTCTCCAGCAACACCGTCACGGTTTGGGCGTCACATTCGACGACTTCTCCGTTCAACCCTCGCTCATTATGAAAATCCACCGTCACCCGTTCCTCCGGATCGATCCAAGGACGGATGAGATCGACCTTGTCAGATGTCGTCATACACAACCTCCTTGCCGATCGACCCTCGAGGACTGCTCGTCTGCATGTCTTCGAAGGCCATCGACGAGAATCCCGTCGGACCGTTCCGTGCCATTCGAACGAACACAGCGAGGCGCCCCGTACACCGGGCCTCACATCCCACAATTGTGGAATCGGCGGCTGTGTCGGGCGCGGAGGAACCGGCGGAGGAAACGGGTCCGGCGGAAAGGGGCCAGGTGCCGGGTCGGGAAGTGGCTCGGGATCCGGTGGCGCAGGAGGGGGTGATTTCACAAACGCGCATCGTCTCATAATCGTACTCCTTTAACGATGGGCCATGGCCGGAGAGAGTCCGGCCTGCATGCGGTCTTCGACCGCACCCCAGGCGACATTCTGAAAAAATGAGTCAATGTAGTGCCTGCGCTCGTTCGGCTTATAATCCAGTAGATACGCATGCTCCCACACATCCATGACCAGCACCGGTTGAAAGCCCGCGACATTGCCATGTTCATGTAGTGTGACCCAGTGGTTGGACACCAGACCGCTCGAAGGATCGACATTACAGATCGCCCACCCCACGCCCCGCAACATGCCGACGCTGCAAAAATCCGCTTGCCACCGTTCATAGTCGCCGAATGTCCTGGCAATCGCTCTTCCAAAAACCGACTCCGACGAGGGACGATTCCCGCCGCCCCGCAGGAGGTTTCCGAAATAGTACTCATGGAGTACCATCCCGTTGTATTCGAACCCCAACCGCCTGGTGAGCTCGGAGTAGGCCGGCATGGCTTCCTGATCGACTGTGCCGTCGCGCCGGAATTCATCCAGTTGAGCGCGTAACGCATTGGCGGCTTTGACATACCCCTCATACAGACCAAAGTGCATGTGGAGGGTGTCATCCGAGATACCGGCCAATCCGAATACATCGTAGGACTTGACGCGATACAGATCGGGCCTGTTCATGCTCTGTCCTCCATAGCTCGTCGGTGGGCCTACCATGACCGGTTTCCATCTCACGCTCACGCTACCATGACCGGCAGACCGCGCCCACTAGGTGATGCCCTGGCGGAGGAAGGAATGAGGGGATTGCCTAGGAACAACATGGCCACGGCTGTGCTACATCTCAGATCACTGGTTCAAGACCTGACTGTTATTGTCTAGGCTGAGCCTGGTATGCTGCGTTGACCACACGCCTTATCGAAAAGGAGGGGTCCGTGCCGAAAGCGCGTCTCGTGATCGCCGACGACCACAGCATCGTCCTGGAAGCCTATCGGCAATTACTGGAACCGGAGTATGAAGTGGTCGGATCCGCGTTGAACGGCGAGGAATTGCTGCGTATTGCGCCGGCCTTGGCTCCCGACATCATCCTGCTGGACATTTCCATGCCGACCCTGAACGGTCTCGATGTGTCACGGCAACTTCGGGCTTCCCTGCCTCAGGCAAAGTTGATCTTCGTCACGATGATGAGCGAGCCCTTCTACATTACCCAAGCATTCGACCTGGGCGCCGTGGGATATGTGCTGAAGCAATCGGCGTCGACTGAACTGCTGTCGGCCTTGACCGCGGCGCTGAAGAATCGCCGCTACATTTCGCCGCAGTTGTCCTTGGAAGTGCAGGATGCGATCGAGACGCCGTGGGTCAAACCGGAGGGGTTCTCGTCTAAACTCACGCCACGGCAGCAGGAGGTATTGCAGCTGCTGACGAAGGGGCGTTCGACAAAAGAAATTGCGGCGGAGCTCAAGGTCTCGGCGAAGGCGGTGGAGTTTCACAAGGGCAACATCACTCGCCGCCTGGGGATTCACACCACGGCCGAACTGACACGGTTCGCGCTGTCACAGGGTCTGACGACCCTCGATGAGCCACAGCCCTGACGCCTATACCCTCGACTCAGGGACGGTCGGCTGCTGGGGCATCACAATCAACCCGATCGCAATCGCGTGCTTGGTCAATTCGGCCGTACTGTGCACTCCAAGTTGCTTCATGATGCGCGTCTTGTGGAACTCTACCGTCTTGATCGACACATTCAACGTCGATGCAATCTCTTTGGCCGACTGCCCCTCGGCGATCAGTTGCAGCACTTCCCGCTGCCGCACGCTCAGTCCATCATGTGCAGCCGTCTCCGTAGACAGCGGCTCCGCGCTGGGGTGCAGCGCCTGCTCGACCAGATTCTCGGCGACGCTCGGAGACACATACATACGCCCCTTCAGCACTTCCTTGACCGCAAAGAGCAATTCCTCCGCCACAGACTGCTTGAGCACATAACCCGAGACGCCGGCGCGAAACGCTTCCGTGACGAAGTACTGTTCGCCATGCATGGTGAGCACGAGCAACTTCACCTCCGGCGCGGCCTTCTTGATTTGACGGCACGCATCTAATCCGTTGAGCAACGGCAGGGCGATATCCACCAGCGCAATGTCCGGTTTGTCGCGTTCGACGGCCTGCACAAGGGCTCGTCCGTCGGCGACTCTGCCGCAGAGGTCACACTCGCGCTCCAGCAATCGTTCGATACCTTCCGCCACCAGTGTATGGTCATCAGCGATCAGGACTCTGGGTTTCATGGCATGGCTCCGGGCTAGAGGGGGAAATGAGCAGAGCGACAAAAAATCCTACCACTGTCTCCATGTGATTGCGAGCGGCCGGCTCCCTGTTACAACTCCTTGGACCAAAACACGATGAGACCATGGCCGCCTTTGGTCGGAGGGGCACCCCCGGGATCCCGATAGATACCGAAGTTATACGTGTAGTTCAGCTCGACCTGCGATTTCCAGGGAGCACCGGTCACCACCCCTCCCCCTAACGCCGGCATCGAATCCGTGATCTGCTTCACCGCGGTGTTGGACGTGAACACGGGGCGCTCAACCAGGCCCCAGGTGGCCTCGACGTAGGGATACAAAAAGAACAACGCTTCGTACCGATACTGAAGATTCGCCACCGCATAGCGGGTGGGAAACAGTTCATTGAAGGCCACGCCGTGGATCATCGGGAGGGAGATAGCCTCCCACTCATAGCCGGTGGGTCGTCCTGGCAGGCGGAAGGCGGAAAACCGATCCAGATCTTTACCAATACCGGCATGTACACTTGTCAGCAGGCGATGTTTGTCACTCTCGATGAAGGGCAGCCCCGTCGCGAGTAGCGCATAGGCACTCGCTTGAATATAGGTCCGTTCCTTCTTGAAATCAGGCGTATTGAAGGGCGCACCGCCCCATTGATCCCACTTGGCGCGATGGCCGTGTACCAGATCGCCGCCCATCGTGATCCCTTCATGCGGCAGTTCCATCAGGTTTCGCTTCAAGGCATCCGCGCGGATTCGAAAATGGATGCGCCCTTCATAAGTATCTTTGGGCACGCCGTAGTCGGACGCCGTGTGACCGGTGCCCTTAAACCAACGGTATCCGGCCTCATAGGTCACGGAAATATTCACGGCGCTGTCTTGCCGGAACGGGTGCACCGGTAACCGATACCCCAGCCCGGCCCCGGCGAAGGCATAACTCCATTCCAGTTCCGTCCCTCTCTGGCGCTGCCCCTGGACATACTCCGACCGCCCCATGGGAAGCACGAAGTTGTCCCACGTGAACAACAACGACCAGTTCGGATACTCCCGCAGCCCGATGGTGTAATCGACATCGTTCACCACACCGGAGAACGTCCCCCGAAGCCGACGATTGTCGTCGTCCCAATTTCTCCACACGTACAGCGCCCCGAACGGCAGCGCTTCCATCTGACTCGGCCCGTTCGGAATCGCCTGTATCCCAAAACTCATGGCCGTGACGCTTCGACGATCACGCGGCGGCACATAAATCTCCTCCCCGAAGAGCGTCGTACGAAACTCTTCCCCCGCGATCGGCGTGGGTTCCTCGCCCCAAGCCTCTCCAACTTGTCGATCGGGGAACAGAAGGTTCGAATTCAGCAGGCTGATCATGACAAACAAAACCACCACGACTGATCGACGATACTTGAGGGATCGACTCACGCGCCTCACTTTCCTCCCAGACAGGAGCTTGCTGACTATTCGGTGCTGTTTCCTTATAGAACAGTTGCCCCCCGGCTGCGGCCTAGTGAACCCCCTAGCTCACTGTCTTATGCATCTCCGTTAGAGGCGCACGCCGAAATACCAATCCGGCACCATGAACATATCGCCTCCCGCTACGTATCCGGCCCTGGCATGGAGAGAACTAGGAGAATATCCAGTACCGGCAGGGTGGAGGAGCAGAATACGGTGCAGGTATGCGAGGCGGCACGGGTGGGATCCCCCCGCATAGCCGATCGGCGAGTAGAGGCCCAGAACCTGAGAACCTCACGGAAGGATTGCTTATGAAACGAAGGGTGACCACCAAGTCTCGGAGCCGTAAGCCCTCCACATCAACCAGCCGGCGGGGGTCGCGCGATCCGATCGATCCGACGCCACGCGTCATCGAACGCAAGAACCTCAAGAACGCTGATCGAGACTCTCGGCGAACCACACAGGGCCGTTCGGTCTTGAAAAAGAAGCGACCTTCCGCCAAGACCACTTCGCAGAACGTGCGTCAGGTCGGGCGAGCGATAGGAAGCGTGTTGGGTAAAGTGATCGGCCGCGTTGAACAGACTGTCGCGAAAGTAATGCCTGGAGCTACACCGCGGAAGCGGAGAACGAGCTAGCTGCCAGCACTTCTCGCTGTGCGGTCCCTGGCTCGTTCATTCGCGACCGCAAACGCTGGACGGTAATCGTGACCACTCCAGAAAAGGGAGGACTATCGTGACACTGCTGATACGGGCTATGGTTGGAGCAGGGTTTCTCATGGCTGTCGTCCCGCTGAACACGACATCGGCCGAGCCAGGGCCGGAGACGCCTCCGGCAACCCCGTCGCCACCTTCCCCACAATTCCCCCCGCCGCCGCCGGCTCCGCCGTCACAGATTGATCCAGGCATCCTCAAACAGCCTGACCATCTGCCTCCTCCAAACCCTGAGGCGGTGGTGCCGCCTCCCGTTGTGGATCCTAAAATGGCCATCGATCCGGAGAAGCCTAACCAGGAGGATCCTGGTCGTCCCATCCCGACGCCGCCATCCGTACCTCGCTGACGGCTGACTGTACTAATACAAACTACATGCAATGTTTGTAGGAATTCATTACAATGGCACTATCTCAACAACGCGTGGCATGGAGAGAGATGAGCATCCGCAGCCGACTCATTTCTGAAATCGTCAGACCCTTCAAGCACACCATGCGCAGGGTGTTGGGCGACACCCTCTACCAGCAAGTCCGAGTGACATTCTTAGGAGAACCCAACGGGCTTGGGCTGGATTGGCGCTGGGGTCATTCGTTGCGTCGCACCCACCCCCTGCGACGCGACTTCGGATGGCGGGCCGGTCAACCCATCGATCGTTACTACGCGGAATCGCATTTTTTCCCCGCCCATTGTGCGGACGTCCGCGGGCACGTGTTGGAAATCGGCGACAACCGTTACACGACGCAATTCGGCGGCGACCGTGTCACCAAGTCCGACGTGCTCCACTTTCACGCTGACTCCCCTGGCTCCACGATTCAGGGCGATCTCACACATGCCCCGCACATTCCCTCCGACAGCTTCGACTGCATCATTCTGACGTTCACGTTGCAGTTCATTTTTGACGTGCGGGCCGCGATTGGCACGATCGCCCGTATTCTCAAACCCAACGGCGTCGTACTGGTCCTGGCTCCGGGTATCAGCCAGATCTCCCGGTACGACATGGACACGTGGGGAGAATATTGGCGTTTCACGTCCCTGTCCGCCCGCCTCCTCTTTGAGGAAGCCTTTCGGCCCTCAGGCATCAGCGTCTCCACCTACGGCAATGTCTTGGCCGCGACCGCCAGCCTTCAAGGACTGATCAGTTCCGAACTCCGTCGCGAGGAACTCGATTATCACGATCGAGACTACGAGGTATTGATCGGCATCCGAGCCGTCAAACACTGAGCACTCTTCCCATTTCTCGTTCCTGCTCACACATTCCCTATCCCGCTAGGGACTCGCCTAGTACGGCCGGCTCTCCTGTTCCCTTTAAGATCGCACTACCTCAGCAATCTTCGTCGGAGGCGGCTCAAGGTATTTCTCCGGATCATGTGGCCGACACCCATTCATCCAGACCGACCAAAGGAGTCATCATGAAAATCGCTCAGGTTGCTCCGCTCCGTGATAGCGTTCCTCCCCTTCATGGAGGACGTACCGAACAGACCATCTCCTATCTCACCGAGGAATTGGTTCGACAAGGACACGAGGTCACGCTCTTTGCCAGCGGCGATTCCATGACTTCAGCTCGCCTGGTCGCATCCTGCCCTCAATCCTTGCGTCTCGCCTCCGGAATCGCAAATCCTGATGCGCCGCTGATCACACTGATGGAACGAGCCTTCTCGGCATCGCAAGCCTTCGATCTGATTCACTCGCACTTGGATTTTCTACCGTTTCCCCTTGCGCGTCGTTGCGGAACACCGGTCGTCACGACCCTGCACGGGCGTCTCGATCCTCCGGAACTGCTGCCGGTTTACAGAAAATTTTCCGAGATGCCGCTCGTCTCTGTATCAACGGCACAACGCGAACCACTGGCCTGGGCGAACTGGCAAAGGACCATTTACCCTGCCCTACCGATCGATCTCTTTTCTCCCCGGTATGAGACCGGCCGATACCTGGCATTCCTCGGACGACTGGCCCCGGACACTGCCCTCGATCAAGCAATCGCCTTGTCTCTCCGGAGCGGAATCCCGCTACGGATCGGGGCGACCGTGGACCCGACTCAGATAGAGTACTATCACACGGTCATTGAGCCGCTGTTGGATCATCCTCTCATCGAACTGGTAGGCGAGCTCACGGATTCGGAGAAAAACGACTTTCTCGGTCATGCCTATGCCTTGATCGCTCCATACGACAGAACGGTATCGTCCGCCGTGGAGCTCATCGAATCGTTGGCCTGCGGGACACCGGTCATTGCCTCCTCAACGGCTGTTGCCTCCGAAATCATCGAGCAGGGCGTCACAGGAGTGCTGTGCAAGAACTTCGACGAGATGCTTGCTGCAACCGATTTTGTTCCGTTGCTGGCCAGATCAGATTCCAGGCAGTCATTTGAATCACGTTTTACCGCGGAGCGAATGGCACGGGAGTATGTCCAAGTCTACCAACAACTGCTTGGCCACTCACTCTCCGAAGATGCCCTCCACGCTCCAGACTCGAATCGCCTTGCTTACTCAGAACCACGTTGATCTTCCATCTCCCTTCTCACAGCACGGGCAGGCCCTCAGTCGAGAGCCTGCCCGTTAGATCCGATCATCGAGAGCGACACGTGTTACCGCTTACTGCTCGGATGGCCCCCCTCGAATCCCGGCGCTGGTCCGGACGGCAATCCGCTGGTCCCGCTCATACCGCCGCCACCCACGCTCTCTTCGCCCATCGAGCCGGTCGCATCCGGTCCCTTTTGGCCGGGCACGCCGGAGCTTCCGGAGGTGGAGGGCGCAGACCGCACTTGATTGATCTGATCCATATAGGCCTTCAGATCAGGAGACTGATCCTTGCTACTGTTCATCTGCACGATGTTTTGATAGTCCTCCTTGTTCAAGGTGAGTTGGAGCTTGTCGTTCTTCGTTTGAAATTGACTCCAGCGGAGCGGAATCGGCCGCTTCGAGTCATTGGGCACAAAGACCGCATATTCGATTTCATTCGTTTTCGTATCTTTCAACAGCTCCTTGATTCTTCCGATGGCTTCGCCCTGTGCATTGTGGACCATGGCATTGGAAAACCTATTGTCCCGTGCCTCCACCAGCTTGCCCTGCCGTACCGGAGTATCGGCATAACCTTCCGGGACACCCTGTTGCCCACCGGTGAGATCGGTTTTTTTATCGACTTTCGGAGGTTCCGTCGGCGTTCCTGTGCCGGCCCCCTTCCCCATCGTCGAGTCCGGCTTGTCGCCGATCGTGGCGTCCTGAGAAAACCCCGGTGAACTCGCGGCCAGTACAAACGCGATCGTTCCTGCATACATCATCATAGTCCGTTTCATCACCCAACTCCTTTGGTTAGACCGTTTCTCTTGTACCTGTGCCATTCGCCCCTTCTTCACCAATAAGGCTTGTACCCATAGTAGGTATGAAGGCGTTCGCCCCAGGCCGTGTCAGCCATGTCGGGCCAGCGATCCTTATCGAAGCCTTCTGCCTGCTCCAGCCGCTCTCTGGCCACGTTCAGAATAAAAAATTCCCCACCAGCGGACAGCGTGAGCGCTTCCCACGGCAGTGCGAACAGCTTGTCGCCCAGCCCAAGAAATCCTCCGAATGACAGGACGGCATAGGCGATACGACCGTTTTCGAGGTCGATCATCAGCGAATGAATTTCACCGAGATCTTCGCCGGCTTGGTTCTGCACCGGCATGCCCTCGATGGCAGAGGCGGACAACAGCCGTCGACCTGTATGAATAGTCATCTGAACCCTCCTTGTTGTGTCCTGTGACGAGTCGGCTCGTCATGGTGATTGAGCGATGGAGGCTACGACAGCCCCCTTGTGTTACTAGTAACGCCCAGCCGGTCCCAGGCCAGCTAGGAATGCCCCTAGAAACGATCCGCGCGAGCGCAATACGAATACCGGTGATCGGAGGATGGGGATGGACTCGCAGTAACAATCGAGATGGGAGGAGCAGACACAACGTTCGATGTTCAGGCAGTCAGGCAGAAGGCTACGGCTCAGAACGGATCAACAGTCCTACGGGGCAATGCCTCAGAACCACACCGACAGACAACACCTGGTGCTGCCCGTGACCGGTAGTCTCGAACCGTTCCCCGGTGAACAGGTGTCGATACACCGATCCCGGCTTCCATGATGGAACCGTGACGGCAGTGTCCTGCCAGAGATTGTCCGGCGAGGCGCCCTGCTGTTCCGCCTCCATGCTTGCCAGAAAGCGAGGAGCAACAGCCACGATTGCCTGGTCTTGATACAGTCGCGAAAAGGCGCACAGGTGGGAGTGAAAGCGTCCCTGTGAAGCCAATGGCACATAGTCGCCGTGCAGGTAGAGGTCCGCCTGTGCCCGCCGATGACGGAGCGCCTGGCTCAACAGAAACATCTTGATGCGTCCGTCTTCCCAGGAGGCACACCATGCCCGCAGCGTGGCCAGCCGATCTTCGCCTGTAGCCCGTTCGAGGCGCACGCACTCCGCCATCATACTCTCGCGGGTGGCGTAGTCGACCGGAACACGATTGTCGGGATCCACGAGCTTGAGGTCCCACAACTCCGTTCCCTGGTAATAGTCGGGAACGCCGGGCGCCGCGACCTTCAGTACCGCCATCGAGAGGCTGTTGAACATGCCGTACTTCGCCACCATGCCTTGAAATGGAAGGAATTCATTCAAAAACGGATTGCCGGAACGGCGTTCCAGCAACTTCTGAATGAATCGTGTGATGGCATCCTCATAGGCTTCGTGACTGTTCACCCAACTGGTCCGCACTTTTGCCTCTCGAACAGCCTTGATCATGTAGCGCTCAATCCGCTTGCCGAACTCCTCATAGCGCCCCGCATCCAGCGCACCGACCGGCCAAGCTCCGATCAAGGTCTGATACAACAGATATTCCACATTGCGTTCCGGGGCCGGTCCCTCCTCCAATTCGGTGCGATGCCGTTTGTTCATTCTCATCCACCGAGCGACAGCTTTTCTCCACCGGTCCGGCATCTCCGAGAGCACATTCAGCCTGGCGCGAACATCCTCGCCACGCTTGGCATCGTGGGTCGACGTAGTCGATATGGCATGGGGCCACCCCGCGTAGCGATCCCGTATCCCCTGGTGAAACTGCTCCAGCGATCGGCCGAATCGTCCTGGGTCTCCACCCACTTCGTTCAGCGAGACCAGCCGGTTGTAGAGATAGCAGACGGTGTCTTCGACCCCCTTGGCCATGACCGGGCCGGTGGTCTGCTGAAACCTCGTCACAAACCGCACACGTTCCTCGTTCGTCAGCTTCTGGGACGGCGGCAGCGAGCCCAACAGCAGATCACGCACAAACTCGAAGACCTGTCGACTCACCGCAGGATTGCGTTGAACGGCGCAGGCCACGGCCTGATGAATGAAGCGGCGATCACGCTCCAGCACGCCCTCCCGGTCCGCGGTCACATAGGATCGGTACACCGGAAAACAGGCGATGATTTCGCGCACCGCATGAGTCAGACTGTTGAGCGTGAAATCGCGATAGTGCCGATCTCGTTCCGACAAGCGATTCAACTCATGCCCGAGTACGTTGAGTTCACTGGACATCGACGCGCGCATGATGAGTTTTTTCGCCTGGTACACCAGTTCCTCGTACGACTGGCGCTGTCCAGTCAGAGTCCGGTAGACGGCCTCCATCGCCTTGGCATGGTCGGTGCGCACGAACAACCCGTTCAGCAGATTCAAAAAGTCATACCCAGTCGTCCCCGCCACCGGCCAACTGCACGGCAACTGTTCTCCCGCCCCCAGAATCTTCTCGACGACAATGAAGAGAGAGAGACGATCCTCCCCGACCTGTGGCGGCAACTCGGTCGCCGCCCAGTCCTGTAATTGTCGGAGATAGTGTTCGGGATCGTAGAGGCCGTCGACATGATCGATGCGCAGGCCGGTCGCCACCCCCTCCTTGATGAGCCGAAAGATCAGCCGGTGCGACTCCGCAAAGATCCGCGGATCTTCGGTACGAATCGCCGCCAATTCATTGATGTCGAAAAAGCGCCGGTAGTTGATTTCTTCGGACGCCACACGCCAGGAGGCCAGCCTGTAATGTTGCTCATTCAGCAACGCATCCAGATGGTCGAAACTGTCGGAGGCGCCTTTCGTCCCGTTATAGCGTTCGACGGTCGCTCCTACATACGCTCGCACGTCCTGACTGTCGGACATCAGCGCCGCCAATCGACGTCTCGCCAATTGTGTTTCCCGGTCACGCTCTGCCATACTTTCCATAGATCGTTCGCGGGCCGGCGGCAGATGACGCAAGGCCGTCACGATGCTCCTCAACTCTTGGACCGCGTGATGTTCCTCCCCCGCAGTACCGGCCAGATCATCGATGCGAAACGACAAGATTCCGGCCCAGGACGCGGGGGCGATCGGCAGCCGATGGTGGAAATATGTCACCACAAACCCGCCCTCCTCACAGACCAGTCGAATATCTTGCTGTTCGAGGGCCGTGCCGTACTGATCTCCCAGAATAGGCAGCAGAACTTTGTCGTTGAGTTCTCGCTTCAACGGGGTCCAATCCACATCGAAGGCCGAGGCATACCGAGAGCCAGGGCCGTGCTCCAACACGTCCCACCACCAACGGTTTTCGGCACTGAGAATCCCCATGTGGTTGGGAACCACATCGACCAGCAGCCCCATGTCATAGGTTTTCAAGGCCGCAACAAACGCGGCAAAGTCCGTCTCGCTTCCCAGCTCCGGATTCAACTGACCATGATCGATCAGGTCGTATCCGTGCAGACTTCCTGGCACGGCTTTCAAGAAAGACGAGGCGTAACAATCGGTGATACCAAGGGCATGGAGGTAGGGGATGAGCCGAGCGGCATCGAGAAACGTAAAGCAATGATTGAACTGCAGGCGGTACGTGGCAAGCGGAATGCGCGGCATGGCGGCTCAAACCTTCAAGCGATGGTTCAGGTCGAGGACAATCGCGGCTTCGGCACATCCTGCGGCAAGACCGCCTTCGGCACCACCGTCAGGCCGGAGGCGGTGACTCCCGGGAAAGGTACCGCGACAGTCTCATCATGACCCAAGACGAAACCGGCGGGAATCGCATTTCCACGATCAATGACCACGCGGCGCAACCGTGCCTTCGCGCCAATAGACGTGTGATCCAAAATCACGGAGTCTTCAATCTGCGCACCAGGTTCGATTTTCACATGACGACCGATGACACAGCGTCTGATGTCCGCTTCGATGACGCGACTCCCCTCCCCGATCAGCGCGTGGTCCACATAACAGTTGACCAGACTGGCCGGCAGCCCTCGCGAGGATTCTCCGCGAATCGGCCATTCGGTATTTCGGAGGTCATTCAGGGGTGTTTCGCCCAGGAGATCCATATTGGCCTGCCAGTAGGCCGGAATCGTTCCCACATCGCGCCAATAGGCGGGCTCTTCATAATAGTGCAGACCGGGAATTTCGTTGTCTCGGAAGTTGTAGGCCATCACCCGCTCCTCATGGAGCAGGCGCGGCAGAATATCCCGCCCGAAATCATGCGTCCCACCCCTGTCGGCATCATCGCTCAGCGCTCTGAGCAACACATCCGTATTAAAGAGATAGTTGCCCATGGACGACAAGGCGCGATCAGGACGCGTCGGCATCGACTTCGGCTCCGGCGGCTTTTCCTCGAAGCCGATAATCCGATCGTTGCGATCGACTTCGATGACGCCGAACCCCTGCGCGGAAGCCAGCGGCATAGGCAGCGCGGCCACCGACACATCCGCTTGGCGATCCAGATGGAAGCGAAGCATCTGCCGGAGATCCATCCGATAAATGTGGTCGGCCCCGAACACGGCAACGACGTCGGGCGAGGCGTCTTGAATCAGATTCAAATTGTGATACACCGCATCGGCCGTGCCCTCATACCAGCCGCGGCGAAGGTTCATTTGCGGAGGCACCACCGTCACAAACTGCCGATCTCCATCGCCGATCCGCCAGGCACGTCGCAGATGCTCGATCAGTGATTGCGAACGATACTGAACCATGACATGGATCGCGGTTATGCCGGAGTTGTAGAAATTGCTCAGCACGAAGTCGATGATGCGATAATTGCCCCCGAACGGCACGGCCGGTTTGCTCCGGACCTCGGTAAGCGGCATGAGGCGCTCCCCCTTGCCGCCGGCCAGAACGAGCGCCAACACCTTCGGCTGATGGGTCATGTCGGACTGTGCCATGATGCCTCCTCAGCGCGGTCCTCTCGTTTCCCGTTCAACATCCCCTCAGACGGCCCCCTTGTCCGCGGGAGCAACCGGCCCCCTACCGTCGATCCTGCGTTTCGTTACAATGCCCGCAGGAACGCCACCAGAGCTGCTTTTTCATCGGTATTCAGTTTCAGGCCACCCACGACATTAAAAAACTCGACCGTATCTTCCAAGGTCGGCAAACGTCCGTCATGGAAATAGGGCGGCGAATCCTTGATCCCTCTCAACGCGAAGGTCTTGATCGGTCCGTCGGCTTCCGCTCCGAATCGTTCCAGAAACAGGTCGTGCATCATGTGGTCCGTGTACGCCGGCGGTTGATGGCATTGGGCACAGCGCGCCTTGCCGAAAAAGAGATCCTCGCCGGCAATTTCTTGGCGATCTGCTCGCGAGCGATCCAACCGTCCCGTCATCGGATCAAGCTTCGGCGCGGGAGGAAAATCGATCATGTTCTGGATCTGCGCCATGTGCGCAACCTGCAGGCGGTCGATGATATTCATCCCCTTCTTGGCCGCGCGGATGTGATCGCCGTTGAAGTACGCCGTCCGCTGCTCGAATTCCGTAAAGTCTTCGATGGATCGCAAACTCCGTTTAGAGCCGTGAATTTGTTGATTGAACATCCCGCGAAGACTGACGGTGTCGAGACGCAACCGATCCCGCTGCGGCCGAGTGTCCGGGTTGAGATGAAATTGGCCGGTCGTATGGAAATTGACATGGCAATCTAGACAGGCTACGCCGAGACTCGGCTTCAATGACTTCCGGTCCGGCGTCAGATTGAACTCCTCTTGCGGAAACTGCGTGACCAGCATTCTCAACCCGTCCAACTGCACAGGCGTGATCAGGCCGCGGAAGAGCCGATCAAAGTTGTCGGCGCTCAGCACTTCGCCTTGTGAGACATCTCCCAGCTCGGGATGTGTCGTAAGAAAAATGGGCGGTGGAAACTCCGGCCGAAAGCAGGCCGGGAGATCGAAGTCCACATCAAATCGTTCCAGTCGAGGGAACTGTTCGATCTGTTCCTGAGGAAAGACCATGCCTCCGACTTCATGTTTGACATGGGGCAACCGCATAAACCCCTGCGGAAATGTTTTCTGCTTGCGAATGTCTTCCGCATCCATGCGGGCGAGCGCATCCCATGTGAGCCCGTCTTTCAACTTCACCGTCGGTCCGATCGGCTGAGGTTTTCCCTTCGTCATCCTGGCAGACGAATTGGTCGTGCAGTCGAGACGATACCGCTCCTGTAATCGTCTGGCCTGCTCCGCCATGACTTTCGGTTTGTCGTTGCGATCCTTCGCGACGGCTTGCTCGGCCAGCTGAGTCGTCGATTGACCGGGAGGGCCTCCGAAGAGGTCATACGAAAAATCCACCCCGGCGAAACCCTTTTCCTTTGCGCGCTCAATGGGTGAGTCGACACCGCCTCGCTGATCGGCAACTCGCTCTGCGTGGACAAGCATCCACGGCGCAATCACTGCCCCCATCGCCACTGCCGCTCCTGCCAACACTCCGGCTGCCTTTCGATAACTCTTCACGACTCACCTCCTTCGTCACTGATTGTTTCGAACTCTAGGCGCGCCGGCTCCCGGAACCCACTAGGCAGATCCCTGGATCGGACACCGAGCCGGCACCGGGCGCATTCAAGTGTCAGAACCAGGGACCCTCCTAGTGCTGCGACGGACGAGGCTTCTGTAGGGTGCGAGTAGGGCTTGGCACAACAATCAAGACTGCGGGGTAGGACGATGCACTGTCGACGTTGCGACAATCTCATGTTCCCGATCGGTTTGCAGGATTGGGGTGGCGGACATCCGCCGTACGATGTCGAAGCGTGGCGCTGCTTTGCCTGTGGAGACATCGTGGACCAACTGATTGCCGAAAATCGCAATCGAAACAGCGCCGACCGGGAAGACTATCGACGTCAAGGCGCCCGGCGACGCGCGAATGCGATCGGCCTGCTCCGATAGTGCGGACGTGAGCAGACATGAGCATGTGTCTGCGCCTGTTCGTAGGCGTGCAATCCCAAGCAATCAACCTTGCGCTGTTCTTATGGAAAACATGAAGGAGGGATTATGGTGGTCAACAGACTCATTCAATTTCAGCCACGTCGCAGATATGTCGGCATGAGTGCCTGTCTCATGGGGCTGCTCTGTCTCACCCCCGCCATGGCGGGCCAGCCGGCACCAGGCAGCACGGCCGAAGGATCGGCCCAGCTTCGAGAGGATGCCGATACATTACTGAAAGGCAACCGTTCTGTGTTAGCGAAGGTCCTGGCCATATCGTCCGACCAGATCAAGGTCGATGTCGGGGAAGTCCAGCCTCGCTTCTTGCCGTTGAAGCAAGCACACCAAAAGGGCTTCCCTGCCCTCGCAGAGGGTGACGATGTCGTCGTGGTCCTCAACGAACAAAATCTCCTGGTGGACTATCATCCGGTGGACGGAGAGTTGAGCGCGCACACAGTGATCCGTGGCGAGATCGCGCAAAACCTGCCGGTCGGCCAGGAAACGGTAGTCGTCAGATCCGCCGGAGAGGAGCGCTCGTATCAGATACGCTCTCAGGTGCGTAGTAAAGTCGCTGCGATCGCGATCGGCACCACAGCTATTTTCTTGCTGGATGAATCCAATCAGATTGCGGACGTCGCGTTGTCCACTCGTCAGAACAACCACGACTCAGGCAACCGTCACGGCGGCATGTCGCCGATCAAAGGCGCGCATCAGCAGGTTGACGGTACCGTCGTGTCTCCGTTGACTGCCAATCGGATCACATTACGGACCGGAACTCAGGCGGAACAGCCTTTTGAGGTCCGAGAAACGACCCGTCATAAATTGGAGTCCCTGAGGAAAGGGGACGCGGTGATCCTGCTCATCGACACCGACAACAAGGTCATCGATGTGGCGATCCCGCCACGGAAGGATTGAGAGACACTTTTTTAATGAGTCGCGGGGTAGCCCGCCGTGGGAGGAGGTCGACAGCCGATCGAACAATCACGTACCGACTGGGGCGGACGGCTCCCCGCGCTCAATCCTTGTGATAGTCGGCATCGGCTCTTCCCAGCGGGGGAGAAACGTTGGGGTAGGTCGGTGGTCTTGGAACATCTTGAAGATAGACCGCAATGTGACTTCTGCCGGACACCGGGTCGAGGCTGGTGACCATCGTCCGCACCTTGCGGTCCATGACGGTTTCAATTCGCTGCATCAGCTCTGCCTGACAGGAGGTGAACAGGGCCTCGTGTACCTGCCTGAGCAGCGCCCGCCCCTCCTCCGATTGAGCCAATCGTGCCTCGGCAGGAACTGATCCATTCCTGGTCAACGTGACATGGATGAGGTCTGTAGACCATTGAACATCAACATGCGAGTAGCCGGATTTCATGAACTCTGAATGAAAGTTTAAGACCGTCATCATAACGGCATATTCCACATCGGCCTTATTCGTACTCAAGCTTGCCATGGTCTGCTCCTCGGTACTCAGATGGCGAATCATCCACCAATGCGAGGACATGCATTCTGGGTCCTGCCGGTGATCGAGATATGCCTCCTGCGCGAGCGGAACTTCGCGCGCACCTACTCAGGGTAATCGTGTTGACAAGGTTATTCAATACCGTGTCCGAGAATCTATTGCTCGGCCGACGTCGCGATGGAACGGTTCAACACCGGTAAGAATCTGACCTGTTCCCTCATTCCCCGAGACACCGCAGACCCTCGATCGGCTCGGGGTGCACGCGATGGTGCACCCCGAGCCACTCTCCTGGCTAGTACGCCTTGCTGTAGGCTGCCTCTCCATCATGAGTCCACAACTTCTGGGCAGCGGACCACCACCAGCCTTTCTTGGTCAACACCGACAGGAACGTATCGACATCGCTATCGTTCACATCGCGAGTAGACATAAAGCGACAGCGATACCAGTTCACCATCATCAGATCGGGACTCACGAATCCCGGCCAGACCTTGGTTCCGCGATTGGAAATAAACTCGCACTTGAAGGGACCGAACTCGCCTTCCGGGAATGTCGGAATGCCCTGTTCGGTCACAATGTACATGTCCACACCGACAAGCTTGATCTCTTTCTTCTTGCGTGTTGCTCGCGCTGCTTCGGAAAACGTCGTTGCCATGGGTCCTCTCCTTTTCTTGTGCGATTGCGGGATCTCAGGCCTTCGCGTGCATCTTATCGACGATGGCCTGGGCATATTCGTCGGTCGTGGCGGTCCCACCCACGTCGTAGGTGACATGCTTTCGTTCGTCGAGGACGGCGAACATGGCCTTTTCGATGCGGTCGGCCGCCGCCGTCTCCTTCAACCACCGTAACATCATGATCCCCGACACCAACACGGCCGATGGGTTCACCTTTTTCATCCCGGCATACTTCGGCGCAGAGCCGTGCACCGCCTCGAAGATCGAGCAGTTGTCGCCGATATTGGCACCAGGGGCAAAGCCCAATCCCCCGACAAGGCCGGCGCAGAGGTCAGTGAGAATATCGCCATACAAATTCGGCAGCACCAGACAGTCGAACTGAGCCGGATTTCTCACCAGCTGCATGCAGCAGTTGTCGACGATCACATCACCGATTTCGATCTCAGGATACTTCTTCGCGGCTTCGCGGAACGCGTCGAGAAACAATCCGTCGGTCATCTTCATGATGTTGGCTTTGTGCACGCAATACACTTTCTTCCGGCCGTTGGCTCTCGCCCACTGGAACGCAAAGTCGGCGATACGGTACGAGCCGGGCCAGGTGATAACTTTCAAACACTGCGCCACTTCGTCGGACACCATATGTTCGATGGCCGCATAGGAGTCTTCCGTGTTCTCACGGAAATTGATGATATCGATCGTATCCCACGGTCGTTTCAGCACCGGAATCAGTTTCGCCGGGCGGACATTAGCAAACAAATCGAACACCTTGCGCAGCGTCACGTTCGCGCTCTTGTGCCCGGTCCCGATCGGGGTGGTCGTAGGGCCTTTCAGCGCGACCTTGTTCTTGGCAATGTTCTTGATGGTCTTGTCCGGAAGCAAGGTACCGTACTTCTCTAAACAACCCAATCCGATCTCTTCGTATTCCCACTTGATATCGACGCCGCTTGCGTCGATCACCAGCCGCACCGCTTCGCAAATCTCAGGGCCAGTACCTTCTCCTGGAAGCATCGTCACGACATGTTGTGCCATCAGTGAACCTCCCTTACGCAGCAAGGATGACCGGACCATCCGCTCCCCCGCTCGCCCAATCACGTCTTGCAAGGGCGATTCCAGCAAATCGACCCTCGCGACTGGCCGGGGGCAGTTCACATTTCCCGCACAATGTATGGAATTCTCGAAACGGGTTCCCCGCTCTGCGCGCCGTCCCCATCCAGGTCGTGCACACATACACAAGAGCCGCGCGCACTGTGCATCTGTGCTCACTACCGGCAGGAGGTGCGAAAGATCGGAGCTATGGTTGTCCCGCAACTTCAGCGACGAACGATTTTGCGAGCGGCCGGCAATAGCCGCCAAGCTGTGGAGACCCAGTCACAACCACGACCCCATAAGGGCCCGCCGCCTCACGGGCGCGGCAGAATGCCGCATCCGGACTCTCCACAATTTCTGCGGCCACGCGAGAGGAGGCACGCCAACGTTCTGCAATCATCTGCGGAGCCACGGCCCTCTCAGGGGGATAACAGGTCACGATGACTCGATCGGCACTTGCACCGGCAAGGGAACGCAACATCTGCTCCCATTGCGCATCGCGGCACATAGAAACGAGCCAGACGCAGCGGCGGCCTTCGAAGGTAGTCCGAAGCATTGTCGCCAGCCTGGTGGCCGCCGAGGCATTGTGCGCGCTGTCAAGGACAATGGTCGGGGTACCTGGGAGCACCTCGCAGCAGGCCGAGAGATTCATCTCACCGAACAATCGTGCGATTTCACCCGCATCGATCTCCGGCACTAAACCTCTTCGGCGTAACACGTCATACGTCATGAGGGCATGCGATGCATTGGTCGCCATGAACGGAGCCGGCGAAGTGAGGCGCACGCCGGCAAGAGTCGCCGAGCCCACCTGCAGTGTGCAGCGCCCGGTGTAGCCGGTACGCACAAACTCCTTCACATCGTAGTCCTCTCCGCTCACCAGCAACGGAGCCTTGAGTGCTGCTGCTCGTGAGAAGATCACGGCACGCGGCCCATCCGGCATCGGCCCACACAGGACAGGTGTGAGTGGCTTGATAATTCCCGCCTTCTCGGCGGCGATCTGCTCGAGCGTCTCGCCGAGCATCTCCGTGTGGTCATATTCAACGTTCGTGATGACCGAGAGCTCTGGTGCGATGACATTCGTCGCATCCTGCCGCCCGCCGATCCCCACTTCGATCACCGCATAGTCCACCTTCGCCGCGCGGAAGGCGAAGAATGCCGCCGCGGTCAAAAACTCAAACGGAGCGAGTTGAAGCCCACGCACGTCCAAGAAGGCTTTGACGTGGTTACAGGCATCGACCAGCTCCTCCTCGCCGATGGGCTGCCCGTTGATGGCAATGCGCTCTCGAAAATGCAGGACGTGCGGACTCGTATAGACACCTACCGTCAACCCGGCGGCCTGAATTAACGCGCCGATCATGCGGCTGACCGTCGTCTTCCCGTTGGTGCCGGTCACGTGGATCGACCGATATGCCCGATCCGGACGCTTGAGCTCGTGCAGACAGCGGGACACGGCTCCAAAGTTGACGGTACCGTCGGACGGCCGGCCCCGTAGGATGCAGGCGACTTCGACCTCCCGTAGCATGTTCGTCACCTCGGCATAGGAGGAGAAGGGCACGGTCCAGGAAGGCGGAAACGTTCGCGGACGCCGGCTATGCATACTCACTTCTTCCCCGCTATGAGTGAACATCCATCAGAACAGGGAGCATGTCCGCCGGCGGGTACCCGCGAGATACTGATGCACCTCGCCGGCCGGCCGCGTTCACAGCCATGACGCGCCTGTTTCCATCACCTGCCAGTCGAGAGGTATCCAGGCTTATGCCCGCGGGAGGATCGCATCGCCGACCGGCCTCTCGATGTCGACGATCGCAGCCCACCCGCTGGTTCCGTGGTAACGGTAGTATTGCCCTTCGGACGGTTCACGCGCGATGAGCAGAACCCATCGATTGTTCAAAAGCTTCTCGAGAATCGGTTGTCGTGCAACGATGGCCATGATCCGATCTCGCGGCGCTTCGATAATGGCCGTCAACCGCATCGGCTCATGGTACGCATCCCCGCCACGCATGACAGTCTGAGTCGGCAATCCCATACGGAGATCGCTCTGACTGCCCGTCATCACTCCGATGCCACCGGTGACATTGTGATAGATCTTGCTGCCGCTCCCATAGACATCGGGAGCCACCGCCGAGAAGTAATACTCCATATTGATCCACTGAGCGACGATCAGGGGGGCGGTCATGATGGTTTCAAGCAATCGACCGTCTACGTCCTCCAGGTGGTCATAGGAGTGCAAGAAGGAGCGTCCCTGCAGATCGGCCGACTGCGTCAGCCGTCGGTCGCCGACAATAAACACACTATTGCGCGCCAAGCCCCACTCGGGACGTACCTGCGCCCAATCGAAACTGCGCCGTTCAATGTCCTGTCGTGCCGCACGCGATTCAGTGCCGGATGTTGCTGCGGTCAAGGCGACCCACCGCTCTGCCGAGGCCGCCACGCCGGCCTCATGGACATCTTCCAAGATTTGCGCGAGTTCCTTCCGATGGGTGGACGGCACATCTTCGAGATCGGATACCTGCACCTCATCCGTCGTCGTATTGTGGAGCGCCGCGACAAAATGCGTATCGGGAGAGATCGCCAGGCCACGGGCCGCTAACATCTCTCGAACCTGCGGACGATTCGCCATCATGGCGAATGCACGCGCATTGGGAAGCCCCTGTCCTCCGCCACAGGCGCCGCAGTCCAAGGACGACTCGTAGGGATTATTCTCCGAGGTGCTGCCATGCCCACAGAGCACCACAACTCTGGCAAAGGAGCCGGTCAGCCCCATCAGCCGCAGGGACGTTTCGACATAATAGGCCTGCTCATTGAGGGTAAACCCGGTTCGGGTAATGCGATCCAGCCGAGAACGAGTACCCCGATAGGTGAGACGGCACTCCCGGCGCAGCATCGCAAGAGCCTCTGCTTCTTCCGGGGACGATAGCCCCAGCAGCCTGCCAAGCGCCCCGGGGGGCGAGAGGACTGCTTCGTCGTCTGTGAGGACTTGTCGCCTGATCTCATCCAACACAGCACCCGTCACTCGACTCCCGGCTCGTCGTCCGTGTTTCCTCAGCCACCAGGCAATCTGCAGACGTTGTTCGGCAGCCAGCATGTCTTCGGCTTCGGCGGTCGAAAACTTCCCGACCGTCAGTGTCGTCGCCACCGCCGGCATGATCATGGACTTGATCCATGCGCTAACCCGATGATACCAGCGAGGACAGAGCGTCTTGCCGATGAAAGGCAACAGAAAAAACCAGCCGATCGCTTCAACCATGACATAGGGCGTCACGACGTTGTGCTTCAGATCGTGGAGCAGTTCATGTCCCGCTTTGACGAGATGCGTACTCTGCTTACGCCGCTCTGCTCGCGCGTCCTGATACGTTCTGGGGACTTCCCGAATCAGATGTTTTGGTTTCAAGAGGACCGGGCAGAGAGCCAATTCCGGCTGCTCATCCAATGCGCGATAGGAAAACGGCAGCCCGAAGAAGCCGGCAAATCCGAAGGTTTCGTAACCGCCGCGTTGTTCAAGATGTCGCCGAAACACCTCAGAACGCACATCGATACAGAAGACAACCTGTGCCAGGGGTCGCGCAGACTGCCGACCCGGTGTCAACGCTCGCTCGTCTCCATCATCGGCGGCATCGAGCTTTTGCAGCACCTCGTCCTGATGGCTCCGTTCAAACGCCTCCAACCATGTGAGGCGCTGCTGCCGAGGGGTGAAGGCTCGGAGCCAGGCGAGCAGCACAGACAGGTCGTGCGGCTGCGTCGAGGTGATGAGGGGCGCCGGCACCCCCAAATTTTCTGCGATCGTCAACAGGAGACGAGCCTCCGCAGTACCGGTGCGGTCACCGGGACGCTGTTCCTCAAACCAACGCCGACATTGCTGCTCCCAGGCGCTGGGATCGGAAGGCGTCCCTTCTGGCTGGAGACGTGCGGCGTCCGACACGATTCTCTTGGGGAGGTGTCCGGACACGGAGGCCCTCTTGAACCACAGGGTATAGGGAAACCGTCTTCCGTACTCGCGAACGGCGACTGCACTTCCCTCACAGCGCAACGACTTGTGGCAGGCCGTCGCGACAAGCTCTCGCTCATAAAACAACCGAACGGCGAGATACTTCACGAGATCGATGCGATAGGCGAGTTGCCAGGCATGCGTATCCTGCTCTTCACGCCACTTAATGAACCCCGCCCAGCCGGGCAGCGCGGCCAGATGCAGCGACAAGTACTGCTGCCAGGTTGAATGGGGCACCTGAAGCATCTCCAGCGATTCAAGCACAACGTCTTCAGGACGGTCGGCAAGCGCCAGAATTTTGGACGACACCTGTTTGATGCCTAAGCATCTGAGGCTGAGGTCATATCGCGCCGCAGCTTTCCATGCTCGAAAGAACGTTTCTTCTCGCCTCGGCATGGGCCAGGCTGCATCACCTTCGTCGCAGAATGCCGCGCACCACTTGATCATCTGGCGATTAATCTGGTCTGTAATATCGGTACCGAGCGTTCGATCACACCAGGTGGCCATCGTTTCCTCAGATGACCCCTCTTCAACTGCGCAAGGGGCGCCCGGCTCCGTCTGTTCTCGTGCCTCCCAGGAAGGAGTCCTGCATAACCACTCGGTCACGTTCGAGATCATGACCTCGGCTTCCTTGCTGGAAGGCTCAGCCGTCGCGTCTCCGCCACATAACTGAGTGGCGTGCCCCCTCGCAACCATTACGGCACGGAGCACATCTCGATGGGAGAACACATGACCGCCGAAGGTGATCTGCTGGTCGGTCGCCAGCGGCTTCAAGACCGCCTCAAGATGGCGCGCCTGGATACGGCCGCTCCGGAATGCCTCTCGATAGGCATCGGAAGACAGAGTGCCTGATCCTCCGAATAGCTGCTCCCCGCGCTGAACGGCATCCTCAAAGCTCAAATCTTCCAACCCTTGAAGCGGATTTCTCGCGATCACCGATGTCATCGGCCAGACCTTTGCGATGACTTCTCCGGCCAAGCTGACATAGGTCCGTAACTCCATTCGCTGCGCGTCGGTATACCGCATATCCACACCATTCGTTGTGTTCATGCCGTGCTCTCACCTTCTCCATGGGTAATGAGCAAGAACGAGGCCATCTCGATCACTCTTGGCGAGAGACGACGGATTCCATTCAATTTCTCAGGAACGGACGGATTCCGTGGTATCGCCCCGACTGCATCGGCGACCGTCGGCAAGGCCCGATCGTGCAAGGGTACACGTACGTGCAGGCTCGCACGTACGTGAAATATCTTCATCTGTTCGGCATCGGAACTCGATGATTGAAGGGCGGGACGAGGTGCAGAGCGCTACATGTGTCCAAGCTTACGTAGAGTCTCCATCCCGCGCCCTTCGTCTTGAGCACGGCCGGCTCGTTCAGCGGTCGTGGTGAGGCGCAACTCCGTGATGATTTGTGGGATCGTTGTGGCGCAGGAGGGAACCGTACCGGTGCAGGGCACGCAACCCAAGCTTCTGAATCGGGTGCCGGAGCCACGGTCGAAATAGGGCGTCGGCAGCTCAATGTGCTCATGCTCGAGATATTCCCAAATGTTGAGTTCGGTCCAATCGAGAAGGGGATGGACTCGAATATGGGAACCAGGGGGAAACATCGTCTGGTATTGATCCCAGAGCTCAGGCGGCTGGTCACGAAAATTCCATTCTCCATCCTTGCCGCGCAACGAGAAATACCGTTCCTTAGCCCGTGTGCCTTCCTCATCTGCGCGAATGCCGAGGATGATTGCGGAGAACCCGTGGCGCGCGATGGTCTGTTTTAGCGCCTCGACTTTCATGGCGGTGCAACAAACCACCCGGCCCCGGTCAGGACCCATGCCGTCAGCCAGCGCCTCCCTGTTCTGGCCCACAACGAGGTTCAACCTCCATTCACGGCACAACCGATCTCGATATTGGATCAGTTCCGGCATCTCGTACCCGGTGTCGATGTGTACCAGTGGGAAGGGCACATGGCCGAAAAAGGCTTTACGCGCCAGCCATAAGAGAACAGTTGAATCCTTACCCATAGACCACAACATGGCGAGATGATCGAAATGCTTATACGCCTCACGCAAGATGTAGACACTCTGATCCTCCAGGTCGCGCAGATGTCGCATGCCGCCTCCTTATGGCGCACAATGAGATCGATTGAACGTTATTCACCGGCGCGATCCCAGGGCTCCCCTCGATCGCGTCCGATCAGTCACAAGACCGGTTGTGCAAGATAGGTTCCTGTTATCAAGACGCCCGGGCCCGTACGCAGGACGACCGACCATCCGGACGAGGACATTCGGAACACAGGACAGATCGCCATTCATCCGACTGGACCTGCTCAGACGTGGCCATCGTGGCTCGATCGACCCCGTGCGCGAGCAGACTCGGTCCGCACACGCGTGTGTCTGCGCACTCACGCTCGACTCAGCACGGCTCGTTCGGCTCAACAGGGCTTGTGGGAGGGAAACATCAAGGAGGCGTGAGGAAAGGTGAGCGCTGGAAGGACCTTACCCCTTGCGTCGCCGGTCAAGCATCCAGCGTGTGATTCCCAGATACTTCGCTGCAAGAGTTTTATTCCCGTCGGCCCGCGCCAACACCGCATGAATGATGGCATCCTCGAGGTCGGTCAACGAACGCTCCCCAACCTTAAACGACAAGTGAACCATGAACGGATCGGCCTCAGCGGCAGGTACCGCAGTCGGCGCGACCGCCGGGACTGTCATGGGCGCCACTGCCGCAGACACGTCGTTCGGAAAATGAGCGGCATCGAGCGATGGGCCGTTGCAGAAGATCACCGCTCGTTCGATGAGGTTGCTTAATTCCCGCACATTACCGGGATAGTGATACGCCTGAAGCACTTGCTTGGCGGAGTCGGTCAACTCCCGAACAGGCTTTTTGAGCGCCAACGCCGACCTCAGGAGACAGTGTTCGGCAAGCGGAATAATGTCTTCCGATCGCGCGCGCAAGGGAGGAACGGTCAGCATGACCACGTTCAGACGAAAATACAGATCCTCCCGAAACTCCCCCTTCGCGACGGCTGCCTTGAGATCACGGTTGGTCGCGGCCATGAAGCGCACGTCGACGGGCACCGTCGTCATACCTCCGACCCGTCGCAGCGATCGCTCCTCGATCACACGCAGTAACTTGGCTTGTAAGGCCAGTGGAAGATCCCCGATTTCGTCAAAGAAAACAGTGCCCCCTTCGGCCATTTCGATCAGCCCACATTTCCGGCCGGCTGCGCCCGTGAATGCTCCCTTCTCGTGACCGAACAGCTCACTTTCGAACAGGTCTCTTGGAATTGAGGGGCAGTCAACCTCCACACAGGGTTTGGTTCCACGTGCACTGTTGTAATGGATCACCCGCCCCATGTATTGCTTGCCGGTTCCTGTTTCACCTTGTAACAGCACTGTCACACGATCATTGCGCACGAGTTCCTGCACCTGAGCCAGAAAGCTCCTGGTGACAGGACTCTTGGCGATCACCCGATCCAACGCATAGCGCGCGGCATCCTGGCCGCTGTGCAACTGCACCTGACGCTGAAGGGTCAGGAACTCCGTCACCCGGCGCAACGTGTGGAGCAGATCATCCATATCGATGCTCTTCGCCACAAAATCGAACGCGCCAAGCCGCATGGCTTCGACCGCATCTTTGACCGTCCCTCTGGCCGTCAGCACGATGACCGGCAATGTCGGCGACATCTGTTTCACTCGGGCCAGCACATCCAGCCCGGACAGATTGGGCATCACCAGATCAACAACCAGCACATCCGGCTCGAACGAACGGAGCAAGCCGAACGCCTCCTCACCAGAGCCGGCCGTCTGGACCACATAGCCCTGGTCTCGCAACCGTAACGCAAATGCTTCGCGAACGGAGGCTTCATCCTCTAAGAGCAACAAATGCCATGGCATGTTAAACGCCCCCGCATTGACGAGAGAGATCGCGCATCACGGGCCGACCGTCACCGGCCAAGGCTTGGCTTCGCATCCTACGAGACCTCGTGCTTCACCGGCAGCCACACATCAACCACCGCTCCGCTCCCTGGGGGACTTTGAATGATGAGTTGACCATGATGACGCTCCACCATATCTCGGGTGATCGTGAGCCCGAGGCCGACCCCTTTCGCCTTCCCGTTCGTGAAGAACGGCTCATAGATCCGTCCCAAGTCCTCGGCCGGTATCCCCTTGCCCGTATCCGCAAATCGCATCAACACCCCAGGCACTCGCCGGACGTCCGGCGTGAGCGTCACATGCAAGTGACCGCCGTTCGGCATGGCATCGATGGCATTCATCGCGATGTTCAAGAACACTTGTAAAATATGGGCCCTCGATGCATCGACGGCCGGCAGGTCGGGCACAATGGAGCTCCTGATGAGAATCTGGTGTTTAACTAAGTTCGGACGGAGCAACGTCAGTGTATCCTCCAACACCGACGCCAGGTCGCAGGGAGCGATATCGAACGGCCTGGGCCGCAACTGCCCCAAATGAGATTCCAAGAGTTCATCGATCCGAGCCGCCTCCCGGGCGATCAACCGGCAGCGGTCGCGAGCCTCCTGTGGCAAAGACGTCTGCTCGGCCAGATGTGTCGCCAGGCTCCCTAAGCCGATGAGCGGATTGCGCACCTCGTGCAGAATGCCGCCGGCAAGTTGCCCGACCAGCTTCACCTGCTCTGTGTGACGAAGGGCTTCCAACATCTGTTCCCGCTCGCTCAGATCGGTCAGGATCGCCATGAAATACTGGGTCGTCCCGTCGAAGGCCTTAACCGGACTGACACGTTCCCACACCAAGAACTCAGATCCGTCTTTTCGTCTGTTCATAAACCGTTCGACGAAGGGGTGGCCGGAGCGAATGGATGCCCACAACCGTTCGTAGAATTCCGTCGGATGCTTCCCGGACTTCAGAATGGTCGGGCGCTGGCCCAAGGCCTCTTCGCGCGTCCACCCGGTCATGCGCTCCAGGGCCGGATTCCATTCCAAAATTCGGCCGGTCGTGTCGGTCATCATCACGCCGTCCTCCGCGGAGGAGAATAGGCGATGATAAAAATCCATCTGTGTCTCTTCATGCCATCGGCGCTCCAGGACCGTCCCGATGGTGTTGGCCATGGTGCACAAAAACTCCTGCTCCTGCTGACTGAACTTGCGGACCCGCTTCGCATGAGCCGTCATCACCCCGTAGACCTTGTCCTGAACCAGCATGGGCACACACATCCCCGAGACTGCCCCATGTTCGGTGAGCAATCTGGACGGAGAAAATCGAGTCTCTTGCCGGAGGTCGTCGACCACGACCGGAACCCGCTCCCGGATCGCGTAGCCGGCTTGGGAATGCGTGCCGCCTTCGATGGTGAGCTTGCCGATGAGATCCCTCTGCAACCCGACCCCCGCCATGATGTACAGATGGCTGTCCCGCTCGCGCGGCACCAGGATCTTGCAGAGTTCCACTTCCAGCGCGGCCGCCGTTTCCCGCACCGCCTCATTCATCAACGCCTGGGCCGACAGGCCGCTGACCGCCAGAGTCCCGATGCGCGCCAACGCCGATTGAAATCGCGCGACGTGCGCCGCCTCCTGTGCGAGCGCGATCCGCTCGGTCACATCTTCCAATACCATAAGGACACCGCGCTCCCCGCGGTAGGGCACCACATTGAAACGGCAGGCATAGTAGAGTCGCCCGCCGTCCCGAGTCTCCAGCGTGTATTCAGCCGTCTTTCTGGCTCCCAGCGCTCGCGTGTTCCAATCGATCGCGTCATCCAGAAGGCGTCTCCGCAGGGCATGTTCCATACCTTCCACCGGGGACTGCGCACGTTTCACCAACTCGGCGAATTGTGAATTTTCGAAAATGAGAAGGCCACGGCAGACGAAACAGAGGCCGCCGTGGATACAGTCGCTCAGCCAGGCCAGCACCTCAGCGGCGGCGAGTTCCGCCCCAACCGGTCTGGAGACCTTGGAACGGTTACGATGGGTAGAGGCCATGACGGTCGCGCTTGGTGGAACAGACTCGAGTTTCGTTCGGCAGACTCAGACACGCCGGGTCAGTCTCCCCGGCGAGTCTCCGCCCGTCCAGGGTGAGCATCCGGTCCTGAGGCCTGCTACTGACCCACAAAATGATCACGCCGCGTCACCGCGACATCACTGACGAACATGGCACCGGAATGTTTGTGAAAGAGCGGCCCCAATCCAGCCAGAATCGGCTCGATGCGCTCTTCCGGCACAACGGTGAACACGATCACCTGGCTGCTGGTGTCGTCGAACAACAAGTGCCCTTCATGGAACCCGTGATGTCCTTTGCCCGAGACGTTGTTGATGATCGTGTAGCCGGTGGCGCCGACTCGATCGAGCAAATTCGTCACTAACTTCAGGTGCTCCCCCTCGACCACGATGCGGATTTCTTTCATCGGATGCAACGTCAGCATACTCCGGTCCCCCTCTCCTCCTCTATTCGACATCCTTCGCTCCCCCACACTATCGGCCCTCATTCCATTCTGCCGTGCCTGAGGGGCGTGAGGCGGACGAGGTTTCGCCTTGATGCGATTCCACACAGTCCATCGGGACAGCGGATGCCACGGCGTCAGCCTCTCCAATCAAATTCCCCTCTGCGTCTTCCAACACGGGTCGCCAACCCTGCATGATGTCGTAATGATAGAAAATCGCCTCGGTCGGCTCACATACCACCAGCGTCACCCACTCATTCTGAAACAACCGCTCGAGTCCGGGATGTTTCGCGATCACGGACTCGACGCGGGCGCGTGGCGCCTCGATCACGGTCAGTAAGCGCATCGGCTCATGATAGGGACGCGGTCCGTCCAGCACGGTCTGCGCCGGAAGACCCAGTCGAAGGTCACTGCTCGCTCCCGTCATCACCCCCACCCGCCCGACGATGTTGTGATACACCTTGCTCCCGCTTCCGTAGACGTCGTTGTCGACCGTCGAGAAATAGTGCTCCATGTTGATCCATTGAGCCACGATGAGCGGCGCGGTCATGATGGCTTCCAGCAGTTTTCCCGAGTCGTCTTGTCGATAGTCGTAGGAATGGAGGAATGCCCGCCCCTGGAGATTCAAGGGTCGCGTGAGATCCCGCCGCCCGATGATCAACAGGTTATTTTTCGACAGCCCCCACTCCGGACGAACCTGAGCCCAATCGACGCTTCTCCGGCTGGCTCTGACGTATGGATCTTTGCGTTTGGCCTGAACGACCGGTCCATCCAATGCCGCACCCCGTTCGCGGGCTGCCTGCTCACCCGCCTCGCGGAGGTCGTCTAGCAATCGCACCAGGTCTTTGCGATGTGTGGCCGGCACATCTTCCAAGTCGACAATGCGGACATCATTCCTAGTCGTGTCGTGCTGCGCGGCCACAAAATGCGTATCGCCGGGAATCTTGATGCCGCGGGACTCCAACACCTTGCGCACGGCTTGATTGTTGGCCATCGCCGCAAAGGCCCGCGCGTTGGGGAGGCCGCTGTTGCCGCCGCAAGCGCCGCAGTCCAGGGCGGATTCGTAGGGATTGTTGTCCGACGTGCTGCCGTGGGAACACATCACGACCAACCGTGCGAACCCCGACGTGAATCCCATCAGTCGAAGCGCCGCCTCCACGCCGTAGGCCTGCTCGGATACGGAGAATCCATGCTGGGTGATGCGCTGCAGCCGGGAGGAGAGGCCACGAGGCGTCAGCGTGTATTCACGACGGAATCGTTCGTACAGCGCCTCAACCTGGGCAACGGTCATTCCCAGACTGCCAGCGACCGCCTGATTCCTCTGATCATCCTGCTGCTCCATGGCGCCGAGCCTGATGTTGTCGATCAACGAGGGGGTGATCGCGGAACCGAGTTCGGGGAACTCCTGCCGCAGCGCGGCACGAATGGCGGCGCGCTGTTCCACCGCCACCATTTCCTGCGCTTCTTCGCGGCTTAGCTTGTCGATCGTGAGGGTGGTCGCCAACGGCGGCAACCACAAGCCCTTCACCCAGGTCGTGAGGCGGTGATACCAGAGGGGGAAGAGGGTTTTCCCGAAAAACGGCACGCTGAAAAACCACCCCAGCGCTTCCACCATGACGTAGGGGGTGATGACGTTCTCCTTGAGATCGTGCAGCAGATGGTGGCCGGCATGACTCAGTGTGGCGAACAGCCGATGCCGGCTCGCCGCCGTCCCATGGTAGCTTCGAGGAATCTCACGGATATGATTCTTCGGCTTCAGCAGCACGGGGGCATGCGTCACGGGAAGTTCTTCCCCGAATGCTTGGTACTTCACGGGAATGCCGAAAAAACCGGCCACGCCCAACGTCTCATACCCGCCGAGCTGTTCGAGATGCCGCCGGAACACTTCTGAGCGCACGTCGATACAGAACACTATTTGCGCGAGAGGGCGCGCAGGAGCCGCAGCCGCAGCGCGGCCGTCACTGTCCCGCAGTTGCCTCGCTACCCCGCTCAACTGTCCGACCACATCCACACGTTGTCGTGTTTCAAACGCTTCCAACCAGCGTTGGCTCTGCTGCCCGGCAGGAAAGCCATCCAACCAGTTCAGGACTGTGAGCACATCCGAAGGCGAAGTCTGGGTCACCAGCTCGGGATCGACGCCCATGGCGGCCGCAAGGGCCGACACTCGTCGAGCGTCCCGCCTGAAGATATCGGCGCGGCGCGCCCCGGCAGTCTGGTCATAGACTTGCCGCCCGAACTCATTCCACTCCTCCTGAGTGGCCTTGTTATGTTGTTGCTGCCATATGCGCACTTCGGCGGCCACTGCTCCCGCCAGTACCCCATCCACCAACTTCCGCCTCAGCCAATGGCCATAGGGAGCCTGCTCGATGTGGCCACGGATGGCGTCAACCTGCCCCTCGATGTTCAGCCGCTGCCGGCAATGCAGGTTGACAAATTCCCGTTCGTAGAACAATCGCACGGCCAGATACTTTACGAGGTCGATGGGATACCGTGCCTGCCAGGGGTAATGCGGCTCTTCCGATCGCCACTTGATGTACCCGGTCCACCCGGGCAAGGCCGCTAGATGCAGGGCGAAATACGACTCCCAGGCAGGCTTGGGAATACCCATCGCGGTCAGACTATGCAGCACTCCCTCTTCAGGTCGATCATCCATGGCATCGATTTTTTTCGCCGCATCCCTCACACCCAACAACCGCAGACCGGCATCGTACCGGGCCAATCGTTTCCATGAGCGATAAAACGTATGCTGCCGCTCCGGCATGACCCAGGACGCTTCCCCCTCGTCCAGAAACACTCCGCACCATTTCACCATCTGCTCGTTGATGTCCGACACGATCGACGTCCCTAACGTGCGATCGCACCAACCCGACAGAGTCTCCTGCGAGCAGAGATCGAGGGGTTCCCAGGGAAGGAGCGATTCCGGCTGCATGGTCCGGGTTTCGCCGACCGACTGCGTGAGCCAGGCCGCGAGGTGATCCGTCGCTTCATCGGAAACCGGCGAATCGAGGACCGGATCGCTGAGCCCATGCATCATGGACAACCGCAGCACCTCCAGGTGCGATAACGGGCGTCCGGCAAACGTCACCTGGCGATCCCCTGCAAGCGGAGTCAAGACCTGCGTCACATCTTCCGGACGGATGCGGCCCTCGGCCACATAGCGGCGATAGATCGTACTCGGAAGGTAGCCTTTGCCCCCGAGGAGCTGCTCACCACGCTTCACGGCCTGATCGAACGGAAGCTCTTCCAGGCCATGCAAGGGGTTATGGTGGATGAACGTCCGCATGGGCCAGTAGGAGGCAATGGCCTCTCCTGCCAGTTCCACGTGAGACCGCAATTCCATCCGCTCTGCATCGGTGAAAATGCGTCGTTCAAGTGCCATGCATCGACTCCATTCGGCTCCGGTTCCCGGTGGATTACCGGCGAAACGCGGCTCGACCGATCATACGAACCAGATCCTCGACATAGAGGCCGTTCAGAAACATCACATAGGCCCGTGCGCGCAACTGATCCATCCAGGCCGGCATCAGAAATTTTACGCCTCTGGCCTTGCCGTAAATCATCCCCCATGCCGCAAGGATCAACATGACCGTCAAACCCACCACCGCATCAAACAACGAACGATTCCACTCGGCAGCACGCATAAAACCCGCGGCGGCATCGTGGGCCGGGTACAGAAAGTGGGTAAACGCCTCGCCGGCCCAGAGGTAGGTGAGGCCGATAAACGCCAATGCTCCCAGCATGGTCAACGACACGGTCCAAGAGGCCCCGGTGTGGAGTCGGTACAACGTGAACATCGCTTGCGAGGTCGTGACCCACCCGAAGAACAGAAAGATCACCGCCCCCTGCGCGTCTTGCAACGGAATACTCACGACCCCGTGCGCGACGAGCAGGATCACCAACGGCAGCACCAGGGTGGCCACCAGGCCGGTCGTCCAGGTCATGGGTGAAAAGCTATGGGCCTCATCCACCTTGGCAGCCGGCGGTAATTTGAACTCCTTCCTGGCCTTATGAATGACAGAACCCGAATTGAGAAACAACGTGGCCTTGAACAGGCCGTGCGCGCAGAGATGGAACACTGCCAGGGCAAAGGCGCCCAACCCGCATTCCATAACCATGTACCCCATCTGTCCCATGGTTGAATAGACGAGCCGACGCTTGACGCTCGTTTGCGTCAGCATTGCGCTGGCGCCGATCAACGCCGTCACACCACCGATCACAAACATCAGATGGAGGGTCGTGGGCGCCATCCCGAACAGGGGGGCGAGGCGATTGACGAGAAAGCCGCCGGCATTCACGATCCCCGCGTGCATCAAGGCGGACACCGGCGTAGGCGCCTCGATCGTGCCGATCAACCACAAATGAAACGGGAACTGGGCCGACTTCGTCATGACCGATACCAGGAACAGCAGGGTTGCGACCAGGGCGACATCCAGGCCCGTGTGCCAGCCAGGCCAGAGGGTGAGCGTCGCGGGGCTTGCCTGCAAGCGGGCAAACAGCTCTGTCAAATCCAGGGTACCGGTCGCCCCATAGAGCGCCAACAGCGCCAGGAAAAACGCGGCATCGCCGAGCGTTTGCACCCAGAACGTCATGCGTCCTGCTTCCCTGGCCGGACGACTCGACGGGTTGCACACCAACAGCGACGCGAGCAACCACGTCACCAAATGCCAGCAGACAAACAGCCAGAGCAGATTGCCGCTGCTGACCAGACTCAGCAGCACCGAGGTCAGGCCTCCCAACAACGCAAAAAACCGGGTATAGCCGGCGTCACCCACCATGTATCGCTCGGAGTACACATGGATGATCAGGCTGACGAGGCTGATCAGCACCATCATGACGCCGGCCAGGCGATCGATGAGAATCGTATAGGTCAACGCCCCCGAAGGCGCGCCCAGAATTGTGAGACGGATCGGGTCCTCGTACAACACCAGGGCAAGGGTGACCAGTGAGGTCAGCGCTGAACACCAGAGCGCCCCGATGCCGAGGCGTGCAACACGCTCTCCAAGCTCCCGATGGAAGAGAGCGATCAGCAGGGTGCCCAGCAGAGGCGCAAAGATTGTCAGCAGTGGAAAGATACCATCCATAACGCCAAGGTCTCCTTAACACACATACTCTGCGCGGCATCATCAGCAAGAACAGGGCCTAGAGTGCAACCACACGCGAAATCCTGTGAAATGCGGAAAATGAGGGAACGAACTTGTTGCCAGTCCGGACGGCCACAAGCCCCCCGCCTTGAGTCACGTGCATCCACGCACACCCGTGCATATGCGCACAACAGGGAAGTTAAGTTCAAGTCTGGCGTAGACAGAAGGCCGCGTTCGAAGAAGGTGCATTGCCCAAGGAAGTGACGGTCACGCCCGTTTCGCTTCCATACCGTTGCTTGATGTGATGATCCGCCTATGATAGCGTTTGCTCACCATGCGATCTCTCGTGCAGAACCTCTCCCTGCGATGTCCTCAAATCGACCACCTGTTGCGTGGGTGGGCGGTGTTGTGGTTGCTCGCACTTCCCCTCTTTCATATTCACCCCGAGACCCATCCGCATCATGGAGAGGCCGGACATGTGCATGCCATGGCTATCCATACCGTCTTCTCGGGTGACTTGGAGGGCGAGTTCGGCGAACCTCAGGAAGGGTCGACGTCACCGGCCGGCGAGGAAACAGGCCCTACGTTCTCCACCGGGGGGCCGCAGACCTGGACGACGGATCCCGAATTAAGCTTCTCCCTTCTCAACGACGCAACCGACCGCAAACCGATCAAACCTACGTCGACGCAGGTGTTCGTTCTTGCCCATCACCTGCGCCCCGATCCTGTACCCCATCACCAGCGTTACGAGGATAATTGGTCTCCTCCCGCTCTCACGCCGGCCCTCGTCGATATTCCCGCACGTGCACCCCCGTCCCTCTCCATCGCCTAACAGGTTGCGAAAACACTCGCTCGTCGCATCACAGTCCACGCGGGGCTCCACGTGCAGTCTTGCGTTCAGATCAAAGGCAGGAATGCGCGAAAGGGCTGCCCAGCAAGGCCGTCGCAAGCGAGCAGGCGAATTGCGCTCTCGCGGCACGGTGAACCCCGGAGTGAGGTGAGGACGCCCCTAGCGGACGTGTTCCGCATCCTGCCAAGCATCGTGTGTTTGACCCTCTATCGCGATATCACGCACAGGGAGGAAACGTCCATGATCTGTCGTGTGCTCTTTTCCATCGTTATGTTCGGCGCAGCCGGGCTTGGCCTGCCTGACCAGACAACCTGGGCCGGAGAAACCAGCCCCACCGCTTACGCACTACCCGACATTCTTGCCCTGGCCATGCGGCACAATCCCACGCTGGCCGGAGTCGAGGGCTTTGTCAAACAAAGCCAGGGCCAACAGATCGCGGCCGGTGCCTATCCCAATCCTTCCATCACCGGCATTGCCGGGCGCGGCGCGATTCGTGACCCGAGTACCGGGACACATGTCACCGAGCGGACGTTCACCGTGGAACAACCCCTTGAATGGACGGCCAAACGCCAGGCTCGCCAGGAGGCAGCCGATGCCGGTGTGGCCGGAGCCAACGCCGCCCTGGAAGACGCCCGCCTCTCGTTACTCGCCGATGTGAAAATTGCGTTCTATCACCTCCTCTTCGGCCAACGCGATGTCGAGCTGGCCACCCAGAATGTCGCGAATGTGGAAGAGGTCTTGCGCACAGTGCAAGCGCGTGTGGCAGCAGGCGAGGCCACCTCCTTCGATACCTTGAAAGCCGGAGTAGAAGTACAGAAGGCCAAGAAGGAAGTGGCCAGGGCACACAATGCGTTACTGGTGGCCAAGGCGCGGCTGAATACCCTCACTGCCGGATCACTCGGCAAGAACTTTTCCGTTCGAGGCGACTTTCACCGGCCCAAGCAGGGCATTGAGACAGACGGGTTGGCGACGCAGGCGTTGGAACAACACCCGGCCATTCGACGTGTCAGCAAACTACAGGAGCAGGCCGACCACACACTGCGCTTCGAGCGCGAGGCCCGTGTGCCCAATGTCAGCGTAATCGGCAGTTACCATCGCGAGGCGGGCGACGAATCCGTCACTGCCGGCCTGGCCCTGCCCCTTCCGCTATGGTACCGGCGACAAGGCGAAATTCAATCCGCACTGGGCGCCAAACATCGGGCCGACGCGGAACGCGTGCGGGCGCAACAGGAATTGGAGCAGGCCATCACCCAACATACTCAGGAGGTGCGCACGGCGCAGGAGCAGCTCTCCCTATTCGAAAGCGGTTTACTGAAACAGGCCGAGCAGACGCTGACGGTGGCACGCACGAGTTTCCGCCATGGCGCAGCCAGTCTCCTGGACGTGCTGGACGCGCAGCGGGTGTTCCGACAGACCCAACTCGAATATGCCCAGGTGCGGGCCGACCTCTCCATCGCCTTGGCCCGTTTGGAGCGTGCGCTGGGAACCTCATTATGAATGCTGATCGCAGAGTGAACCGACCATTGGAGTGCGGCAATGACTAGACGATTGACGGCGATCGGGATAGTGCCCGCGCTGCTCTGGCTGCTTTCGGCCTGCAACGACCAGGGAGCCCAGCCGCCACAAGCAGCCACGAGCGGAGGGACACCGGCGGCGACCGGCAAGAAGAGCGCCATTCATCCTCCACCGGCCGTGCAGGCGCGCCTCCGCACCGAGCCTGCCGCCCTAAGGGCCGTTCCAGAACAGGTCACCGCCCCCGGCGAGGTCGCCCTCGACCTCAAACAGGTGGCCAAGATCACGTCCCGCATCGGCGGCCAGGTGGAGCAGATCCACGTGCAATTGGGTGATCGGGTGAAAAAGGGCCAGCCGCTCATCGCCATCGGCAGCCTGCAGCTCGATCAACTGATCGAGGAATACCTGGTCGGGAAGGCACAGGCCGATGTGGCGGAAAACAGTTTTCGCCGGACCAAGAAATTGCGCGCAGACGACATCGTCACGGAACGCAAGCTGATCGAGGATAAAGGCCTGTACCTGGAAACACAGGCGCGGTTCCAACACATCCGCGAAAAACTCACCAACATGGGAGTCTCCACCGCCGAACTCGACCGTGGACAACACGAAGAGCGGCATCTCTATACCCTCACCGCCCCCATTGCGGGCACCGTGGTCACTCAGAACGCGGTGCGCGGACAGGGGGTCGCGCCCGGTGACGAATTGTTTGAAGTCGTCGATACCGGCCGCGTCTGGGTCTTTGCCAATCTGCCCATCGAACAGGCTCGTAAATTCAAGGAAGGCGACTCCGGCACGATTACACCGAAGGGCGGCGACGCTGTCGTCGCACCCCTCACCTACCTTGCGCCGGTCGCCGACGAGACCACCCGAACCATTCGCGTGAGGTTCGAAGTAGCCAACCTCAAGGGAGAGTTGAAGCCACGCGAATATGTGGAGGTAGCGCTCGTCTGGTCCGGTCCTCCGGTGCTGAGCGTTCCCATCACCGCCATGACCACCATCGAGAACACCCATGGGCTCTTCATCGAAACCGGAGAGGGCTACATGTTCGTGCCGATCGAGACCGGCCGAGAGGGCGGCGGCTGGATCGAAATCCGGCGCGGCGTACAGGAAGGCGACCGTATCGTCACCAACGGCGTGTTTGATCTGAAAAATGTGCTGCTGAAAGAACACATCGGCTCGGGCGAATGAGGCGCGCATGAATCATCTGTTGACCTTTTCGCTCCGCTATCGGTTTTTTACCCTCGTGGCCATCGCCGTTGTGATCGGCTCCGGCCTCTGGTCGTTCGCGCACCTCACGATCGACGCGGTTCCCGACCTGACGCCGGTTCAGGTGCAAATTCTCACGCATGCCCCCGCGCTGGGGCCGGTCGAGGTGGAACAATTCGTGACATTTCCCATCGAAGCCTCATTAAACGGCCTGCCGGCCCTGCGCGAGCTGCGGTCCATTTCACGGTATGGCCTCTCCGCCGTGACAGCCATCTTCGACGATCGGACGGACATCTACAGAGCCAGGCAATTCGTTGCAGAACGGTTGGCCCAGGCGGTGGAACGCATTCCGGCAGAATATGGCCGCCCAATGATGGGGCCGCTCACGACAGGGCTGGGCGAGGTGTATCAATTCACAGTTAAAGGTGGCGGCTACAGTCCGATGGCCCTGAGAACACTTCTCCAGTGGGACGTCGGCATGAAGTTGCGCGCCGTGCCCGGCGTGGTCGAGGTCAATATCTGGGGCGGCGAGCCTCAGCAGTTTCATGTCCTCGTCGATCCGTCGAAATTGTTGTCGTTCAAATTGTCGCTCAAACAGGTGTTTGACGCCCTGCAGCGCAACAATGCTCTTGCCGGGGGTGGATACATTGAGCATCAGCGTGAGCAATTGCTGATTCGGGGAGAAGCCCTCGCCACGCAGGTGAGCGACCTGGCCCGGATTGTCGTGGCCCATGGGCCAGGCGGCGTGCCGATCTACATTGCCGACCTCGCCGAGGTGAAAGAGGGCTCGGCGCTCAGAATCGGAGCCGCCACGGCCATGGGCGAGGGCGAGACCGTGATCGGCATGGTGCAGATGCTCGCCGGGGAGAATGCCCAGGAGGTGGTCACCCGGGTAAAGGCACGCGTGCAGGACATTCAGGCTACCCTGCCCGCCGGCGTCACCATCGAACCCTATTACGATCGTACGATCTTCGTCTCGAAGGTCATGCAGACCGTACGCAATAACCTACTGGAGGGCGGCCTCCTCGTCATTGCCGTCCTCTTTCTGTTTCTGGGCGATCTGCGTGCGGGGCTCATCGTGGCTTCCGCCATCCCCCTCGCGATGCTGATCGCCTTCATCGGCATGATGCAGGCGGGACTTTCCGGCAATCTCATGAGCCTTGGTGCGATCGACTTCGGACTTCTGGTCGATGGCTCCGTTGTGATGATCGACAACATCCTCCGGCGACTGGCAGAGAGACCGACGCCGACTCGGGAAGCACGATTGAACGAAGTGCTGGCCGCGGGACGCGAGGTCCTGCGTCCCATGACGCTGGCCGTGACGATCATCATTCTCGTGTACGTTCCGATCCTAGCACTGACCGGCATCGAGGGAAAAATGTTCCGCCCGATGGCAGTGACGGTCATCATGGCTCTGACCGGTTCCCTCCTCGTCGCCCTAACGGTCACGCCATTATTGTCCTTTTGGTTCTTGCGGCCCAAACCCGCTACGGAGGCCACGTTCGTGATTCGCGGGTTGAGGCGGATCTATGCGCCGTGGCTGCAGCGGGCCATGTCCCGCCCCGTTTTGCCCGCGTCGATCGCGGTCGGGCTCTTTGCCGTCAGCCTCCTGGCTGGAAGCAGGTTGGGAATCGAATTCGTCCCGCGCCTGGAGGAAGGGGACCTCGCGGTGCAAGTGTGGCGACTCCCGAGCATCTCATTGAGCGAATCGGTTACCACTGCACTGGATATCGAACGGGTCCTGCGACATTTTCCCGAAGTCACGCGGGTCGTCACACGTACCGGCAGCCCGGAAGTGGCGACGGATGTCATGGGTGTCGAAATGTCCGACGTCTTCGTCATCCTGACACCCCAGCACGACTGGGTCACGGCACACAGCCGCGACGAACTGATCGACGCGATGAGAAAGCAGATCCTCGATCAGGTGCCTGGCGTCGGGCTCAGTTTCACCCAACCGATCGAAATGCGCTTCAACGAATTGATTGCCGGAGTGCGGTCCGATCTCGCGGTCAAAATTTTCGGCCCGGATCTCGAAGTGCTGAAACAGCAGGCCGAACGTGCGGCACGGACGCTTCAACACGTACCGGGCGCAGCGGATGTCAAAGTCGAACAGGTCGCCGGACTCCCATTGCTACGTGTCATTGTCGATCGCGCGGAAATCGCCCGCTACGGGCTCACGGCCGAGGAAGTGCTCGCCCTGATCCAATCAACCAGGGTCGGCACGGTCGTGGGAACCGTCGTGCAGGGTTCCAGGCGGTTCGAGCTGGTCGTGCGGTTATCGGAACGTGTCTCCCGTGATCCCGGCTCTCTGGGCAGTCTGCTCATACCGACCATGCATGGAGAACTTGTCCCACTCTCACGCGTGACCAACATTCTGCTCGATTCCGGTCCGGCACAGGTCAGCCGCGAGCACGTGCAGCGGCGGATCGTGGTGGAAACCAATATTCGCGGTCGTGATCTCGGCGGTTTTGTGGCCGAGGCTCAACGCGCCGTCGCCCAGGCGGTCGCGCTACCGCCAGGATATGAGCTGATCTGGGGCGGACAATACGAACATCTGCAGGAGGCGAGCAAACGTCTGGCCATGATCGTGCCGGTCACTCTCATGCTGATTCTGGGAATGTTATCCGTGATCTTCGGCACGCTGCGGCCTGCCCTGCTCATTTTCCTCAATGTGCCGCTGGCCCTGTCGGGCGGGATTCTGGCGTTGTGGCTGCGGGGGTTGCCCCTCAGCATCTCCGCGATCATCGGCTTTATCGCCTTGTTCGGCATTGCCGTCCTCAATGCCGTGGTACTGGTCAGTCATATCCGTCACCTTGAAGCGGAGGGTACTCCCACGGATCAGGCCGTCATCCAGGGTGCGATGGATCGCCTGCGACCCGTGTTGATGACGGCCCTGGTCGCCAGCCTGGGGTTTCTCCCAATGGCCCTGGCCACGAGTATGGGTGCGGAAATCCAGCGGCCGCTGGCCACCGTGGTGATCGGCGGCCTGCTGACCTCCACAGCGCTCACGCTGCTCGTCATTCCAGCGATCTATTCATACGTTGCGGTGCAGGACAGACGGAAGGCAACCCCTGGCGCTCCCCGCGCATCCAACGGCGATGCCGGTTCGTAAGCCCTTGCGGAATCAATACGAATCGTCCGAACAGCCGGTCGATTTCACGCTGGTTCCGACTCTTTTCTGGACAGACTTTCCTCCCGGCGGTAAGCTTCTTCTACGAGTTGAGGTGTCTGCAGGCAAGCTCCTCCCTGGAGCAGCCCCTCTCCCGAAACGGCAACCTGACATCTTCCTGAGGAGTAGCTATGGCGACCATCATGGTAATCGACGACGAACCCTCCATCCGCGGCCTCTTGCGGGAGGTCCTGGAGCGATCCGGGCATACAGTCGTCGAAGCGAAGGATGGACGCGAGGCGTTGGATCTCTACCAGAAGCATAAAGCCGATCTGCTTATCATGGACTTGCTGATGCCGGAGGTGGATGGACTGGAAGCCACGTTGCAGCTGACCCGTGAGTACATGGACACCAAGATCATCGCCATGACCGGCGCGCAGGGAGATCGCAACTTTTTGGACATCGCGCGGTTGTTCGGCGCACACCGCACGTTTGAAAAACCCTTCGATCTGAAGGAAATGCTCAGCGCGGTCGAAGCGGAACTGGCTCAGAAGTAATCTCACTCCCCGGCCACCCGCGTGGCGGCGCCCCGCGATCATTCCAACAGGAAAAACTACTGGAAACGCTGCCGCCGATTCTGCAAGAATCAACCGTGCAGCGGACCGCCACCATCAGGCTCTCGTGTCGCTAATCTCCTCTCGCGCATCGGTTTTGTGGTTTGCCTGGAGCATCCTCATCCTACTTGTCGGCATCCTTCCCCTCCATAATTTCGTCGGCCATGCCCACTGGCAATATATTCGCTGGGTCCCGACGCCGGATCAGTTAGCCTCCCCCGCTATCCTGTTGGATCTAGGCGTCGACGCCGTCGCCAATGTCATCCTCTTTGTTCCCTTCGGCCTGCTGTACACCCTGCGCGGGGACGCTGACAAACCCTTCTCTCCAGGCCTGCTCATGCTCATGGCCTTCACCCTCTCATTCGGGATTGAGTATTACCAGGTGTATTGTCACAACCGGAGCACATCACTCCTTGATTTGCTGAACAATGTTCTGGGTGCGTATATCGGGATGAAACTTGGAGCGTACTATCTCAGAAGAACAGCTGTGGCGGTGGAACCTGCGTCGTAGCAAATACCCCTGCACAACTGCCGAAATTGATCGGGGGGGGAAGCCGGTAAAGCCCTGCAGGTGTGACACGGGGGCGCGCCCGGCCCCGGTGAGTAGCGTCCGGGGGCGCGGACAAGCGGACCCTGCAGACTGCTAAATTCGAGCGCCCAGATCCTTCCGCTGCAGAGTCCGCATCATCATGGCATCGTTGTAGGCTACTTCGCTTAATGCGTCCATGATGTGCAGGCCCTTGGTGGCGACCAACTCTTTGGCCTTGCTATAGTTCTTAGCACTGAAGCGCGCCACGGCCGGCTGGCCGTTCACAATCTGGCAGGCAAGTACTTCTCCGCCGGCCACCTCCATCGTCCCGCCCTCCTCGACCAGCTTCTTCGCCTGCGCCGCCGTAATCTGGTGTAGTTGTGCGAACTCCTCCAATCCTCCCGTTTCCACGAGACGTCCGTCGGGCATGATGCAGAGCCGTTTGAAGTGCGGAGACCAGTCCTTGCGGAAGTCGATAAACTTGATGTCGCCGCCTTTCGCGACGGCACGATCCAGCGTCCGGTAGTCGAGCCCCAGATTTTTTTTCGCGAGTTTGGTTCTAAGCTCTTCCGGAAGGGTGCGATAGAACACCTCCGTGGCCGCTTCCATCAGCGTGAGGGACCGTGCCCGAGCCAATTGCTCCGCTTCCGCGAACTGCATGAGATCCAACACCCAGGTCTGTTTCGGAGTCTCGCCGCTCGCATCCACACGACAGGCAAAGAGTCCGCGCGTCAGCAACCCGCCGACTTGCGGATAGACGTAGACGCCCCCATCCGTCAGGAGTTGCATCATCTGCTCCAGCGGCACCTCGTAACTTTCCGAGAGGATTTTCGCATGGCCCGGCAGGTTCTCCGGCAGGGTCATCGCACAGACGGTCACGTTTCCTGGCGCGTCGAACTCCGAGTAGTCCTCGATCACGTTATACAAAATCGGCGGTTTGGGCTTGTCGATTTTCTTCTTAATCTTGAACATGATGAATGCGTTCCTCGTCTCTCGTCGTAAGACTCCCGTGCGCAACCGGTCTTGTGCAGTCACTCACCTTGGAGGTGGTAATAAGGAGGCAATGTCAACAGCCGCCCGTCGTCCACCGGGCCGCCGATCGTAAAGTGATAGAGCGATTGCAGCGCTAGGTCCTTGATCCCGACGATCTCATGAACCGGATCATCGAAGAAACAGCCGATCCCGGTCCCACGCACGCCGGCCGCCTCAGCCTCCAGATACAGCACCTGGCCGACCAAGCCGGCTTCCCAGAACACTCGTGGATACCACCAGGCACCCCCCTGCCGCAAGCGGCCCTCAAAATCTGCCACCATCCCGAGTGAAAATGCGCTGTCGCCTGCAATGCCTTGATGGCAACTGACTTGGGCCGCGAGACGTTGCGCATCACCCTGCAGCAGCCAGTACAGCGGCAGATCATCCGGACAGCCCGGGGCCGGAGTCCATTCCAGGTCCGGATTCATCGAGCGTTTCAGCAAGGGCAGCTGTTCCGCATCACGTGCCAACAGATAGAGTCCCGGCGCCAACCCGTCGACCCGATGGAGAAACAGCATAAGATGGATCGCCGGCTCCCAGGGTAGGAGATCCCAGGGCATGGGACGATTGAGCTGCGGCGTACCGGCTTGCGGCATGAGCCGTTGCAACATACGAAACAACGTTGCGGCAGAAATGGCCGTCCGAGCATCGAAGGCGACGGCGCTGCGGCGCTGCCTGATGATCGTACCGGCCTCCTGTCCCGAGTATGCCCCTTGAGACCCGTCTAAGCGCGCCGATGGAAGCGGTGCCGGCGAAAGGCTTCGATGTTCCGTGCTGGTTTTCCACGAAGCGTCCGCAGCCTCGTCGATGGCATCCCAGTGCACGCCATGCTCCCGACTCAACCGATTGGCCTTGCCATGCCATGCTCCGGCCGTCAACTCCTTCACCAGCTCTGGATCGAGAGACAAGGGGATTGCGGCTGACTCTGCGCGCTGCACAAACGACGCTTCACGCTTCACGCCTTCCGCCGCCCAGATCACCGCTAGGCAATCGGGATGTTCCGGTTCGGCCTCGCCGAAGTCCTCCGCCCGATGCGTGCCCAGCACCCGTGCCACTTGGTTTTGATCCGCCCCGTCGAGCAGAGTCATCTTCCACCCCAGGGCGGCAGCCGCGACCCTCGCAGAGCCAAGCGCGTGCCCGACATCGTGGTTGCAGTAACGAAATGCCCGCTCGCCATACTTCCAGGCTTCGCGCCAATGCACGGACGTGAGGCCGAACAGGAAGGCCCCGGACGGAAACTCGGCCAGCAGCCTCGTGAGCTGTTCAGGAGGATACTCAATCCGCAACTCCAACCCATGTTCCTTGGGAGCATAATGATAGAGGCCCGGCCGCAGTGCCGATGCATCCATCGGTGGAAGAACCACATACCCTTCCGTCGGATGCAGATTGCCTGAGGAAGGATTATTACGCAGCGCCCACTCCGACTCGCCCGCCTTCTTCCACGCCGAAAGCCCAAGCGCCAGCTCGAAAAATCGTGAGATGGTCCGGATGGTCAATGGCTGCGAGGCCACTGCGCCTGGCTGATAGATGGCGTCATAGGACGGCGACAGCAGGTCGTCTTTCGGATTCAACAGCGGCAACCGGATCAGCTGCGTCCCCTCGAACCGCCGAAACGGATTGGGCTGATTCGCCCAATCCAAAAACCCCAACGACTTCGCGTATCGATTAAAATGATGTTTGGTTCGAAGGTGATAAGCGATGACTCGATCGATAGGATCAGTCGCGGTCGGCTGGGCGGATGTGACGGGCGAAGACGGCTCGGTACCCATGCCCGCAGTCTAACGAGGCAGAGGAAAGAAAGTAAACGCGTGCGGTTAACCGATCAACCGGGCGATCCCGAAGGCGGCTGCCGCAGCCAACCCGCCGACCATCACCGTCTGGAACCCGCCACGCCAGGGCGGAACCCCCGTGAATCGACTCTTCACATATCCAAACAGGAATAACGCGACCGGGGTCACGGCCGCCGACCACCACAGGGCGGTCTGGACGTCGTGCACCAGCATATAGGGCAGCAAGGGAATAATCCCCCCCGCGACATAGGCGAGCGCAATCGTCCAGGCACTGATGCGCACGCGTGCCGGGTCCGGGGCCTCCAGGCCCAGCTCAAAGCGCATCATGAAATCGACCCAGCGCGAAGGATCGGCCCGGAGCGTCTCGACCAGGGGCACGATCTGCTCTTTCTGCAAACCATACCCGCGAAAGATCTCGTACACCTCCTCGGCCTCCCGTTCCGGAATATGCTCGGTCTCGCGGAATTCCCGCACCCGTTCCGCAGCATAATGTTCCGCTTCCGTCCTGCCGGCCAGATACCCGCCCAAGCCCATCGCGATTGAACCCGCGGCGATCTCCGCCAGGCCTGCGGTCACCACCAGAGCGGAGGAGGTCACCGCGCCTGAGAGGCCTGCCGCCAGGGCAAAGGGAACCGTCAACCCGTCGGCCATGCCGATCACAATGTCGCGCACCGTTGCCGTCGCGGTGAAATGTGTTTCCGTATGAGGCGCGTGAGTCATCACAGCTCTCCTTCCGGGTGAGGCTGCTTGTGTACGCGTCTTGAGCGCGGCGGTCAAGGAGAGCGAGGAGACTGCCTGTCGAGTCACCCGTGGCGATCCACAGGGTTGGTGGCCGACGGCCGTCTCTGCGTGCATCGCGAGAGGAACCGGGAGAAAGGAACGTGGGAGGTTCTGAAAGGAAATTTCGTCTGCCGGCGACGCGTCCCGACACCGAGTCACGCCGCCGGCGAATCATAGAGGGGCTAGGCGGCCATCGCCACAGGGCTGAACAACTTCACGGTCTCCTGCAACTGCTCCGTCGCTTCCTTGAGTAACGCAGGCCGCTCTTCCGCTTTAAAATTGGTCGCCTGTAAGGCCGCCGCCCGAAAGGACACATCCTGCGGCGCCTGCGCGGGGTGCAGCTCTTCGTGGTCGACCACCGCGCCGGCAAGATGCACCATGGAGGCGTGCAGCGCATAGTCGCCGGCTTCTTCCGGGGCCAACTGATGGCGAATCGCCTGCTCGATTTGAATCGGCATGCCCCAGGAATGGATCAATTCGGCGCCGACCTCCGTGAAATCACACCCGAAATTGGATTGCTCGACTTCCGCCAAGGGTTCTCCCAGGTTCCCCGCTTCAATCAAGGCCGATTGCGCGCGTTCCGGAATCGTTTGATAGAGCACGAGGTGGCCGATGTCCCGCAGGAGCCCTTCGATGAAAAACCGTTCGCTATCTTCGATACCACAGGCCTTGGCGATCTTGCCCGCCATCAACGCGCAGAGGACGCTTTTCCGCCAGTAGGCCGAGAGGTCCATGATCTGCACCGTCATGCCGCTGAAGCTACGACCGACCGTCGTCGCGGTCACCAGATCACGCACTGCCTGCATGCCGAGCAAATTCACGGCGCGGGTCACCGTATCGACCTGCTTGGGAAATCCGTAGAGTGGGCTGTTGACAATTTTGAGCATGCGGGCTGAAATTCCCGGATCCATCTTGAGCACGCGCGCCAGATCATCCATGGTGGAATCGGGATTGTCGACGACATCGCGGACGCGGAAGTAAATCTCCGGGAGGGTAAAGACGTTTGAGCAGGACTGAACAAGTTCTTGCGCCGATGCCATGATAGACGATCCTCCTTGCGACGCGGTGCGCCTGCGACGGTTGCAAAGTCCCCGGTTACCTGTATCGGCTTGGATCCTTCGTTTCTAAAGCCGGGGCTGGGGTCGGAGGACGGATCAGACTCTGGTGCCGCCCGGTTCCTCTCACAGCCCCCGTTACTCGACCGGCTCCTCCCGCGCGACATCTTGTTGTTCGCGTTTCTGCTCTTTTCGCTCGCGGCGATGCGCGGCAAGGACCGGAAGGGGATGGGCGGTCTGCCAGGCCGGAACCGTCGCAAAGAGGCTCGTCGCCAATGCCGTGCTGCGCAGGGCCCACGCGACGAACCCGGCGGACAACACCACACCGGCCGCGGCGGCGATTCTGGTCATAGAGATCTGCTGAGCGACATCAGTCGCTACCGCTTGTTCCAATTCCTCGATCACCGCATCCAATTTGGCAAACAGCAGCTCACTCAGCACGTCTGGTGAGCGTCCTGCTTCCTGCCCGTTCACAGGAGTGTCTTCTGCGGAGAGCGTAACCGGCGGCACCGGCGCAGATTGATCGTTCACTCTCCCCTCGCCATCCACCCCGCGAGTCGAGGCTTCGCCCGGGCGCAGCGCTTCCGGCCTGAACGGCGCTTCTCCGGATATCTGATACGCCGATCGAACGCCCGACTCGCCATCCGCAAACCGTGCGCCGGGGGCAGCCGCTTCGATCACAGGCCCTGACACAACCGGGTTGAGCGGGGCAAGAACCGGAGTCTGCGTGGGAACAGCCGGTGGAGTGGTTGGGACGAGGGACGGTGGCAGCCCCGCAGGCACGCTGCTCTCGGCGACGTCCGTCACAGTGATGTGAAGCGTCTGCGTCACACTCGCGCCCTGCGTATCGGTGACCCGGACCTGGACGACATAGACGTTGTCCCCGTTCGAATCGGTGGGCACGCTGAAGTCTGGTGGAACCGTAAAGCTTAGGGCGCCGGTCGCAGCATCAATCGTAAACAGCGCCTGATCCACGCCGCCGCTCACACTATAGGAGAGCGTTTGCGCAGGGAGATCGGCATCTCTGCCGCCCACCATCGTGACCGCGCTGACATGTTCCGCCACGTTGATCGCGGCGGTGCCCCCGCCGCCGTCGCTCACGATCGTCGGCGCATCGTTGACTGGCGTAATGGTGAGGGTGACTGTTGTCGCCGCCAAGGCGCCGCCCGCTCTATCCCGCACGGTGAAGGTAAAACTGTCGCTGGTTGTTTCGGATCCGTTGTGGACGTATACAAGGCGATTGGCCGCGATATCCGCCTGCGTAAAGGATGTCGCAGGCACACCCGGCCTTGTCGTCAATTCAACCCGGCCATGCGCAGGACCGGTTCCGATAGCATAGGTCAGTTGTGCGGCGCCATGGTCGACGTCGGACACGGCCAACTCGCTGCTGCCGATGATATCCGTGCCTCCCTCGGCGACCGTGCTTCCGCTGTTCACGACCAGAACCGGGGCATCGTTGACGGCGGTAACATTGAGGGTGAGGGTGTTGGGGGTGGGATCATAGGCATTGGCACTGTCCCGCACGGAGAACGTGAGGCGGGCGTAGCCTGTCCCGTTGGCGTTGGCCGCCGGCGTAAACACCAGGTTCCCCGCCGTCAGATCCGCTACCGACACCACCTGCCCCGCCGTGACCGCCACGCCCGACAGGGTCAGCCGCCCGGCGGTCGGCACCGTATCGATCCGCACGGCGCTGAAGCTGTCGCCCACGTCCGCATCGCTGAAGCCGAAGTTCGTGCTGGTGAACGTATGGGACGTATCTTCGGTGAGCGTGACCGTCGCCGTGGTGCCCGACGGGGCGTCATTGACGTTGGTCAGGTTGATGGTAAAGGTCTCGTTGTAGGTCAGCCCGCCCCGGTCCGTCACCCGCACCGTCACGCTATGGCTCGTGGCCGCTTCGTAGTTCAGCAGGGTCCCGTTGGCCACCGTGATGACCCCCGTCCCGCTGTTGATCGCAAAGCGGCCCCCGGCGCTGTCCGTCAAGCTGTACGTCTTCGTGTCGCCGCTGTCAGTATCCGTCCCGCTGACCGTCCCCACCACGGTCCCGTTCGCGGCATTTTCCGCCACGGTATTGGCGGACAAACTCACATCCGTCGGCGCATCGTTGACCGCAGTCACCGTCAACGCGGCCGTGTCGGCCGCGTGACTATACGCGCTCGCACCTCCACCGATGCCGCTTGCGGTCACCTCGATGTTATCGACGTGCAACCGTCCCATGGAGTCGCTTCCAGTGACGATAAATCGAACCTGGGTATTCGCATTGGCGTATGCGCTGATATCGATTTTCACACTTTGCGCCGAGGCATCCGTCGCATCGATCGAAAAAGTCTGAAGATTGGTCCAAGCCTTGCCGTTAGAGACCTCCACGGATACAGCGCCTTTGGTACCGCCGCCATGTTGGCGGATATAGTCGAACGAAAGCGTGGCGGAAGTGGCGGTACTCAGATCAACGTGCCGACTCGCCCCACGGGACAGGAAATCGGTTTCAATCTGCAGAGAATTCCCTGACAGACCGGCGTAACTATTCACGACGACCATGCCGCTGCCCGTCCCGTTGCTTTCGCCGATCTCTTGCCAGGACCCGCCCCAATTGACCGTCCCGTTATTGTTGGAATAGGAGACTGTGTTGAACTGGTCCCGCACCGTCGATGTCGCGGTCAGATCGGCCGTTCCACCGTTGGTTCCACTCGTCTGATCCCAGGCATGAAAGGTAATCGCATCACTCACGGTGCCGTTGTAATTCGCATCCGCCTGGAAATAGATCCGCGTACTCGCATTGGCGGCCAGGAGCCTGACACTCCCGTCACTGACGGCCCCCAGCGCATTCCATGTCGAACCATTGTTGATGCTGTACCACCAGGTCCCGTTGCTGGTATTCGCACCCGAGATCGCAATGCCGAGTTGCGCCCCGCCGTCTGCATCGGTCACGTTGTCGACTTGCCCCGATGGCGCGGCGAAATCGACGAGCGAGGACACGAGTGTACCCACCGATCCTGACGGTGCGCCGGCATCCTCGGTCACGGCATTCAGAGTGGGACTCCTTGTGGCATCCAATACCGGCGCCGCCAGTAACCCAACCCAGTCTGTCTGTTCCTGGACATCAATCGCGATGCGGGCTTCAATGGCGCCGGTTCGCACTTCGAGATCCCAATCTCCACCCAGTGAGGCATGACCGGTCACATCAGTGCTGGCTTGCACGTCGGCACCCGTGAGTTGCGCGAGACAGTCGACGGCGTCCTGCCCGGTTTCACCCGCGGCAAAATCGCAGCCGTACACCAGAATGTCGGCTTGCTCCGAGAGCGCCTGTCGTATGGTCGAAAGTTCTTCCGCGTAGTGACCGGACATGGTCTCGGCATTGAGCGTGCCCGTGCCCAATTGCAACGTGCCGGCTTCACCATGCGAGATGATGTGAATGGCGTCGATCCCCGTGCGACTCGACAAGACATCGGCCATCTGCGTGATCCCATCCTGCCCGCCGTCGAGCATGACCACTTCAATGTTGGGAGTGATTCCGGCAAGCAGCGTGGCATAGTCCGGCACGGTCGGATCGACAAAGACGATCTCAGCCGGAGATTTCTCAGGCAGAAACGTCTCCAGGGCGTCGACCACCTCATGGCCCTCGTGTGAATCGTGGGCTGAGCCCTCTGCCGGGCCGTCCGCGGAGACGGCCGCGTCGGCCTGTTCCTGTGCGACCGCTTCACCGGCAACCTCGGCTGCGGTAGCTGCCGCAGCCGCATCGAACATCAAGCGCTGCTCGAGGGAGAGAAACAACGACGTCAACGAGCTCTTCGTCGGCGGTGGCTTCGAAGACTCGGAAGACTTGCGCGCATTCGCGTCGTCGCCTGATTGCTTGTTCATGAAGCCGAACCACCCCATCCTTGCCCCGCCTTCAGATTCCAATTCCCCTGTGTCTTCATCGGATTAGCGTTACACGAGCTGAAACCTGAGCAGCCGATCGGGAGGAGCCAGGCCCGGCCAGGAATGCGGGACGTTGAACTGCTTCCAACACGCACAAATGAACAGGCAGACTAACCACGACGATCTCGCCAGCCGCCCACCAGACTCCCAGGGGCGATCGTGCTCGACACCAATCGCCGTCAGAATCCGCTTTCTCGAACCAAGACGGCTGCCACCCGATCCCAGATCCGCCCGGCGAGACTGCGGTGCGGCCCCGTGACTAGGGCCTGCCCCGTGACGGCATGCTGCAGGGGCTCATCGTGATCTTGCACCTCGAACTCCACCCGGTACACAGACTGTTCGGCCTGGAGTCGTCCCCGAACATCTTTCCGGACGGGGACCTCCCCACCATAAATCGAGGCGAAATAGGGAACCGACACATCGTGCTCATCGAGATCCCTGATGGCGAGCACCCGCGCCTGCCTCGTGCTACGCGTCAAATCATCAGGAATGAACCGTGCTTCCTGCCCAGGCGCAAGAAACCGGACATCCTCGACAGATGCCAGCGCGGTAAGATGCGCGTGAAGCGGATCGACGAGATAGGCAACCGGCAGGTCGGCGTTGATCCATCGACCGGGGTAAAGCGACTCCGCACGGTCCGCCACAACCCCCGCGATCGGCGCGCGCAGCAGGAAATCCTCTTGCCGCTCGATCATGCCCTCAAGTTCCGCCTGCTTGGCGCTCAGCGCCTCGCGGATCACCAACCTCTGCGCACGATCGTCGGCGTTGCCGGCTTGGCGCTGCGTCCGGAGGTCCAGTCGCGCCAGGTGGATCTGAGCGGCTTTAACTGCCTTGATCAGTTCCGGGCTTTCCATGACCAGCAACGTCTCGCCCTCCTGCACGAATTGCCCGGGGCGTGCGCTCACCGAGACGATCCGTCCAGGAGCGGGCATATAGACCGTGGCATACGTGGCCGATTGCAACACCGCAGGAATCGAGATACGACCGCCCCAGGGAATGCACAGCAACAGGATGCCGGTCGTCAGGATCGCCATCGTCAACGCCGACCGCCGGGTCGAGGCATACACAGTTCGACGAGTCCACCAGGCTTCCAACTCGCGCCAGACCGGAAGGCAGACAAAAAACAGGATCTCCACGAGAAACAAGGCTATCCCGAGTAGTTTGAAGGAGTAGTGGTACACCATGATCGCGATGCCGGTGAACAGCACGATCCGATAACTCCACACAGCCCAGGCATAGGCCACGAGACTGTTTCGCCTCGACGTTCCGACCATCTCCGGCGGCGCGGCCCCAGGAGCAAAGAGCAATTCCCGCAGGCGCCACTGACCGAAGGCAAACGCACGATCCTGGAGATTTGCTACTCCCAATCCGTCGGCCAGCAAGTAGTAGCCGTCGAATCGCATTAACGGGTTGAGATTGACCGACAGACTCATGATCCAGCTCGTCGTGGCCACGACGAACGCCAGGCTGCGCACGGTTCCGTCCGGCAAAAAAGACCACAGCACCGTCGCCACGGCAGCCAAGCCCAGTTCCGCCAGTACCCCTGCAGCCGCCACGGCCAATCGCTTTCGCTTGTCGGTCAGGCGGTACGCGTCACTCACGTCGGAGTAGAGCACCGGCATCATCACCATGAACGCCACCCCGATGGTCGGGACCCGGCATCCGAATCGCGTCGCGGTGTACGCATGGCCCATTTCATGAACCACTTTGACGCCGCAGAGCACGGCCCCGTACATGACGGCGCCGCGCCAACTAAAGAAGTGCAGGAAGGTCGACAGAAACGTCTCCCACTGGCGACTGACGAGGAAGAGGCCGGCACAGAGCAGGAGGGCGAAGATCCAGGCCGCTGCCGCGGTATACAGGGGCGCAACCAGCGGGAGCGTCCTGCGGATGAACGCATCCGGACGAAGCAGCGGGATCTTGATGAACAGGTAGTGATGCAACAACCACTGCCACCAGGCCTGACGGCGCGCGGCCTGCTGCTCGACATAATCTTTCGTGTGTCCGCTCGCCGATTGATCCGTCAGATTGTTCGCATAGAGAAATCGAACGAAGTCTTCGACGTCTTCAACGCCGAGACGCGAGGTGGTGTCGCGCGCGACCACCTTCACGAGCGACTCGATCGTGCCGGCACTCCATCGCTCCAGGAGCTGGTAGACCTGCCATTCGATCTGAAAATACTTATTACGGACCGGGTCGACGATCGTCCACGTGGGTACGCCTTCCGGCGACGGGGCGCCGCGGAGAAACTGGAGATTCTTGCGAAGCGGAGGAAGCGGGCGCTCCTTGAGAGACTGGGCGGGGGTGACACCGGCCATACGTTACAACCCCACGAGTTGGCGGAGCGCGGCAAACGGACGACGGAACAACAGGAACGCCAGCGGCCCTTGTTCACCATACACCTTGGCCGATCCCTGCCACCCGATGCGGATGCGAGGATCGACGCGGGAAAGATCTGCCATGACCCGATAGGCCAAGATATCCCCCGGCAAGACCTCGGCGTGATAACTGGTCCGACGCACCGCGCCCGGAAACGATTCCAAGGGCAGCGCATCAAAAAAGGCGACGACGTCCCCGCCTTCCCGCAACAACAGCGCGTCGCTGACGGGGAGATCGATGCGGAGCTCGATGCGCCGTGGATCAGCGATTTCCATGATTCGCTCACCGACCGACACCGGTTTCCCGATCCAGTCCGACTTGTCCGTATAGAGGAGCAAGCCCGCTTGAGGCGCCCGGACCTCGATCTGTCGAAGCATCTCCTGGGCATACTCAAGTTCCGTCTCCTTGAGCGAGACTTCCGCAGCCTTCAGCGGCACCTCCGCCTTGCGCGCCGGATCGCCGAACCCGGACTGGATCGCCTGGGCCTGTTCGGCCCTGGCCACCGCCAGTTGTTGCTCGGTCACCCGGAACTGGTTCCGAATATTGGTATCGTCGTACCGCAGCAGCAGACGATCCTGCTGCACCATGGTATTCGGTTCGACCACCACGTCGGCGATCACCCCGTCCATGGGCGCACTCACGATCACCGGATCCGTCGCGACCACTTTCACCGGAGCCACGGTTGACATCCGGACCGGGAGACAGAGCAGGCCGGCGACTGCAACGGCAATCACGATCAGCGAAGGCTGCTTGAGCTTCGCCGTCCACCCGATGTGGCGAGTCGACAGGGCCTTCCACGCATAGGCGAAGCTCCCGGTCAGGCGACGCACGATCGTCACATCGTTCTCCTGCCAAGGACTCTCCCGCTCGATCCACAATCCTCCCAGAATCGTGTCGTCGGGATGCTTCAGGGGACACCAGAGCACGTGGCCGTGGACGAATTCCTGCCATCCGGCACGCAGGGATTCCGGTATGGCCTCCTGCTCGAGCACGATCGGCGCATCCCCCGGCTGCGCATGCCGCACGGCCTGCACGACCTCTTCCAGCCAGACCATCATGGGGGCATCGCGATCGATCACCGCCACGCTCGATGCCGTGACGGCCCGATAGGGAGTGTCCTCCGAATCGGTGGCGCTCAGGAGAATCGCCTGCTCATAGGGAACCAACCGGCGGGTTTCATTGACTGCGACGAACTGCAATTCCTCCAACGTCGTCGCCGCGCGCACCTGCGCTTCGAGGTACGTCAACGTCGCCAGATGGATCAGGGTCGCAATTTCCCGGGCTGTTGGTTCCGCAGTGGTGGTCGCCTGCACGATCTACTCTCCCTTAGGCTGACCCGCAGCGAATTGAGCGGACCCGCTCATCCCTGCGAGAATATCAGCCGGCAACCGGTCGAAGGTCCCGACAATCTTGATGGTCTGACTGGCCGGATCGACGTTGGCGCCGATCTCTTTGATCGTCGCCGGATATCCATGCTGAGTTTCGTCGACCATGAACGTAAACGGCGCCTTGCGTCGCAACCAGGCCAATGCGGACGAAGGCACCACGAGCTCGATTTCCAGACTCGTATCGTCCAATACGCTCACCAGCTTGTCGTTCGGGAACACATTTTCATACTCATTGACCATCACACCGACGACGCGTCCGGCAAAGGGGGCCGTGATATGGCATCCCTTCACATTGACCTCGGCCACCTTGATGGCCGCGGCTGCCTTCTTCTCTTCCGCCTCGGAGATCTGAAGATCCAGCGTACTGACGGCATTGAGGGTCATGAGCGAGCGGTTGTTCTGCGCCGTTTTGTCCTTCGCTTCATGCTCGGCTTTCGCTGCCGCGAGTTCGGCCTTGTACTTCTCGCAGTCAAGCTGGACCAACACCTTTCCTTTCTCGAACCGTTGACCTTCCTTGAAGGGAACCTGGCTGATCCGGCCTTGAACCTGTGCATACAACACGGCCTGGGCGGCCGCCTTCACGATCCCCCGGATTACGCTCTTGTCCGACCGCACCACCTGCAACGGACGTTCCCCCTTCGCCTCGCTCACGGAGGTCGCGAGTCCCACCCCTCCCAACGCCAGCAGCGCTATCGCACTATGGAACCACGGCTGTCGCATCGTTCTGCCTTTCTCCAGAGGGTCTGGAAACGCCGCCGGGCATCGGTTCCCACAGCTGCCGTAATGAATCCGCCAGGCCGGAGAGCGTCTGCTCCGGGCCGGACGGTGGAACCGCCTCCTCGCCGACTGCCGACCGGAGGGTGGCATACGCCGTCTCGACGCCCGCTTGCGCCACGTCCAGCCTGACTTCTGCGAGAATCTGGTTGACCTGCTCCCGCAATAACACCAGTTCGCTCGTGCTATTGGTAATCCACAGACTATGGGTGTGCTCGACGATCGCCTGTTGCGTTTCCTGATAGGTGCGGGCATTGCCCAGTTCGTCTTTGGCCAACATGAACTGCGCCGCCCCCACATGCACTTCCGTCAACACGGTCATCGTCAGCGCCAAACTCTGGGCGTCGAGCACCGCCCGTTGTGCCTCAATTGCCTTATACTTGGCCGGGACTCTGAAGACCCCCATGAGGTTCCAACTGACTTGGGCCGCATAATTCAGCCAGTTTTGATAGAGGAAGAAGGAATTCGAGTTGTAATACCCGCCGAACTGCAATTTCATGCTGGGGAACAGCTCCAGCAGCGTCGCTTTGGCTTCTTTCGCGTTGATCCGCTTTTGATAATCGATCGTCCGTAACTCCGGTCGGAACGTCAACGCCTGTTGCTCCAGGCTTTCCGCATCGAGGTTGTCGATCAACGGGGCGGCAGGACGAGAGGGCTGCTGCACCTCGAACGAGACCCCGGGAGGAAGGCCCATCAATGACGCAAGCTGGATCTTGGCCGTGCTGAGTTCGCGAAGAAGCTTTTGCACTTCCCGCTGAATGTTCAGCATGTCCCTGCGGTAGTTCAGCGGCGTGAGCGGCGCTTGGAGTTTGCGTTGCACGATCGCCTGGCTTTGACTCAAGGCCTTGTCGATCATGCCGTCGAGCTGCCGCACTTGCGGCAACAGTCGTTCGGCGCTGACCGCCCGCCAGTAGGCATTCCGCACATCCTGCAACAGGCGAACGGCAATCCGGCGGCGTTCTTCCTCCGCGATCAGCATATTGTCGCCGGCCTGCTTGGCACGGATGTAGGACAGTCCAAAATCCAACACGTCCCAACTGAGAGACAGATTCCCGCTGAACACATTCTTATCCATCGAGGTAAAGGGTTCGAGAATCGGACGACCGTCCACCAGCGATTGGGCACCGCCGCCGGCGAAATTGTTTCGCCCGTCGAACCCCGCATTCACCGCCACTTGCGGGAGCAGACTGTAATGCGCCACGTTGAGTTGCTGATGCGCCAAGGCAGACTGCATGGCCTTGACCTTCGCATCGAGGTTGTAGCGGAGAGCCCTGGCCGTCGCCTCATAGAAATCGATCGGCTTCTCGATCGGTTCCTGCTCCTGTACAATCGCCAGGAGATCCTGGCTGACACGCCCTTGAATCTCTTCTTTTGTCACGGGGCTGGGGGTGACCATACAACCGGTCACCAACAACAGAGCCGTCGCACCGCACCACACACGATACACAATCATGCCCCTCATCTCTCCCACTACGCGGGCTTCCACGTAGGAATACGGCTGACAAAACTCCCCTTCAGGCCGTACCATCGGTCACAGTGGAGAGAAACTTAAGCGAACGAACAGGAAGGACCAAGACGACAAGGGAGAAATCACTCAGGATCTGAACGACTTGGTGTGAGGATCTGTCATTAAAACGACCTGAATGACAGCGAGACCCATCACGGAGACTGCCGGGTTTCCACTTACGGATGCACCCATTGACCTGCCTTCCGCACACCCAGTATTCTGCGACCGGGACAGATACCGGACACGCAACCCTGGTGAGGACTGCATGCAATTCGACGCCGCGTTAGCCGCGCAAGAGACATTACAGGAAGCGGAATCCGAGCTTGGTGCCGACTGGGACGAAGCCGCTGAACTCGAAGAGACCTTTTCTTCCAACGCCGGCGCCACGGCCAGGGATGCCTACGAGCAACTCCTTGCGCTGGCCGCCCGCCACCCCAACGCGCACCGGTTTCAGGCCTTTTGCATTTACATTACCTGGCAACAAGTGACCGAGGAAACGATTGCCCGTCATTTTCAAACCGGCATGACCCTCGCCCAGACTTACCTGGCCTCGCCGGAGGGGAAGGATCCAAGACACCTTGCCTGTGTCGCCGAATTGCTCGACTCGTTTCGCGCAGGCTTGGGACTGGACGAAGAGGACGACATCGTGGTGGAATTTCGCAAAGACACGCCCAAAGGTGGCGACTGACCCAAGCGTGAAACGTCACTCGTGAAACGTGAAGCGTTTCAGAATCGAGATACCCACGACGAGAGACGAACGACGATTCCAAGACATCCGGAACAATGGCTGAAAACGATAAACATCGCGCCCGCATTTTTCTTCACAGAGGCGATCTCGTCCAGGCGCGGGCCGCCTGGGAAGCCGCGGTCAAAGATGACCGCCGCACGGGAACGCCACGCGAACTCTCCAATAGTCTCGGCAATCTGGGCAACACCCTGGCCCTGGCCGGCCTGTTTGAGGAGGCCGACGCCTGTTATAAGGAAGTGCTCGCCATCCAACGGGATGAGCGTGACCCGCATGCCATTGCCCACACGCTCGTGAACCTCGGTAACTTGTATATCGGCGCCGACAAGCCGGAGAAAGCGCGTCCCTACTACCTGGAAGCACTCGACCTGCTGAAACCGCTCAACGATCATCGCGCATTGGGCATCCTGTACCACAACCTAGCCATGGACGAAGCGCGTCGGCAGCATTGGAACGAATCCCTACGGCTGTTCACCCAGGCGCTGGATGCCCATCGTATCGTCGGGAACGAAGAGGGGTTGGCCGGCACCTACAGCCAGATGGGAAAAATGTTTCTGGACAGTGGGCAATCTGTGGAAGCAGAACGCTGTTTCAACAACGCCACCGAACATTTCATCAAACTCGGTAATCCGGCCGGCGAAGCAGCCGTCCTGCGGGAGCTCGCCGACCTCTACGAACGGCGGCAGGACACCGTCGCAGCCATCCGTTGTGTGGAACGTCTGCATCACCTGGCGCTGGGAACCGGGCGCGCCCCCTCCACTGCCGATCGCGATCGACTCACAAGGCTGCGCGCCGCCCGTAGCTGAACCGACAGGGGTGATGGTAGAATTTCGCGCTCTTCACCCCCGTCATGCATGCATCATAAGGAGCCCTATGGATATCAGTGCATTCCGTCAAATGGTAGAGAAGAACCCGAAAGGATTCCTCGGCCGTTACGGTCTGGGAAACAAAATTCTGCAGGAAGGCGGCAGCCTGGAGGAGGCGGCGGAGCACCTCACCGTCGCCACCCAATTGGACCCCACTCACGTGGCTTCACACCTCGCCCTCGGGCGCGCGCTCGTGAAACTGGGAAAGAAAGAGGAAGCGAAACCGGTCTTGAAGGCCGGGATCGATGCCGCAGTATCCGGCCGATCCAACGGCGGCGTAGACTTGGTGCCGGAACTGCAGCAACTCCTGCGAACGCTTGAATAATCCAGGGTGGAGGATCTATGGATCTTGACGTAGCCAGACAACGGATCGAATCCGCAATTACCCAATACGGCCAGCATGCCGCCATGGCCATCGAATTAGTGATCAATGAAGTGCGCTCCGACATGGGCCGTGACGCCGTCAACGAGTTGATCGATGAGTTCGATTTGGAACTCATGTACAATATCGCCCCGATGGAATCGGACTTCTCAAACAGCTGAACCAGGATGGAGCTGATTCGCACAGCTCTTCGAGGGTGCTCAAAACGGCCCTCCGACGAGGCCGCAGCCGAGGAAGCCTCAGATGCGTACGTGCAGAGGCATGTTGAGGGACATTGCGTGTCGAGAACGAGGGTGAAGGGCTTGTTCGGCATCCCGCCATGTCATTAATCTGGTGCTCCATCTCCGGCCACGGCTATGGCCATGCTGCGCAGGTCGTGCCGGTCCTGAACACCCTGGCTCGGCGGGCCCCACACCTGAAGGCCCTCCTCCGGACCTCGCTCCCGTCCACCTTCTTCGAACCTCGCCTGAAGCTGACGTGGGAATTGAGTCCTGCTCAGCAGGATATCGGTTGCATTCAGAACGGCCCCCTCACCATCGACGTGCCTGGAACCTGGGAGGCCCACCGGGCACTTCATACAGAGTGGGATCAGAAAATCGAGACGGAAGCCGCCTTGATTCGTGAGGCACATCCGGCTGTGGTCCTCTCGGATATTTCCCACCTCGGAATCGCCGCCGGAGCCGCGGCCGGGATCCCGACCATCGGCCTCTCTTCCCTCTCCTGGGATCTCGTCCTCGAACCGTTCGTCGATCCCGCGATACCGGAACACGCCGTGATCTTGCGACAGATCCGCGATGCGTACGGCAAGGCCGATCGATTCCTGCGTGTGACACCGGGCCTGGCGATGACGGCATTTCGAGCCATGGACGACATCGGCCCCATTGCGGAACCAAGCACTCCAGAGCGTATGACACTCCGTCGATCACTCGGCGCGGACGATGCAGACCGGATCATCCTCGTCGGGTTCGGCGGGATTCCGCTCGACACGCTCCCGTTCGAACGAATGGCACGCATGCCTGCCAGCCGCTTCATCTTTGACGGCCCCGTCCCGAAGGGATCTTCGCGAGTCGTCCCGCTCTCTGCGCTGGGCCTCCCGTTCAAACAGGTCCTGGCATCGGCGGACCTTATCCTCACGAAGCCCGGGTACGGCACGATCGTCGAATCCGTCGCGCTCGGCATTCCCGTCGTCTACGTACGCCGCTATAATTTCGCCGACGAGCAGTCGCTGGTAGACTATCTCCATCATTATGGACGCGGAGCTGAGCTGTCGCGGGATGATTTTTACCGCGGAGCATGGGAGCCCGCCGTGCACCTGGCACTGGCACAACAGCCTGCGGCCCCTCCCCCGCCGCTCTCCGGGCCACAGGATGCCGCGCAGTTTCTCGCCCGCTACGTATGACCACCGCCATGCGCATTCCCGCTCCCTGCGCAAACTGACATCCGATTAGTCGTTTTTTACGTACAGTGTTATAGTGGGCCCTATTCAGAATCCGAGGATAACCGCACGCATCTAGGCCGACTGCATGGACGCTCCGCGACAAGCCGCATCATCGATCGATCCCAAACTCTTGGCCCGCGTGGCCAGGGGTGATCAACAGGCATTCGGCCAACTCTACGATCAATCGAGCACGCTGTTGTTCACCCTGGCCTATCGCATTCTCAGCAATCGCGACGAGGCGGCGGAGTTGCTGCAGGACGTATACCTTGAGGTCTGGCGAAAAATCGCCAAGTACGATGTGGGCCGTGGCAGTCCCATCGCCTGGCTGGTGACCCTGACGCGGAGTCGCGCGATCGATCGGCTGCGCGCGCGCGCCTCGCGCGGACAACAGATCGTGGCCGATTCGTTCGAGCACCCGCTGGTGTCCGTCACACCCGATGTCAGCCCAAGCCCATACGAAGCCCGTGAGGATACCGAGATCCGGCAGCTCATGGCGAAGGCGATTCTCGACCTGCCACTCCCGCAGCAACAGGCCATCGAAATGGCGTTTTACCAGGGATTGACGCATACGGAGATCGCCGCCAAGTTGAATCAGCCGTTGGGAACCGTGAAAACCAGAATCAAACTGGCCATGATCAAACTCCGCGCCTCCTTGCAGGAGACCTTACCGCAAGGGCACCAGTCATGACTCACGAGGAATTGGAAGAGGCCGTTCCCCTGTATGCCATCGGCGCCCTGGAGCGTTCGGAGCGACAGGCTATCGAAGCGCACCTGCTGTCCGGATGCACGGCTTGCCATGCCGCTTTGAAGGACTATCAGACCGTCGCATCACTGTTGCCGTTCGGACTGACTCCCGCAACGCCCCCCAATACGCTGAAAGCCAAAATCATGATGGCGCCGGCAGCGACCACGAGCCAGACCGAACCGGAGCAGCCAGGCCCGCGATCAAGCCTGGAACCGGGCGAGTGGATGAACCATCTGTTTCCTCCTATCACGCCCGCCCGATCACTGCCCTTCCGGTTCGCCATGGGCTTCGCCGTCCTGGCGCTGATCGTCGGAGGTGGCTATGTCGCCTGGCTGACCTATACGCAGACGGCGCAACGTTCCGGTGAAATCCAACAACTACAGGCAGCGGTGCAACAGGGATCTGCGCGTGTGGCGGCGTTACAAACTGAACTCCAGCAACGTGAGCACACGCTCGGCTCCCTGAAATCTACATTGGAGCAACGCACGACGGAGGTGGCCGAACTGCGAGATCAGTTGTTGCAACGGGAGGCGGAGTTGGAGGACGCCCATGCCCAGCTGACACACCACGACAGTTCGTTGCAGCGACTCGCCCGCCAGAGTGAGGAGTTTGCCGGCCTGTTCAAAAATCCAGCTTCCAAAGTCGTTTCCCTCTCCGGCTCTGAGATGGCGAAGTCAGCAGGCGCGTTTCTGCTGTTCGACCCGACAACCAAGAAGGCCTGGCTCTATGCCTTCAACCTGCCCGCACTTCCGAACGGAAAGGTCTATCAGCTCTGGGCGATCGACGACAAACCGGTCAGCGCCGGCGTGTTTGGATTGGACCCAGGCCAGAAGGCCCGCATGTTGATTAAGAACATGGGCGACTTTCCGCGAATGAAGAAGTTCGCGGTGACGGTGGAACCGGACGGTGGACGCCCGGAACCAACGGGTGCCATCTACTTAATCGGCCAGATCTAGCCTACCGCCACTTTTCCTCGACGAACTCCCGCTGCGGTTCTCACCCCGAACGTGCTAGCATGGTTTGATCGCCCGGTTGACGACGCCTCATGCCATCGACCGACCCCGACCACGCCATGCCCTTGAACGAGGATCTCGATAGGCACTTCATGCAGCAAGCCCTGGCCCTTGCCAGGGAAGCGCCTCTAATCGGTGAAGTACCGATCGCCGCCCTGCTCGTCCGCGAGGGCCTCGTCATCGCCGGCGCTCACAATCTGCGGGAAACCGAACAGGATCCCACCGCGCATGCGGAGCTGCTCGTGATCCGGGAAGCAGCCAAGCAGACGAAGAGCTGGCGCCTGACTGAAAGCACGCTGTACGTCACCTTGGAACCCTGCACCATGTGCATCGGTGCGATCGTGCTGGCCCGCATCCCGCGTCTGGTCTTCGGGGCGCTCGATCCGAAAGCCGGTGCCTGCGGATCCATCATGGACATTCCGCCGGAACCCAGGCTGAACCATCGCGTGGATGTCATCGGAGGACTGTGCGCGGAAGAGAGCCAGGCCCTCTTGCAGGATTTTTTTCGCGCCCTGAGGAAAGACTCAGCACAGAGGAGATCGGGTTAGATTAGTAAAGAGAGTAGGCCGTTGACTCGAGTTGATGCAACTCCCACTCCTCGCCCTGCACGGCGACCGCTCCCGCCAAGTGATCGAGCAACGCCAGCGACCGAATGTGCCAGCCCGGGTCGAACGCCCCAGAGTCCGTCCACCGTACCTGGGCGAGTGAGGAACCCCCTTCGAACAACACTTCAAACCGATCCAGTCCGAGCGAGAGCCCCACGCCTTTGCCTTTCAGATAGGCTTCCTTCGCCGTCCAGAACCGATAAAACAGGTGCCGCCTGGCCTCCCCCTCACACTTAGCCATGAGCGCTGATTCGCCGTGCGCAAAGAACCGCCGTGCCAGCTTGAGTGCATCGACATCCGCCTTCAGGACCTCCACGTCCGCCCCCAACGCCCGACCTTTTGCCACCGCCACCAACGCATAGGGTCCGGAGTGAGACAGACTGAACTGGATGTCCTCGGCCGCCGCGCTCATCCCACTGATCGCAGGTTTTCCATGCCGGCCGAATGAAAATCGAATCTGCCCGGCCACCTTGTGTGTGTAGCGGGAGAGCAGCAGGCGCAGCAACGCATGGGAAAGGATATAGCGTTGACGATCTCGATCAAAGGCGAACCGGGCCGCACGCGCCTGCTCATCGTCAGACAACAACGCGGCGAGAACACGCTGATCTTCGGCATAGTGCAGGAGATCGCAGAACCAGACGTGGACGTCTGAAGGTCCGAGGGAGGGAAACGTCTTGGAGACGGAGGGGCGAGTCGAAGGACGCGACATCATTCAATCAACAGGATCCACATCGCAGGGCTACCCCGACGATCGCGCGACCGGCTTCAGCATGGGAGCGGCACGGAACCCGGCAGAAAAAGCACTGCCGGATGACGCCTCAACGACCCGCCCGTCGTCCAGTTTTAACACGCGGTCACCCACATGAAAATACCGATCATCGTGCGTCACGACGATCACACCTTTTCCCCGCGCCCGCAGTTCCGGCAGCAACTCCCCGTAAAACACGTCCTTATATTGCGGATCTTGATCGGCCGCCCATTCGTCGAACACGTAAAACGGCCGGTCTTCCAGCATCGCGGTGACGAGCGCGAGGCGTTTCCGCTGCCCCTGCGAGAGGTTGATCGTGGAATATTCCCCGTCCTGAATGGTTACCTTGTGATTGATGCGCAGAGTCTTCAACCACCCGTCTGCTTGGCTGGCGACAAGGGAGGGATCAAGCCCCAGCAACTTCTTGAAGAGATAGAAATCCGAAAACACCGCCGCAAAATGCTGCCGATACCAATCCTGCGTGGCCGGCACAATGGCTTCTCCGTTCAGCGTGACCTGGCCCTGGTGCGGCAAATACAGGCCCGTGAGCAGTTTGACGAACGTGGACTTGCCGCTGCCGTTTCCTCCAATAATGAAGACCAGCTCCCCTGAACGAATCGACAGATCCAACGGGCCCAGGTTGAAGGGGCGTTCATCGTCCCCTTTGGATTCGTAGGCAAACACCGCCTGGGAGAATTCCACGCAATGACTCCCCTGCGCCACCGGCCGTTCCGCTCCGCCTTCCCGAGTTCCCTCATCGAGGGCCAGCCCCAACGATTCAATTTTTTCTAGCGCGACCTGGCCGCGGCTCAGCGTCGGCACCATACCCAGCAGGCCCCACATCGGACCGATCATATACAACATGGCAAAGGCATACCCCGTCAGTGATTCACCGGACAGGGACAACAGTCGTGGGAACAGCAGCAGAATGACCCCGATCAACCCATAAAAGAGCACTTGGGTCCAGGAATCCGTGGTGAGGTATTGCGTCGTGGTGATTAAATTATGGCGCCGTAGGGCTTCGGCGGCCTGCCGAATGTCTTGCTCGACGAACGTGTCGCGGCGGCCACGATGCAACATCAATTCCTTCATTCCCTCCGTCAAGCTGCGGAAATGTTCGAACAGCACGCCCTTTGACTCGCGAACCGCCAACGACGACTGCAACACCCGCTGATAGAGTTGGCGATAACCCAGCAGCCCCAACACGGCAAGGACCACGACGCCAAGAAACGCCTGCCAGGACAGCCACGCCAGATAGAGTGAGCAACCGGCGAGAATGGCCACATTGATCGCCAAGCCAGGCAATCCATTGACGGCCCAAGCCATGGCATTGGTGTCATCGGTCAGCGTGGCGAGAATTTCGTGCGGGCCCCGACGCTCTAACGTGCGGTAGGGGGCGCGCACCACCTTCCAGCACAGGTCCATTCCCAGCTTCAGAATCGTTTTCTGCGCGAACGTGACCAGCAGCAATTGCGAGAGATAGTTGGAGCTGACTTTCAACATCGCCAATCCGATGAAGGCAAGCGCAAACCCCTCTGAGGTTGTCCCCGCCCCATTGATCAACTTGTTGATGACGGCCAGCAGGCCCACGCTGGACAGGCCCGCCAACAGGCCGGTCAACACCATCAGCACCATCATGGCCCTGGCGTCACGCAACAGGAAGAGGAGGAATCGATAGAGTTTCATCATGGTGAGCCCGCCATCACCTAGGCGGCTTTCGAGGCCGGTCCATCTCCCTGCCCGTCCGGATGTTCACGCATCTCGACGCCGGCCTCTTTCCAGAACGCGGTGAGATGCTGCGCTAACTCCTGCACCTGCGGAGCGACAAACAACCGACCGGAGTCCTCAGCCGGCAGGTAGATGGTCCGGCTGGTACCCATGGCCCACTCACCGAAGACCAAGCGCGTGTCGTCGCTGGAGTTCGTGAGCGGATGCTTGGATGCAATGACGTTCAACACCTGCCCTCGGAACGGTTTCAGCTCATATCGGGCCACGGCATGGAAGGTTGCGTACGTCACCTGGTCCTTGTAGAGAAATTCGTCTTGATGTTCGGCAGACTCCGTGTGATGCATCATATTCCATACGCGATGTAATTTTCCCTTCCAGAATGTCGCCCATTCACTGACGGGTAGCTGCCGCATGAGCCGCAGGTAGGTCGCGACTTTCATCCACACGAAGAGCAGTGGCCAGAGGAGATAGGGCGGACGACTCCAATGTCTCACGTAGGAGCGCGGATGCCACGACTCCATCACAGCCAGAATGACGGTTTCTCCCTGGGCGGTCAGCTGCTGGGCGATTTCATAGGCCGACAGGCCCCCGGTGCAGGTACCACCTATCAGGTACGGCCCTCGCGGCTGCACTGTCCGAATCTCCGCGATGTAATGGGCCGCCATGTCCTCAACCCGCATGAACGGCTTTTCCTTCCCGTCCAGACCACGCGCCTGTAGACCATAAAAGGGTTGATCCTCTCCCAGCAACTTGGCAAGGCGAGCGAACACCAGCACATTGCCCCCGACCCCCGGCACCGCAAAAAACGGCGTCTTGTGTCCTTCCGGCTGAATCGCCACCAGGGATCGCCAGCGTACGGTGCAGCCTTCATCGGCCAGCACGTCGGCCAACTGTTCGATCGTCGGAGCCTGGAACAACACCGCCATCGGCAGACGCTTGCCGAACGTATGCTCAATGGCGCTGAACATTCGGAGCGCGAGCAGAGAATACCCGCCGAGGGCAAAAAAGTTATCGCGCACGCCGATGGGCGTGATGCCCAAGACCTGCTCCCAAATCGCGACCAATTGTAGTTCGAGACGATTCCGGGGTTCGATCGCCTGAGGCCCCTCATGCTCCGCTTCGATGGTCGGCGCGGGCAAGGCACGCCGATCCACCTTTCCGTTCGGCGTCAGCGGGAAATTCGTCATCGGCACAATCGCCGCGGGCACCATGTAATCGGGGACCACGTCCCGCACCGCCTTGCGAAGGGCCTGCGGATCACACGACGAGCCCTCTCGCGGCAGCACATAGGCGACCAATCGTTTATCGCCCGGGACATCCTCGCGCACAATGACGACGGCCTGTTTGACGGTCGGATCATCCGCCAACACCGATTCGATTTCGCCGAGTTCGATCCGGAACCCGCGCAATTTCACCTGATAATCGATGCGGCCGATATACTCCAATCGTCCATCCGGCACCCACTTTACCTGATCGCCTGTGCGATAGAGTCGCTCGCCCGCGCGGAACGGGTTCGCCACAAACCGCTCCGCCGTGAGCTGCGGCGCGCCCCTGTATCCACGCGCCAACCCCATGCCGCCGATATAGAGCTCGCCCGGTGTACCGACCGGCACGGGTTCCCGATTGGCGTCCAGGACATAGACCTGTGTATTCGCGATTGGTTTCCCGAGGGCGATCATCCGATCGGCCGTGCGGACCCGTTCGAGCGTGGACCAGATGGTCGTCTCTGTGGGTCCATACACGTTCCACACCGACCCGGCCCTGGCGAGCAGTTCCTGCGCCAGTTCCCGAGGAAGTGCCTCTCCTCCGCATAACACTTTGACTCCTCGCCCCCCCTTCCAACCGAACTGCAGCACCATTCGCCAGGTGGCAGGCGTCGCCTGCATGACGGTGACCGTACCCTGGTCCAACTCACGCTGAAGCCAAGCCCCATCCATGGCCTGCTGCCGGGTTGCGAGAATAATCCGCGCGCCCGCGAGGAGCGGAAGGTACAATTCCAGACCGGCAATGTCGAAGGAGAGCGGCGTCAGTGCCATCACCACGTCGCGAGCGTTCACTCCCGGTTCCTGCTGCATGGAGCGCAAAAAGTTCACGAGGGCGCGATGCTCGATCTCCACACCTTTGGGGTGTCCTGTCGACCCCGACGTAAAGAGCACATAGACCAGATGCTCCGGGCCGGCCACCGGACAGGGGTTTCCTTCTCCGCAACGCCCGATCGTCTCCGTTTCCCGATCCAGGCAGAGGACGGGCAACTGATGCTGCGGCAGTCCGGCGACCAGCGTGGAATCCGTCACCAACACCGCCGCATGACTGGTTTCGATCATGGCGGCCAGTCTCCGGGCGGGCAACCCAGGAACCAGGGGCAAATACGCCCCACCGGCTTTCATGACGGCCAGCAGCGTGATCAACAGCTCGGGTGACCGCTCCAACAACACCGGCACGACGACGTCCGGCCCCACCCCACAATCCCGCAAGTGATGCGCCAACTGATTTGCCCGTCGATTGAGTTCCGCGTAGGACCATTCGACTCCCTCGAAGACCAGCACGATGGCGTCGGGCGTTCGTGCAACCTGCGATTCAAAGAGTTGAGGAAAACAGACGGTTTGGTCGAAGGGTCTGTCGGTCGCGTTCCACTCACGCAGCATCCGATGCTGTTCCTCTGTCGTCAGCATGGAGACCCGTCCCAGCGTAGCGTCCGGATGATCGGCGACGACTTCCATGAATTGTCGGTATTGCGAGAGCCACCGCTCAGCCGAACTCCGGTCGAACAGGTCCGTATTAAATTCCAGATAGGCTTTGCGCGACGCAAGTGGGTCGATGGAAAGCCCCACATCCAGCTGAGCCGCGCCACGGCTGACTTCGTAAGGCGTCCAGGACAGGTGCTGGAATTCTGTCCGGGCAAACGGCGTGTTCGCAAAATTGAACAGCACCTGCACCAACGGAAGCCCGCCCTGACTGCGGTCCGGCCGCAATTCCTCCACGAGCTTCTCGAACGGCACATCCTGGTGCGCGTACGCGTCCAAGGTTAAATCGCGCACCTGCCTGAGCAATTCGCGGAAGGTCAACTCGCCCGTCACTTCGGTGCGCAACACCAGCGTATTCACAAATGTGCCAATGAGATCTTCGATTTCCAACCGGTTGCGATTGGCGATGGGCGTCCCGATGACGAGATCCCGTTGCTGCGTCAACCGATGCAACAGGCTGAAGAAGCCGGCCAGGAACACCATGTACAGAGTCACGCCCTCGCGCACACTCAACTGCTTCAATCGGTTCACTAAGGACCATGATAGGTCGATCGAGACGTGATCGCCTTTGAACGAATGCACGGGTGGCCGCGGTCGATCGGCCGGCAAGGCCATGACCGGGAGGTCGGTCAGCTTGGATTTCCAATGTGCGAGCTGCTCGACCAAGACTGATCCCGTGAGCCAACCCCGTTGCCACTGGGCGAAATCGGCATACTGAATGGCAAGGTCAGAAGGCGTCGCAAACGGCTTCCTCCCGCAAAAGGCGTTGTAGCTATTCACCAATTCACGGGCGATCACGCCGTAGGACCATTGATCGGAGATGATGTGATGCGTGCTGACGACCAGCACATGGTCTTCATCGCCGACCTGAATGAGCAGAATGCGCAGGAGAGGACCGCATTGCAAATCAAATGACCGGCGTGCTTCCGCGGTCGCGACCTCTAATGCTCGCGGCTCACGCATGTCCGCCGGTAACCGCCGCACATCCTCCTCCGCCCAGAGCGGCTGCAACGAATCATGGATAATCTGGCGCGGTTGTCCGTCGACCTGTGCGAAGGTGGTCCGAAGCGATTCGTGGCGTCGAACCAACTCGCCGACCGCCCATCGCAGCGCGGCCTTGTTCAGCGGACCATGGAGACGCACGCTGGCGGGAATGTTGTAGGCCGAAGCTTCCGGCGAGAGTTGGTAGAGAAACCACATCCGTTCCTGCGCGAACGACAGCCGAAGTGGCACGCCACGACTGGCTTTCGTAATCTCGTACCCCTTCATGTCCCGTATCGCCGACTGGCCCTGCTGCGAGTCCTTCACCACCTCGGCCAGGGTGGCGATGGTTGGGCGCTCGAAGACCTGACGCAGGGGCACCGTGATCCGGAACAGCGCCTGCACCCGTGACACCAGCTGGGTCGCCAGCAGGGAATGTCCACCCAACTCGAAAAAGTTGTCGTGCACGCCGACATCTTTGAGTTGCAGAATTTCCCCCCAGATGTCGGCCAACACCTGCTCAAGGGGAGTTCGCGGGGCGAGATACGTAGAGGTCAAATCAACTTTGCTGGCCCGACTATCCGCGGCCACCAGCAATGCGCGCCGATCGACCTTTCCGTTGACGGTCAGCGGGAGCGCCTCCAGCTCAATGAACATTGAGGGAATCATGTGGGCGGGCAATTGTGTGCGAAGTTGTTCCCGCAACTGCCCCAGCCCTAAACGATTGGTCGGGCGCGGAACTATGAACGCCACGATCCGCTTGTCACCGGGCTGATCCTCCCGCACCTCCACAACAGCCCGCTCCAGATCGGGATGGCGATTCAGCACCGCTTCGATCTCCTCCATCTCCACCCTGAATCCACGAATCTTGACCTGGCGATCGACACGACCGCGAAACTCCAGCTGCCCGTCCGCCCGCCATCGCACCAGATCTCCGGTCCGATAGAGACGAGCTCCGGGACGACTGGAGAAGGGGTCGGAATCAAATTTGACCGCGGTCAGATCAGGGCGACCTCGATACCCCCTCGCCACCCCCAAGCCGCCGATATACAACTCTCCCGGCACCCCCACCGGCACCGGCTGCTGCTGACGATCCAACACATAGACGGAGGCATGTGGAAAAGGGCGCCCGATCGGGAGATCACCGGTGACCTCGCCGTTCGTATTCGCATCGGTCAGGTCCGCCCAGGTGGCGGCCACGGTGGTTTCGGTCGGCCCGTAGGTATTGATCAAGCGAACACCTGTCCCGACCTGTTGGCTCCACCGCTGCACGATTTGCGGAAGCACCCGTTCACCGCCGATGATCACGGTCTTCACCGATTCAGGGAAGGGCAACTGCTCCAGTTCCATACGCGCCACGACTTCGTGCCAGTAGGCCGTCGGCAGGTCAAGCACCGTCAGGTTCCACTCGCGGCATCGCGCCAGAAATCCCGACACCGAATCCACCATCATCGCGGTGCGCAGCACCAGCGTCGCTCCGATGGCCAGGCAGGGAAAAATCTCCTCTGCGGCGGTGTCAAAGCTCATCGATGCGAATTGCAATACTCGATCGTGAGGCATGAGACCGACAACGCCGGTGATGCCCTGGACATAATTGACGATCGACCGATGCTCAACCATCACGCCCTTCGGATGCCCGGTGGACCCGGACGTGTAGATCACATAGGCCACATTCTCGATGGCATCAGTGCCCTGAATCGGGGTGTCAGGAAACCGCGCAATCTGCGCCCATTCGGAGTCGAGACAAACGGTATGGGGATTCGTCGCAGGCAAACGAGCGAGTTGGTCCTGTTGCGTGACCAGCACGCGAACTTCGCTGTCGCGCAGCATGTATTCCAGTCGCTCTGTGGGATAATCCGCATCCAACGGCAGATAGGCCCCGCCCGATTTCAGAATTCCCAACATGCCCACGATCAGATTGATCGAACGTTCGAGACAGAGCCCAACGACAATCCCCGGCTCGACACCCCGGCGGCGCAAGTAATGGGCCAGGCGGTTCGCACGCGACTCCAGCTCTCGATAGGTCACCCGCTCCCCGTCTTGTTCCAGGGCGATGGCATCGGGTGTGCGTTGCGACTGTCGTTCGATCAGACGGTGGAGACATTCGACCGGCTCTATGCCACCGGATGACTGCCCCCAGGCCAATAGCGTCTGGCGTCGTTCGGCCTCGGACATGAGTGGCAGCGAACCGATCGTCCGACCTGGATCGCCCACCATGGCTTCCAGCAGGCGAACAAAATGCTCCTGCATGCGTGCGATCCGGTCCGGCGAGAACAGGGCGTCTTTGTATTCGAAATACCCGCTCATGCCCTGTTCCGACTCCCCCACTTCGACACAGAGATCGAACTGGCCGCTCTGTTGGGGAATGACATAGGAGGCCCACGCAGGCTGTCGGACGTCGGAAGCAGCACGCGGCAGGACATGTTGCCGTCCGTCGAGTTCGGCCAGGAGGGTGAACGGTTGCAGTACGAACAGCACTTGCGCCAACGGAGCACGATGCCCCTGATGAGTCGGGCGCACATCCGACACGACTCGTCCATAGGGATAGTCTTGGTGCGCGAGGGCGTCGAGAAAACGCTGTTTCGTTCGTGTCAGCAACTCACGTCCGGTACAGTCAGACCGCACACTATCGCGCAGGACCAGCATGTTGACGAAATCCCCGATGGTCCGGGCGAATCGAGCCCGGCTGCGACCGAATACAGGCGTGACCACCATCGTGTCTTCGTGATCCGTGTATCGGTACAGCAGGACTTGAAGGGCGGCCAGGCAGAGGACGTACAGCGTCGTTCCTTCTTCATGGGCCAATGCTTTGAGACGCTCGACGAGTGGTCTTTCGAGATGAAACGCGTGCCAGGCATAGTGACCAGGCTCAAGCGTCTGCTCCGGCCGGTCATACAACATGTCGTAGCTCGGCAGTTCACCGCTCAATTGCGTCTTCCAAAATTGTGACAGGCGTCTGCCTTCGTCGCCGGCCAACAAGGCACGATGCCATTCGACAAACTGCCGGTAGGGTACGGGAGCCCCGGTGACCGCTTCACTCCTTTCACGTGCAGGTTGCCCTGCCGACGCACAGTCATGCTTAAGTTCCTCGACGAGTTGGAGCATCGACCACCCGTCAACCACGATATGGTGGGCGACGAGCAACAACCAATGCTGTGTGGCCCCCTGAAAGAAGCGGGCATTCCACAACGGTCCCTGTTCAAGATCAAACGGTATCGCCGCCGCGGTCATCGCCTCCTGCCGCAAGCGGATCCAGTCCCAGGTCGCCCTCTCAACCAGCATCCAGCCCGGCGGGAGCTGGTCATGAACACGTTGGACTGGGACATCCGCCTCCATCTCAAACGTCGTGCGAAGCATCGCATGCCGGGCAGCCAGCCGGTCCAGCGCCTGCCGTAGGGTGGTCGGATCGACGGTAACCGGCACATGCAGCAACACGGAGACGTTGGCTGCGGCACTGCCAGGCGCGAGACGACTCAAGAACCATAAGGCGGCCTGATTTTCGGACAACGGTCCCGGGGTAACTGCATCAGCGCCCATCGAGGAGACCGCCGTCCTGGGTGATTCCCCCGCACCCCATTCCCTCTCAATCGTCGTGGCAAGGTCATTGATCGTCCCGCCTCCCAGGAGGGCGGATAGGGAAAGCGCCACATGGAACGACTCCTCGACGCGATGCAGCACGTCGGCTGCCATCAAAGAGTCGAGACCTAAACGATGGATCGGCTGATCCGCGTGAATCGCTTCTTCGCTCCTCCCTAGTCGAGCAGCAATGATCCTCTGCACCTCACACACGATCTCTTGGCGGCGTGCGTCCGGCGTGAGCCTGCGCAGGTCGGCTGGTTCGCTGGTCCTCGCCAAGGGGGCGACAGGCGGAAGCGGCACCCGACTCTGGCCGATCACCGCCAATCGATCCGCCAGGTACTGCTCGCGACAGGTTCGCCGTTGTACTTTTCCACTGGAAGTTTTGGGAAGGCTGCCCGCTTTGATGAACACGACGGCAGACACATGCAGCTCATGCTGTTCCGACAGGGCGAGGCGGATCGCAGAAGCCAGTTCCTCAATAGGCGGAGATACGGCCTGCCGTTCGAGTTCCTGTACGACCACGACAGCTTCTTCACCGGCATCCTCGACGGAGACGGCCGCTGTTCCCCCTACCCGGAAGCTGGCATGGCACGACTCCACCGTGCGCTCGATGTCCTGGGGGTAATGATTTCTGCCTCGAACGATGAGCAGGTCTTTCAAACGCCCCGTGACAAACACTTCGCCGTCCTTGACGAACCCGAGGTCGCCGGTGCGCAGGAACGGCCCCTCGCCCGTATCCCGCAGCGTCGCGCCGAAGGTCCGCGCCGTCTCCTCCGGATTGTTCCAATACCCTTGAGTCGTGCTGGCACCGGCCAGCCAGATTTCTCCGACCTGTTGCGGCGCACTACGGGACAGGGTTTCGGGGTGCGCAATGACCACCCTGGTGTCCCCGACCGGAAGCCCGCACCCGACCACCTGCCGAACCGGCCCGGCCTCCGACATGGGCCCTGCCACAACCCCCTGCTCAAGCGCGGCCGCATCGAGCGACTGAATCGTGGGTGACACACCTTGCCGCTTCAGAGAAATGAGGAGCGTATACTCCGCCATGCCGTAGGCAGGATAGAATGCTTCACGCCGAAATCCCGCCGGTCCGAAGGCTTCCAGAAATCGCTCGATCGTGTCCGGCGCAATGGGCTCGGCGCCGCAACTTGCCACCTGCCATCCGGAAAGATCCAATTTGGCACGATCTTCTGGTGCGATGGCGTCGACGCAACGACGATAGGCAAAATTTGGTGCGCCGCTATGGGTGACGCCATAATGCTGGATGGCCTCAAGCCAGCGAACCGGGCGCTTGAGGAAGGTCAGCGGTGACATGAGGTAGGCGGGGCGCCCGATCCAGGCCGGCTGGATGATCCCCTTGACCAGCCCATAGTCGTGAAAATGCGGCATCCAGGACAGTGTCACAGATCCCGCGTCGTAACAGCCCGCCTCTGTAATGCAACGACTCTGGGCCGTCATATTTTGATGGCTGACCATCACGCCTTTAGGGACGGCGGTCGAGCCGGACGTGTATTGCAGGTACGCGACCTCAGAAGCGGACGGACGCGTCGGACGCCAATCGGAAGCAGGCGCCAAGGCCGTGTCCTCAATCGACAGCCACTGCCCCAACGAGGGCAGCTGATTCTGCGACTGCAGCGTCTTTAGGATCGTGCTGGTGGTGAATGCGCCGACGGCGCCTGCGTCTTGGATGATGCCCTGCACGCGCGACGCGCCGGACTTCACGCGAAACGCATCCGGAGGCGGCACCGGCACGGCAATCAGACCCGCATAGAGAGCTCCCCAGAAGGACTGCACAAACTCAAGGCCTGGGGGATAGACCAGGAGCAGCCGCTCTCCCTGACCCATTCGGGATTGCAGGTATCCGGCGATCGCGCGAGCCCGGATGTCAAGGTCCCGATAGGTGAGACCAACCCCGCTGCCGCCGCCGTCGCGGAGAAACATGTAGGCCGTCTGGTCGGGCTGATGTTCTGCCCGCCAACGGAGCACATCGCACAACGTGTCGCCAGGTGGATTGCTTACCGGTGGATGTCTGACCACAAAACGCTCAACCCCAGTGGGACCGAGAGGCGTGGGGAAAATTCAGGTCGCAGACCCGTCTTGATGTAACCACAAAAAATCCGGCCACACCACTGTCCCCAGCCGTTCTCACGGTACGAGGTGAGTCTACGGTGGAATGAATGGATTACAAAACGGAATCACCTTTTCCCCACTCATAGGAGTTCCCTCATGGCGGAAGAAAATCATCTCCAAGCACATGATTTCATTTGAATCTCGGAGCCGTCCACGGTAAGCTGCACGTCTTTGCCTGACCTTGCGCGGAGAGGTGCGAGAGCGGCCGAATCGGACGGTCTCGAAAACCGTTGTCCTGAAAGGGACCGTGGGTTCGAATCCCACCCTCTCCGCCACGCAGGGCCGGCCGCAAAACCTGTTCAGGTTGCGTCGGTCTTCACCAACCCCTTCCCGCAAGCGCCACCCCCTCCTACTTCGTGATCTGCTGAAATCCTATAGGCTTCGATGTCGTTCACATCGCGGTGCGGCGACATGCTGAAAGGTTACGTGCGTCCCCCACCTCTGGTGGTCTATTCGCCTCTTCGGTTCCAGGGTAGTCTCTGGTCCACACAGGAGGGCCGCATGTTTGAACAAACAGAAGCCGCGCTGGTCATGACGCTGTTGGCCTTGGGTGGGATCGCGCTGATGGCGGATGAAAAACTGGGATCAGCCTGCGTGCAGATGGTGAAATGGCTTCGCACGCGGGGCAAGCATTAACCGGCTCTTTTTCTCAATTCCTTCCGTAACTCGACCATCGCCAGGGTGTCACGCTCACAGTACCGCAGGAGTGCCTCCTGAATCTGTGCCTTCTCGATCCAATCGGACACGGTAAAAATCATGCGGCTGTATTCGCAAGCCGCGACACCCCCATCCCGAATTACCAAGTCGTCATAACTCAGGGACGGCACAACGGCCGGCAAAACAGTTTTGATCGAATAGCTGCCCTCAAAAGCCGGATGATAATAGTGATCCCGGATGATCACATGGAGATCCCACAATCGGGCCACCACCCGTTTCAGGTCTTTGCGCAGCGAGGGGAAATCCTCCGCCAGTCGCTCGATCACCGACCGTTCGTAACTCGAGTAGACGCAGATGCTGCCCTCCCGTCCCAACGATTCGAGCAATGTCACCGCCAGTTCTTCGCGCGGATCCCGTTCGTCCCGGCAGAGGAACTCGGCATGCGCCAGCGAGCCGTCAGGCTGCTCAATGTGATTGGACCATTGAGTGGGAATCACCTGGTAGGGTCTCGTATCCACGAATTTCGGTACCGCCGGCATGAAGGTCTCAAAATCCAGATGGTGGACCGGATACACGATCGTCTCCAGCGCCGACCGCAGGCCTTCCCCCACCCATTCCCGATTCTCCTTCACCCGCCGTTGCACCGCCGTGAGCGAGACAGAATCAGGAATCTCGTCGATCGTCTCGACCCCTAACTCACGGAGGTGGACGACCGTCTTACTGCTCCCAGGCAGGTGGTAAATCCAGCGCGCCGGCTTCTCCCGCGTGCAATGATCCCAGAACGGGCATTCATAGGGACTGTGGCAGTGCTCATCCGGACCGATGGCAGGCGCCGACAACTCTTCCAACATCGCCTGCATCGCCCCGAGCCGCGTCGCAACTTCCGGCAGCCGTGGCCACACCATGTCGGTCAGCGAACGCAGGGTAAACAGTTGGTCGAGATCCAGATGGCGACCGTCAAACACATACTGCGTATTGACGTGCATCAGGCAGATCTCCGCAAGCGCCAGCCCGATCCCCTTAAGCACGTAACTTTGGATCGCCAGATCATCCACATGGGTCGCCTTCACCTTGCTCGAGGACTTCACCTCTACGAGGCGCCAGGTCGGTTGCCCCAGGTCTTTCACCCCGACACGTTCCAGGACATCGACACGGACCAGAACCTGGTTGAACTGAAAGGCGCCTTCGAATATTGCCGGTATTGTTGAGTCGTGCAGCAGTTCGGTCGTCTCCGCCAGGGCCTCTTGAGACTGGCGATATCCTGCCGAGACAAGCCGCCCGCCGGGAAATCGTCGACGTGCCAGTTCGCCGAGATCGGTGCCCATATCCAGAATCGCCTGCGTGGCGGCATCCGGTTTGGTGGCCAACCCTGGGGCATGCACCTCCAGATAGAGACGCTTATGACATTGCAGCCCCGACAAATACCGTGATTTGGACAACCGATAGGAGGAGCGCGCGGCAGGCTCTGGTGAGATCAACATAGGCTTCTGCAGGCTACCGAAGGGCAGTGGGAGTTGTCCAGTCCCGTCCGGCCAACAACCTGCTCCACGAAGCGGACTCGGTTCTGTTAGGATGACGCCGCATGGCAACCGGCATCGCACAGATCAGACGCTCGGTCCTCACGTTAGCCCTTCCCGTCACCGTCAGCAGCCTGCTCCAACGGGCTGAAGGCATCGTTGCCGTCTTCCTCGTAGGAGGATTGGGCGCTGTCCCGATTGCGGCCGTCGGCCTCGGCCAATTGTTGGCCTTTATCGCCACGACTCTGGTGTCCGGTCTCTCGGTCGGTTCCAATGTCGTCATGGCGCAATTATGGGGCGCCCGCCGGTACGACGACGCAGGCCAGGCCGCGCGCCATTTCCTCGGACTGTCCATCCTCATCTCCCTCGGCCTCTTGACGTTCGGGCTTCTGGTGAATCGGCGCGCGATGGGATTGCTGGGAGCACAAGCAGACGTGATCCGCCTTGCGCTTCCCTACTCGAACCTGATCTTCCTGCTCATTCCGTTTACGATCCTGCTGCAGGTCCTCTCCTCGATCTTGCAGGGCACGGGTGACACCAAAACGCCGATGTATGCCATGATCGTAGTGAATCTGCTCCACATTGCCATCGCGATTCCTCTCATCTACGGTCACTGGGGGTTTCCGGCCTTGGGCATCAATGGCGCCGCCATCGCGGTCGGCGTCGCGGAGGCGACCGGCTGTCTGTACCTCCTCACACGCTGCCGGCCCATGCTCCGCCGCGCGCATCGATTCCGCTTCGATTTGATTCGCACGATTTGGCACGTGGGGGCACCGGTCTCGGGCGAGCGTGTCGTCCAGCAGGCCGGCATTTTGCTGTACACCAAGATCGTGTTGATGTACGGGACCGTCGCGTACGCGGCCCACCAGGTCGGCTTGTCGATTGAGTCCCTGTCGTTTCTTCCAGGGTACGGCTTCGCGATCGCGGCAGCCACGATGGTAGGACAGAGCATCGGCGCTGGCAAATACACCCGGGCGAAGCTCGAAACCTGGGAAGCGAACCGACTGGCCGCCTACCTGATGTCAGCCATGGGGCTGGTTTTTTTCTTGTTCCCCTATGCGTTGCTCCGCGCCTTCACCAGTGATGAGGCCGTCGTTGAGTTGGGCACGCTGTTTTTGAAAATCGTGGCTCTGCTGCAGATTCCGCTCGCGCTCACCATGGTGGTGGCCGGCTCCCTGCGCGGGGCGGGTGATACCCGGTTCGTCATGATCGCGACGATGATCGGCATGTGGGGCATGCGGATTCCCCTGGCCATCGTGGCAGGCTACTGGCTGAGTCTTGGAGTGTTCTACGTGTGGCTGGCAATGATCGCAGACTGGACGCTGCGCATGGCCTTGATGCTCTGGCGGCACCGTTCGGAGCGGTGGAGAAGCATCCAGGTGCTCCGTTCATCCCCCACCTGAAGCACTCAGCTCTTCCCGTCGACCGCACATTCCGGCGGGCGAACGGCCGGCCGCGTGTCCTTGCCCGAGCCGGCTCGAACCTCGATACGTCCGACGGCCTTCACATTCGCGCAGAGATCGCCCAGGCCCGGCGTCACCAAGCGATAGGGCCCGCCCTTGCCGTCGGGAAGAGGCTGCCCGTCAAGCTCATACAGCAACAGCCCGAAATCCTGCGCCTGTTGCAGCGTGAGGGTGGCGGCATACTTGCCGTCGATGGAGTGAAACGTCACATGGTCGGCGTCGACCGCGAGCGCCGGGATCTCCAGCAAGCCCTTCACACGGATCGCGCGCCCCCGCATGGACGGCATCAGTTCGCTGATATCCTCTACCCGTTGCTCGCGCGGCAACTGCCCCAGCGCTGTCCTGGTTAATGAGACCGGCTGAACGACCGCGCCGTCGATGCGCACAATGCCAGGCCCCGACAGTTCTTTTTCAGTGATCGTCTTGACCATCGCCGTCAGCGCTTCATTCACCGGTGTGGGAATGCCCAACTCACGTCCGACCCGCACGATGTAGCCGTTCAGATAGTCGATCTCCGTCGGGCGTTTGGCCTTCCAATCGTCGTACATCGACGTATGAATGTCGCGCAGCTCCTGCGTCCACTTCACGACCTTCTCGGCCATGTCGGGCGCCAAGGGAACCTTCACCGCCGCGGACACCGCCGCCACTTCGCCGACAATTTGGCGGATGACGCCGGCCATCTCCGGATGATCGAGCGCCTTCGCGACCTTGTCATCGATCACGACCGTGAGCGGATTGAAGACACAATTCCAGCACATCTTCTCCCATTTGCTCTTCCGGATATCCTCGCTCAGCTGGCAGGATATCCCCGCCTGCTTGAACACCTCAGCGATCTGGGAGACCCGGTCGCTCTTGTGCCCCATCAGTTCGCCGATGGCCACCCCACCGCGCTTGTAATGTTCAATGACGCCTGGTTCGACGATCTTGGAATAGATGAAGGCCACCCCGCCGACCACACAGTCACGGTGAAGGCGGGATATGATGCGATCTTCTGTATCGATGCCGTTCTGTAGCGTGAGAATCACCGTGCGATCCGTCAGCACCGGTTCCAACTGCGTCATGACCTCGTCGAGGTCATAGGCCTTCACGGCCAGGATGATGAGATCAGGTGTCGCAAGCTCCCGGGGATCGGAAGCGGCCGGCGGATGGACGGTGAAATTTCCCTTGGCGCTCTTAATCGTCAACCCATTCTGTTTCACTGCCTCCAACGTGCGAGGCCTGAGAAGAAATGACACATCGGGATTGTTCTTGGCGAGATGCGCCCCAAAGAACCCCCCGACGGAACCAGCCCCGACCACCATGATCTGCTTCATGAGATGCCTCACTCGTTGCGTTCAAAAGACGCGTACTATAGCATGCAGCCGCGCACCTGAAACAGTGAGGGCAACCAACCTTCATGGGAGCCGGATCCACCCTCGGCCTTGTTCGGCACAAACTCTCCACTGCGAGGTCTGTCACCGTCCTGACCGGAGCGGGGATCTCCGCCGACAGCGGCGTCCCGACGTTTCGCGGCGCCGACGGGCTGTGGAAGCAATACCGCGCCGAAGAGCTTGCCACCCCGGAAGCCTTCGCGCGTGATCCGAGGCTAGTCTGGGAATGGTACAACTGGCGCCGGGAACTCATCGCCACCAAACGGCCCAATCCGGCCCACGAAGCGGTCGCCTCGATGGAACAGCGGTTCGAGCAGTTCTGGCTCATCACCCAGAACGTCGACGGGCTGCACCGCGACGCCGGATCCCGACAACTCTCAGAAATCCACGGCAACATCTGGAAGGTCCGCTGCACCGCCTGCCGCCTCATCGTGGAAAACCGGGACGTCCCGATCGCCATGCTGCCCCTCTGCCAGTCCTGCAGCGGACTGCTTCGGCCGCACATTGTCTGGTTCGGGGAATCACTCGCAGAAGAAGATCTGGAGAAGAGTGCCGCTGCACTGCAGAGCAGCGATGTCTGCCTGATCATCGGCACATCCGGACTGGTCTATCCGGCGGCGGGATTCGGCGCCATCGCCAAGCAGGCCGGCGCGTATATCGTGGAAATCAATCTCGACTCAACGCCGCACTCGAGCCTGGTTGACGCCAGCCTGCAAGGACGCGCACGCGACCTAGTACCGTTGTTACTGGAGACGTGACAAAAGCGGCAGGATTTCGTTGAGGGTCGCGATGGTCGTTCCGCTCGATGCCCCGGGCGGCATGCCTCTGGCGAGCAGCACACCCGTCAGCCCCACAGCAACCGCGCCCTTCACATCATCTCGTTCGCTGTCGCCCACATGCAACGCGTCTTCCGGATCCACCGCATGTTTGTCCAGCGCCTGCTCAAAAATCCGGGCGGACGGTTTGGCGGCATGGGCCAAGCTGGAAATCGTAATTGTATCGAAGAAGTCCGCGATCCCGAGCCCTCGCAGTACGGCAAACAACCGCGAGTCGAAATTGGAAATGATCCCCAGCTCATAGCCCTGATCTTTGAGCGTCTTCAGCACATCCAGCGTCTCCGGAAAGAGCTTCCAGGACTCCGCTTGTGCGAACCGTGCAAACACATCTTCAAAAAACTCATCAAACTTCTCAAACATGCCGACGCGGTAAAACACATTGTGGACGATATCGAACCACCACAGGCGCTCCGATTGCTTGATCGCCCCCGGTTCCGTCGCGGCAAACACCGGCGGCGGCGCATCTCGGAACGAGCGGGCAAACGCCGCTTTGATTGCCGCTAACGAATCCGGCGTTTTGCGAAAACCGTGGCGCTCCGCATGCTGGAGATAAATCTCCGCCACGGATCCTTGAATGTGAAAGAGGGTATCGGCAGCGTCGAAAAACACGACTTGGATGCGGCTCTGACTCATCGTACGGATTCACTCCTCATCTTCGGCTTTCTACGCCATCACCCGGCAAGGTGGTCGGATTGTATCAGGATGCGCAAAATCTCCGCCAGCGCTGTCCGCACCGAGGCTCACACCTGCCTTGTCACACGCAGTGAGATTCGGCGTTTTCTTTGACAGTTCTCAGACCCTTTGTTAGCGTCGCCTCAATGGGTACAGCGGGGTATGATTGATGGGATCCACCGTTTTCGTCATCGACAGCAGCCCGGCCGTGCATCGCATGGTGGAGCAACTTTCCACCACGGATGGCCATAGGGTCTTGGGATTCCACGATGGGCCTGCGGCGCTCGAAGCCGCCCGCTCACAAAGCCCCGCACTGATCATTGCCGACTATCATCTTGAGAACATCACCTTCTCAGGCTTCTGCAAAGAAATCGGGCGGCAGGAGAATCTGGCCGAAACGTTGATCATCTCGATGGTGGACGCCGCAGACCGGCTGGATGAAAATAAACTACGCTCGCTCGGCGTCCGCGCGTTCCTCAAGAAACCGCTTCAACGCGAACAACTCCTCGACATGATCAAAACCATCCTGACCGGCACCGGGGAACGCCCCAACCCGAAACCGGCCAAAGCGCGAACCTGGCCCCCGGTTTTCACAGGAACCGACGACGAGGAAGCGCAGGCATTGCCGCAAGACGCCGCCGCCGATGAGCCCCCTCGCCCTGCGAGGGAGAAGGAACAGGTCACTATGCCCTCAGCAATGCCCTCGACTAAACCCACTGGCGAAGAGTTGATGCGGGGTCTGGTCGAACATCTCCTCCAATCGGCGACCGTGCAAACCGATCGCACCATCACCGAGCTCATGCCCGCCGCCGTCGCCAAGGAGGTCGCAGGACAATTAGGGGCTGCCCTCGGCAAGGCCGTACAGGCTGAAGTGAGCAAACAGGTCGCGGAAGCGCTCACGACGGAACGCGTGCAGACGAGTCTGCGCACGCTCATCCAAGAGGAATTGAAACGTCAGAGCGAGGCACAGCTGGCTGGTGTGGAGGCGACGATCCGCCAGCATGTCACAGACCAGACGCCTGCACTCGTGGAGCAAGCGGCGGACAAACGACTCGGCGAGCTCACGGACCGCGGCATCCAGAAACACCTGCCGCAAGCCATGCAGAGCCATCGTGACCTGATCACGGAGTTAGTAAAAAAAGAAGTCGAGCACTCGGCTGCGACCTATGTACGACAAGCAGCCGACGAGATTGTGCGGGAAATGGCGAAAGATCCGATCTTGCAGGCTGTGCAACGGATCGTTCCAAGCGTGGCGGAAACCCAGATCCGGGCCGAGATCACACGATTGAGCTCACCCGACTAACGCCTCGCGGCGTTACCCTCGCTTCACCTTTTTGGCCGCTGCACGGCGGGTCTTGGCGAGCGCCTTCACGCGCGCCACGTTCTTGCGGTGCTTCTTCCGAACCTTCCGATCCTTCTCACGTCCCCTCGGCATAGTTTCTCCTTCAACGGTAAACCGGCTTGCTGGCCGGCGAGCCCACTCGACATCGAATGAACCGCCGGATGTATATCACAGGGCTTCACTCCGCTACAACCTGTTGCACCGCAATTGACGCGCGATCGTTACCTTGAGCACCCCGGCGGCACATGGTAAGATGCGCCCGCGCTGCAGCATGCGCGCCTAATTCACTCGATACCATGAAAATGTTTCTGTGCAGGATGCTCACGATCCAGCATCCTGCCTAGCCCATGTCCACGCCACAACTCGATAAAACCTACAGTCCCCACGACGTCGAAAACCGCTGGTACCATCGCTGGATCGACGCCGGCCTGTTTCACGCCGACCCGACCCATGCCGGACAACCCTACTCCATGGTGATCCCTCCGCCGAATGTCACGGGATCTCTGCATGTGGGCCACGCCCTGAACAACACCCTGCAAGACATCCTGATCCGCTGGCGCCGCATGCAAGGTCGGAATGTGCTGTGGATGCCCGGGACCGACCATGCCGGCATTGCGACGCAAAATGTCGTGGAGCGGCAACTGCAGGCCGAGGGCACGTCGCGGGAAGCACTCGGACGCGAAGCATTTCTGAAACGAGTCTGGAGTTGGAAGGAAAAATCCGGCGGGACGATCATCGGCCAGCTCAAAAAGCTCGGAGCCTCCTGCGATTGGGAGCGGGAACGGTTCACCATGGATCCCGGTCTGTCCGAAGCGGTCCGCGAGGTCTTCGTTCGCCTCCATCAGGATGGACTCCTGTATCGCGGTGAACGGTTGATCAATTGGTGCCCGCGCTGCCTGACGGCCTTGTCAGACATCGAAGTCGAACACGAAGACGCAACCGGGAAGCTGTATACGATTCGCTACCCGTTGGCAGATGACCCGACACAATATCTCCTCGTCGCCACCACCCGCCCCGAGACCATGCTCGGTGATACGGCGGTGGCCGTGCATCCGGAAGACGATCGATATCGCTATCTGATCGGCAAGCGCGTCCGGTTACCATTGACAAGCCGTACGATTCCCATCGTCGGTGATTCGATCCTCGTCGATCGTGAATTCGGCACCGGCGCCGTGAAGATTACGCCCGCCCACGACTTTAACGACTTCGAGGCCGGTGAGCGACACGAGCTGAAACGGATCAAGATCCTCGATCTCCATGCCCACCTTCGACTGGACGGCTCCTTAGCCGATCCCGCCGTCGCAGAGGCGGTCGAGAATCTTCCTGTCGCGAAAGCTCGCCCCAAGATCGAACAACTCCTCACCGACCAGGGGTTCCTGGAAAAGTCTGAGCCTCATAAGCTGGCGCTCGGCAAATGTTATCGCTGCAAAACGGTGGTCGAGCCCTTCTTGTCGGATCAGTGGTTCGTCAAGATCAAGCCGCTGGCCGAACCGGCGATCCAGGTTGTCGAAGACGGTCGCGTCAGGATCATCCCTGAGGCCTGGAAGAACAACTATCTGGGCTGGATGCGGGACATCAAGGACTGGTGCGTCTCGCGGCAGATTTGGTGGGGGCATCAAATTCCTGCCTGGTACTGCGAAACCTGTTCCGGCACCTCTTTCTTACGACGCAGTTCCGATGGAGCGCCATTGATACCTTCGGATGCGGTCGCAATCGTAGCGAAGACGCAGCCGGACGCCTGCCCGCTGGGCCACCGCGACGCGCTTGTCCAAGACCCCGATGTGCTGGACACCTGGTTTTCCTCCGCCCTCTGGCCCTTCTCTACCCTCGGATGGCCCAAGCAGACGCCCGATTTAAAAGCCTTTTATCCCACCTCCACTCTCGTGACCGGGCTCGATATTCTCTTCTTCTGGGTTGCGCGCATGATCATGATGGGACTGAAGTTCATGGGCGAAGTGCCGTTCCGCGACGTGTATATCCACGCGCTGGTTCGCGATGCCGAAGGCCAGAAGATGAGCAAGTCGAAGGGCAACGTCATCGACCCGCTGCATGTGATGGAGCAATACGGTACGGACGCGCTGCGCTTCACGCTGGCGGCCATGGCCTCCCCCGGGCGCGATGTGAAACTGGCCGAAGAACGCATCGAAGGCTATCGCAACTTTACGAACAAAATCTGGAACGCGGCCCGCTTTCTCCTGATGCATCTCAACGGCGAACGCGTCGAAGTTCCGCCGGCACAACGATCGTTTCCAGACCGTTGGATTCTAAGTCGCCTGAATACCGCGATTAGTACCGTCACGCATGAGTTAGAGCAGTATCGGTTCGACCGTGCCTCCAGTGCGATCTATCAATTCATCTGGCACGAGTACTGCGATAAATACATCGAGATGGTGAAGCCTGCCCTCAAGGATCAGGACTCCGAGCAGGCCAAGACTACGCGGCAAACCCTGGCCGAGACCTTCGAGACGATGATGCGATTGCTGCATCCCTTCATGCCGTTCATTACCGAAGAAATCTGGCAAACGCTCCCGCATGAAGGCACCAGCATCGTCCGCAAGCCCTTCCCGACGACCAGAGCGGATTGGGCGTCAGAGGAAGTCGAACAGGAGTTCAGCCTGCTGGAAGAATGCCGCGCCCTGATGAACCAGGAGCGCGCGATTCTCGGGTATCCCGCTGGCAAACGTCTCCATTTCAAGGTGCATGGCAAAACGGAAGCGATTGCGTCCATTCTTGAGAAACACAAAGCCCTGATTGAATACATGGAGAACGTAGACAATCTTTGGATAGCCAAGACGTTCGACGTCAGCAACCCAGGGGGTCTTCTGATCTTGACGAGTGGCTCCATCCAAGTGCGGACCTCCATGGAAGATGCGGATCTTGGCAAGGCTGAAGAAAATGTTCAGAAACAAATTAAGCTGCTTCAAAAAGAAGTCGATCGCACGCAGCAAAAACTGGGCAATCCCGATTTCGTGGCGAAGGCACCGCCTGAGGTACTGACCGAACACCGCGAGCGTCTTCAACGCGAATCTCAGATGATTCAACTCCTTCAACAGGCGTTGGAACAGATCAAGCTATATACTTTGGAACGAACACGTATTGAGCGCCCCTAGCCCCCAAACCATTCTGATCGCCGTGCAACAGGCGCTCGCCGAGGATCTCTCCCACGGCGACGTCACCACCAGCGCGTTGTTTCCAACCGCGCTTCAGGCTACGGCGACCATTGTCGCCCATCAGCCGATGACCGTTGCAGGCGTGGCCGTCGCCCGGGAAGTGTTCCTGACGGTAGATCCCTCCGTGCGCATCACCACAGCCATCAAGGACGGCAGAGCGGTGAAACCGGATACCACGGTATTGACGGTTCAAGGTGATGTGCGCTCGCTGCTGATGACCGAACGGGTCGCCGTCAATTTTCTCCAACAACTCTCAGGCATCGCGACACTCACTGCGCAGTTTTGCGCTGCGGTTCGTGGGTACCCAACCAGAATCCTCGATACTCGCAAGACCACGCCTGGATTACGAGCCCTCGAAAAATGGGCGGTTGCGCTCGGAGGCGGCAAGAATCATCGGTTTTCACTGGGTGACGGCGTGCTCATCAAGGACAACCACCTTGCCGTTTTGCGCTCAACCGGCATTGATGTGGCCGGAGCCTGCCGCCTCGCGCGCGCCGGTGCACCCCATGGCCTTCGTATCGAAGTGGAAGCCAAGACCTTGCAAGAAGTGAAAGAAGCACTGGCCGGCAAGGCCGACATCATCCTGCTCGACAACATGTCTCCCGCCCTCGTACGACAGGCTGTGGCACTCATCAAACAACGAGCCCTGGTCGAAGTTTCTGGTGGAATGACCCTGCAGACCGTCGCCGCCATGGCCCAGGCCGGGGCGGATTTTATTTCAGTCGGCGCCCTGACCCATTCGGCCCCCGCCGCCAACCTTAGCATGGACCTCTCGACATCTCGGGGGCATCGTGCCCGAGGCCGCTGACCATCCACCATTCGCCGATCAACTGAACCTCGACCGTCTCAAAGCGTCCCTGCGCACGCGCGCGTTCGGCCGGGTCCTGCGGTACACCACCTCCACGCTTTCCACCAACGCGGATGCACTCCTTGCGCTGCAGCAGTCGAATGCGACACCGATTCCGCACGGCTCGGTGTTCCTCACCGAGTGCCAAACCGCCGGCCGAGGGCGGCGGGGCCGAACCTGGCACTCCCCACCCCAGGGCAATATCTATACGTCCCTGGTCGTGCTCCCCACACCAGGAGGCACGCGCGTTGGCCCCTGGTTGTCATGGATTCCTCTGTTCACGGCATTGGCCACCGCAGATGCGCTCGCTGCCACGACAGGACTGCCCATTTCCGTCAAGTGGCCGAACGATCTCCTGATCGATACAAAAAAAATCGGCGGTATCCTGTGTGAACAGACCACCAGGCCCGATAAGACGGTCGCCGTCGTCATCGGCATCGGATTGAACATCAACGCTCCCCTCGACAGTTTTCCAGAAGAGCTCACAGCCGGCGCCACCACCCTCGCCGTAGAAGGCGGTCGCCCCGTTGACCGTGTCGCCCTCCTGGCTGAGTTGTTCCTCAGGCTCGAGCAGCGCCTGGATCGTCTCCTCACCGATGGGCCAACTGGCATGATCGATGAATTCACCCAACGATGCTCGACCCTCGGCAAAACCGTCCGCGTCAGCCTTGAGCAGGGACGCATTGTCGAAGGCGTTGCCGAATCCATCGGTCCCGACGGCTGCCTCAGGATCCGTGTCATCTCCGACAGCGCCCAACCGCCCGCCTCGTCGCTGCTGGAGGTCAGGAGCGCGGAGGTCGTTCACCTGCGGGGGTGAAATCCGCTTTCGGTTGGGGTAGAGTGATCACACCATGTTATTAGCGATCGACATCGGGAATACCAACGTGGTGTGCGGCCTGTTCGAAGGATCGACCCTGCAGGCGCACTGGCGTTTGGCCACCGAATCGAGACGAACCGACAATGAGTACGGCATATTGCTACTCAACCTGCTTCATAACGCGGGATTCGCACCCGGGCAAATCACCGGCTGCATCCTTTCCAGCGTCGTTCCCGCGCTGACCGCGACCTTCGATTCGCTGCTTCAGGCCTATTTTCATCACATCCCCGTGATCGTCGGCCCTGACACCGATTCGGGATTGACGCTTCGTTATGCCAATCCGAAGGAAATCGGGAGCGACCGCATCGTCAATGCCGCTGCCGCCTACGCGCGATACCACTCCGACCTGATCATCGTCGACTTCGGTACCGCCACCACATTTTGCGCCGTCACCGGATCAGGGGAATATCTCGGCGGTGTGATCGCACCCGGCTTGGGAATTTCTGCCGATGCGCTATTTTCCCGCACCGCCAAACTGCCGAAGGTCGAAATCATCCGTCCGAAAACCGTCATCGGGACCGACACGATCGGGGGCATTCAGAGCGGGTTGCTCTTCGGTTATGTCGGACTCGTGGATGGCATTGTTCACCGGATGGAGCGCGAACTCGGTCGCCGTTCCACGGTCATCGCCACCGGGGGTCTGGCCACCGTCATTGCGAAGGAAGCCGAAACGATCCAGAAGGTGCTCCCCTTCCTCACCCTCGAAGGCTTGGAGTTTTTGTACCACCGCAATCGCCTCACATAGGGCCGGCTCTCCTCGGCCCGTCGCTGCAGCCCCGATCAAACCCGTAGGGACCTGAAAAAACGATGTTTTCTTTTTATTCCCCGTTGACTTCCCTTCACGTGTGGCTATCTCACTCCCCATCATAGGTGTAATCAATGGCTGACGACGAGAAGAACATTCACAGTATCGACAACTTAGACGATTCCGGCGAGGCAGTAGCAGGCACGAATGACGGCGTGAGCGAACTACAGCAGGCGCTGGACGCCAAGGCCGACGAGTGCAAGGCCGCTCACGAAAAGTATCTGCGACTGGCGGCGGAGTTCGACAACTACAAGCGACTCGCCCAACGGGATCAACGCGAACAGATCAAGTTCGGCAACGAACAGATTCTCAAGGAACTGCTCCCGGTGGTGGACAATCTTGAGCGGGCCATCAAGTCTGCCAAGGGAACGGGAACGATCGACGCGTTGACGGAGGGAGTGGAACTCACCCTCAAGCAGTTGGTCGGCGCGCTCACGAAATTCGGCGTCAAAGCGGTCGAAAGCGTCGGACAGGCCTTTGACCCGGCCACGCAGCAAGCGGTCGCGCAGGTTCCGTCAGATACCGTCCCTGAAAATCATGTCGTGGAAGAGTATCAAAAGGGCTATCTCCTCCAGGACCGCATCCTTCGGGCCGCCATGGTGACCGTCTCCACCGGTTCGGCGAATTAACGTCGGCCCTTAGGAGACCGTGCGCGTTTCACGAGAGAAGCTGACACAATCGTTCACGTATTGATATTTTTTGCGAAGGAGTCAACCCATGGGCAAAGTTATCGGAATCGACCTCGGCACGACGAACTCCTGCGTGGCCATTATGAGCGGTGGAGACCCGGTCGTCATCGCCAATGCAGAAGGCAGTCGCACGACCCCTTCCGTGGTGGGCATCACGGACAAGAATGAGCGTTTGGTCGGACAGATTGCCAAGCGGCAGGCGATCACCAACCCGGAGAACACCATCTTCTCAGTCAAGCGATTGATGGGACGCAAATTCAGGAGCAAGGAAGTGCAGGAAGCCATGAAGCGGCTCCCGTACAAGGTGGTGGAAGCCGACAACGGTGACGCACATGTCGAACTGCGCGGCAAGCGCTATAGCCCACCGGAAGTCTCGGCGATGATTCTACAGAAGATGCGGCAGACTGCGGAAGACTATCTCGGTGAAAAGGTCACCGAAGCCGTCATCACCGTACCGGCCTACTTCGACGACAGCCAGCGCCAGGCCACCAAAGACGCCGGGCAGATCGCCGGATTGAACGTGTTGCGCATCATCAATGAACCGACGGCAGCGTCATTGGCCTACGGTCTCGACAAGAAGAAAGACGAGCGCATCGCGGTCTATGACCTTGGCGGAGGAACCTTCGACGTCTCGGTGCTCGAAATCGGCGACGGCGTGTTCGAGGTGAAGTCCACGAACGGCGACACCTACCTCGGTGGCGACGACTTCGATGAACGCGTGATGGACTGGCTGGTCGAAGAATTCAAGAAGGATCAAGGCATCGACCTGCGGAAGGATCGCATGGCCTTGCAACGCCTGAAGGAAGCAGCCGAGCGGGCGAAGATCGAACTGTCCTCCTCTCAGGAAAGCGAAATCAACCTGCCGTTTATCACGGCCGACGCCAGCGGACCGAAGCACCTGGTCACGAAGCTGACCCGTGCCAAACTGGAACAGTTGGTGGGCGATCTCATTCAGAAGACCATTGAGCCATGCCGGAAGGCGTTGGCTGATGCCGGTGTCAGCGCCAAGGACATCCAGGAAGTGGTGTTGGTCGGCGGGATGACCCGGATGCCGAAAGTCATCCAGGTCGTCAAAGAATTCTTCGGCAAGGAACCGCATCGTGGCGTGAACCCCGACGAAGTCGTCGCGATCGGCGCCGGCGTCCAGGGTGGCGTGCTCAAGGGCGAAGTCAAGGACGTGCTGCTGCTCGACGTGACCCCGCTCTCCCTCGGCATCGAAACCCTCGGTGGCGTGTTCACGAAATTGATCGAACGCAACACCACGATCCCGACGAAGAAGAGCCAGGTCTTCTCGACGGCCGCCGACAACCAGACCGCCGTGACCATCCGGGTCTTCCAGGGCGAACGTGAGATGGCGAACGATAACAAGCTGCTGGGGCAGTTTGACCTCGTCGGCATTCCTCCCGCCCCGCGCGGTATGCCGCAGGTGGAAGTATCGTTCGACATTGATGCCAACGGCATCGTGCATGTCGCAGCCAAGGATCTGGCCACGCAGAAAGAACAGTCCATCAAGATCACGGCGTCCAGCGGACTCAGCAAAGACGAAGTGGACAAGCTCGTGAAGGATGCGCAAGCGCATACGGAAGATGACAAGAAGCGCCGTCGGGTCGCGGAAGCCCGCAATCAGGCCGACTCCCTGCTGTACAGCACCGAGAAGAACCTGACCGAGCATGGCGACAAGATCGGCGAGGACGACAAGGCGAAAATCACCGAGGCGATCGCGGGGCTCCGCAAGGCCATGGAAGGCGATGATCCCGCCGCCATTGAGTCGGCCACACAGGCCTTGACCACCGCCTCTCATAAACTGGCTGAAGAGATGTACAAGAAAGCCTCGGCAGCCGCCGGTGCCGGCGCAGCCGACGCAGGCGCTTCGGCCGGGGACGCAGGTGCGCAGGCCAAGACCGACGAAAAGGTCGTCGATGCCGAGTTCGAAGAAGTCGATAAGGACAAGAAGTAAGCTTCCGATAGATCGCACGACCGACTCTCCCGTTTAGGTGGAAGTCGGTCGTGTTGCACCTTCAACCAGGTAAACCCTTTCCGTGGCAAAGCGCGACTATTACGAAACCCTCGGTATCGAGCGGAATGCGTCCGACGAGGAAGTCAAAAAAGCATTTCGGAAACTGGCTCGCCAACATCATCCCGACCTGCACACCTCCCCCGAGCAGAAGAAGGCCGCAGAGGAAAAATTCAAAGAGCTCAACGAAGCCTACGAAGTCATCAGCGATCAGGAGAAGCGGCGTCGGTATGATACGTTCGGCCATGCCGGTGGACCACAGGGGGCCGAGGGATTCGACTTCGGGGGACAGGGCGGCTTCGGCGATATCTTCAACGACATCTTCGAAGACTTTTTCGGCCAGCCTCGCGGACGTGCGCGAGCGGAGCGCGGTAACGATCTCCAATACAATCTGGAACTGAGCTTCGAAGAATCGGTATTCGGCAAGGAAGCCAAACTCAAAATTCCTCGTTGGGAAACCTGTGCGGACTGCAAGGGGACCGGCGCAAAATCCGCCACCGCGATCAAGATGTGCCCATCCTGCAAGGGACAAGGCCAGATGCGCTTCCAGCAGGGCTTCTTCAGCGTCAGCCGTCCCTGCGGTCAGTGCGAAGGGGCAGGACAGATCATCACGGAACCCTGCCAGACCTGCAGCGGACGCCAACGGGTTCGCAAGGAGCGCATGCTCTCCGTTCAAATTCCCGGCGGCATCGAGACCGGTATGCGCCTGCGCCTGGCCAATGAAGGTGAGCACGGCGTGCAAGGCGGACCTCCGGGGGATTTGTACGTCGTGGTCAATGTGAAGCCCCATCCCCACTTTCGCCGGGAAGGGCAGGACATTGCCGCAGATCTTCCCATCAATCTTGTGACCGCGATACTTGGCGGCCGCGTCGAAGTCCCTACGCTCAAGGGCAACACCTTCATGAAAATTCCTGCAGGGACACAGCCCGACAAGGTGCTGCGACTCAAGGGGCTCGGATTTCCAAACCTCAAGGGCGGCCATACCGGCGACCAGTTATTCAATGTCAAAATCGAGATCCCCACGAAGCTGAGTGCCCGACAGAAGGAACTGCTGGAAGAATTTGCGAAGGAAAGCGGGTACACAAAGGACAGCGAAGGCGAAGGATTTTTGGACAAGATGAAGACGTTCTTCGAATAGACCGACCTTGCCCCCGCCACACAGGCCGACCACCATGCCGGCGTTTTTCATCTCGTCGTCCGAAATCCGCGAAACCGAACTCACCCTGACCGGTGACCTCTGCCATCATCTAAGGGCCAGCTTGCGGGTCAAGCCCGGTGAGGTCCTGTGGCTCACCGATGAGCACCGTCAACGGTATCAGGTGCGGGTGAGCGCCTTGACCTCACAAGCGTTGTCAGCGGTCATCCTCGAACGCCGGCCAGGACCGATCGAGACGGCACCACCTGTCCTCCTCGCGCAAGCCCTACTCAAAGGCGACCATATGGATTGGGTGGTACAGAAGGCAAGCGAGTTGGGCGTGCGGACGATTCTGCCGCTGATCTCCCGGCACGGCGTCGTACGACCGCAACCGGAGAGAGTCGCCTCCCAAGTCGCCCGCTGGCAGCGCATTGCCACCGAAGCCGCGCAGCAATCGGAACAATGGCAGCCGCCACAGGTACTCGTGCCGCTCGAGGTGCGCCGTTTTTTCTCCAGTCATGCGGCCACCTGTGCACTCCTGTTAGCCGAGCGTCAGGACACCGTGGGATTGACTCACGTTCCCCTACCGACTCTTCCAACCGACACTGTAACCTTGATTGTCGGACCTGAAGGGGGATGGGCAGAGGAAGAACTCTCTCACGCCATCGAGGGACAGTGCAGAGCCGTGAGCCTGGGTGAGCACATTCTTCGGGCGGATACCGCGGCGGTGACAGCACTCAGTATCGTGCAGAGTCGATTGGGAAGATTAGGCTAGAGAGGCAGCGACACGGCGAGCGCTTACTTCTTTCCTGCACTGATTGAGATAATGGTCCCTCCTTCACCTGCCGCCCACCCGGCTGAAGCACGAGGAAAACTGAGAGCCATCAGAGAGCGTTTCACGGGACTGGTTTCTTCCACCCAATTAAACCCCGCATCACTGGTTCGCAGAATCTGACCACGTTCTCCGACAATCCACCCCTGCTGCGCGTCCGTGAACCGTACACGAATGAGATCCGTGAGCTTGTTGCAGGTCCGCCCGCAAGGCAAAGTCCGATCGATCCAGTGCGTCCCTCCGTCGGTGGTCTGGAACAATGCACCGGCATTGCCGACCGCCCAGCCGTTGGCCTCATCCGCGAAGGCCACATCAAAGAACGTCGCCGAGCTTTGGCTCACCTGTGTGGTCCAATTTTTCCCGCCGTCCGTTGTGGTCAGAATCGTCCCCAATGCCCCCACGACGGTGCCCTGCTGTTCGCTGGTCAGTGCAATAGCATACAATGCCGCACTCGTGCCGCTGGCTTGATCGGTCCAGTTCTCTCCGCCGTCAGTGGTCTGCAAAATGGTGCCGTTCCCACCCACCATCCATCCCTTCATCGGGGAAGCAAAGGCAATCCCGTAGAGCGGCGCCTGAGTCGAGACTACGACGACGCTCCAGGTCTCGCCTCCATCTTTGCTCGTTCTGACCGTGCCATTCGCGCCGACAACCCATCCGCGCTGCGCATCACGAAAGTACACGGCTGTCAGGAGAGCGGTTGTGCCGCTGGAAACTTTCTTCCACTTGTGGCCGCCGTCGGTAGTTTTCAGGATCGTTCCTCCAGACCCGACGGCCCACCCGAGCTGAGGGTCGTGAAAAAATACCCCCAACAGCGTTGCCTCCGACCCGCTCTTCTGCATGGCCACGGTCACTGGAACGGTCAGGGAAGCAGCCTCCGTCATGCCGATACCCAACAGGGTCACGAGCCAACACGCCACTGCAGCCAACGTACGCACAGTTCGATGCCTCAATGAAAGTGAGAGTTGTCGGGATTGGGATTGCGCCAGTAACTGGCATCAGGCAATCCGGATGGTTGGATCGTAAAGGTGCCGGCTTCCAACGTGAGCCATTTCTTCGGCGTGCAACAGGACCCATCCGGCAGCAAATCCCATGACCCGCGCCGCACGACGAGGGGCCCGGACGTCAGATCCGGATTGAATTCACCGAGTTTCCCGACCCCGTACGAGTGACGGTGAGGAATCTTGACCTTGATCTCCGTGTCCGTCCAGGATTGGACGATCGCCCCGACCCCGTTGAACAAGACTTCGGTACGCGAGACGTTCTCTCCCAACTCCGGCGCCACTCGAGCGTAGACACTGTCCGTGATGACCTTGCTCGGTTCCGCGGTCTTCAAGAACTTGCCGAACCCGCTCCCCTTGATAGTCACCACCTCGTCGAGGCCTCCGGTATTTGGGCTGTACGAATCGATCTTCGGCGTCACGAGCGTGAAATTGCCGACCTCGGTCTCCAGCACCTTCTTCTCGGCGCAGCAGGTGCCGTCCGGCTTGGGCGTGTTGGCGGCGCGTTTCACCACCACCGGACCACTCTTCGCGCTGAAAGGCACCCAGACATCAATGCGGTCATGCCCCCATCGATACACGATCGCCTGCACCCCGCCGATCTCGACGGTGTTTTCGCTCAACGAAAAATCGATATAGTTAAACGGCGTAGACCCGGCCTCCGAATAAAACCCGAAATTCTCTCCCGTGATTTTCAACAAGGTGCCGATGGGTGCCTCGGTCGGCGTCAAGGCCGTGGCCTTGGGCGTCTGCACGGTGTACGTCCCGATGGCCCGTTCCTGCCCGTTGCGCTTCATCACGACAGGGCCGGTTTGAGCGTCGAGCGGCACATGCACCACGATGGTCGTATCCGTCCACTGCGAGACCGTGGCCAGATGTCCGCCGAACAACACGCCATCCTCAGGATTCCTGCTTGTCCCGAACCCCTTGCCGAAGAGCACGACTTTTGTGCCGACCGGGCCGCTCGTTGGATCGACGCGCACCGACGCCAGCACTTTCACCGGCATCGAATTGCTCACCACCTGCTTCACCGGAGCGCAACACGACCCATCCGGCAACGGATCGGAAGAGGCCATGCGAATCACGACATCGCCCGACTGCACATTACCCGGCAACTCCACTTCGATCTTGTCGTCACGCCACTTGCGGACGCGCACGCTCACATCACCGACAGCCACGCTGTTGACGCCGAAAATCGTGTTGGGATCGCGCGGTCCGGCCGTGTTGCCGAAATGTTCGCCGATGATTTCTAGGATCGAGCCCGGCTCCGCTTCGGCCGGCGAGACCGAGTGAATCGTGGGTTGCAGCCTCGTAAATGACCCGGCCTTTACGTGTTTCTTGCCGATGATGACATCAACGGGACCATTTGCAGCCTGTGACGGCACCCGCACTTCGATGAGATCCGGATCCCACCGCTGAATCAGCGCAGGCACGCCTTGAAACATCACCTGATTAAACCGGGTCGATTTGAACGGACCGAAGCCTTTGCCCGTGATCGACAGCGTGGCTCCCGGCACGGCGGCATTGGGATGCAAAGCCGGAGGTTCAGCCGGGGCGGCCATGGAATCAACGGAAGTGGCCGCAAGGGCTAAGCTGACAATCGCACAAGTTATATATTTCATGGGATTCACTCCCTACCGATACCCTCTGACTGAGCCTGAACCGCAGGCCTGGTGAGGATGACATGATGGTACGCCAGATGAATGCCCCGCACGTGGCACAAAACCCCACGCAACTGAGGCAACGAAGCCGGATGGGGGGTGTGGTATCAAACCAGGAGACTTCCGGACTATAACAAGCGGTTTTTTTTGATGTCAAGGCAAGCGGAGACGGTGGATGGCAACGCGAGCAGTGGGTACGTCAGGCTCTGACTTGCACCAGTAATTCAAGTTCGATGGCGGCATGCAGCGGCAACTCCGCCGCCCCGAGCGCCACACGCGCATGGCGTCCAGCTTCACCGAAAATCTGCACCAGCAAGTCGGACGCTCCATTGATCACGGCCGGCTGTTGCACGAATCCGCTGGCCGACGCGACGTGGCCGACGACTCGCACGATCCGCTGTACACGATCCAACGAACCGAGTTCCTGTTTCACGACCGCTAAGGCGTTCAGGAGCGCCAGCCTCGCCGCTTCGGCTCCCCGCTCAACCGTCACGTCCTGCCCCAGCTTCCCTGTGATCGCCACTTGCCCGTCCCGAAACGGCAAGATGCCGCTTAGGTACAGCAGATCACCGGCCAGTACAGCCGGCACATAACTCGCGACCGGTTTCGGCGCAGCCGGGAGCGTGAGACCAAGGCCGCTGAGTTTTTCGTCAATCGACACAATCAGATCCTTTCTTGATCACGACTTCATCGGCAGTCACGCAAGCGAGAGTCAACCATCTCATTGCTTTCCTCAGGTAGTTGCCCTCAAACGAATCGTACGTATACGCCATCCGGGGGTCATGGGGCAAGATACAGCCATCCGGCATGCATCAAACCAATAGCGAGAAAATGGGGCGCATCGACAGCAGATTCGGTCCCGTGATATATGTGGTCTATATATCCAAGCCGAGGGAGGCCTCAATGGCATCCACCATGGTCCAAGTCCCCATCCTCATGAGTCCCAGCCAGAAACGCCGGCTCGCACAGAAGGCGAAAGCCGCCAATCTCACCATGGCGGAACTGCTTCGCGAAGGGGGCGAGCGGTACGTTCCGGCTGATGATCCGACACTCTTGGATCACATGGCCAAGCAAGTCATCCGGGAGACGAAGAAAACCATTCGCGCCATCGACAAAACCCTCGCCCTCGTGGCGGAGTCGGAAGCGCGCATGCAGGCGCTCTCCAAGACCCGTAAGAAAGGGTGACGATGGGACTCACCGAGCGTGTGTGGGATGCCTTCGCCAACACCATCAAGCTCAACGACAAGGTGGAACAACTCAACACCACAGTCGCCAAGCAGCAATCCCATATTGAAGACCTGAACGCCCGCGTCATCCGCCTCGAAGCCGCGCTGGAATTTGCCCTCCACGCGCAACGCTCCCGGCGCTTGCCCGCATCACCTCGCTAGCGCTCGTCCATTTCAGACAGGCCTGAGATACTACCTGGCACCATTTTCCTGATATGCAGCTTCTATAGCTGATCGGGATTACGCTTCGACCAAGACGGCACGCCGCACTCTTGGCGCACCGGCCTTGCGGGCTAGCCACAGGTCATACGCGGCCTGCTGCGCCACCCAGACATCGGCGCGCCCTCCGTGCTGCACTCCAAGCCAGCCCTCTAATCGTAAGGCCATTTCCGGAGAGATCGCCGCACGACCATTCAATACGCGCGACAAGGCGGCACGGGTCACTCCCAGTTGCTTCGCAGCTTGCGTCACGTTTAAGCCCAACGCAGGCAAAATATCCTCTCTCAAGGTTTCGCCTGGGTGCGGTGGATTGTGCATCCGGCTCATGCTGTCTTCCTCCTAATGATAATCGTGGTAATCAATGAATACTGCATCCCCGCCATCGAAACCGAACGTCAGCCGCCAATTCCCGCTCACGGAAACCGCATAGCGGCCAGCCAAATTGACGGCCAATGCATGCAGCCTCCATCCTGGCACATTCATATCCGCCGCCGTTGTGGCCAAATCCAATCGGGCGAGTTGCCGTTTGAGTCGAGCCGCATGATGTGGCTGGATGCCTGCCTTGCTGCCGGTTTCAAAGAAGGCTTGTAGTCCCTTGTGTCGAAACGACTTGATCATGAAAAGAGACTGTATAGCGTGACGTTTCAGCTGTCAATCCTAGGCATATGCTACGCCTTGAATGTATGCACAAGAGCCTTCATGGGAACAAATCCACAATTGAACGCCTCTGAGGGGAATGCACATGTTCATTGGTCTCTGCCCCAATGTGCCGTGCAGAGGGGTGAGTATTGAACCGAACAAGACGAACCAGGCAAGAGGACAGCCAAGAAGACGGCCCGAGAAAACATCAATCTGACGTAAGTCTTTCGTGTTCAGCGTTCAGAAATCAGCTCGAACTAGACGAAGTCAACAACGAATGGAACCACATACGGCGATGACCAAGTGGAGGGGACACTGGCCGATCGCCGGTGCCGGCATTCCTGAGACAAACACAAAGCCCACCGACAGCTGGCCGTTCACCTTAATCCCATCATCCACCACTGGCCCGCGCAGACCATCCGGCGTGGACGCCAGCACCACGACCTGCCCGCTGCCGAGGCCCGGCACCATCGGCGTCCGGCTCAAGGGCTCATCGATACCGGGGCCGTGGGTATATTTGGCCTGTAGCACGTTGCTGCCGTCGTATTCGAGGAGAATGTCTTCGCCGTCATAGACGTAGCGTATGGTCTGGCCATTGGCGATCTTCTCAATGCGACGGCCCAGGCCGTCGTAGCGGTAGCTGCTCGTCGTAATAGCGGTGGGATTCCCGGCGGCGAACTCTTCGACTTTCACCAGCCGATTCTCAGCATCGTACGTGTACTGGGTAGAGTTTCCTGTGGCCAGGAGCGTCTTTCTCGTGAGATTGCCGTTGTCGTCATATTGATAGGAAAAGTTCGCATCCGCCGTCAGTTGATTGCCGGCATTCGTCACACTGCCATTCGTGGTCCGATTGCCGACCGCATCGTACGCAAAGGCCTGCGGATCGAGCAGCAAGGGGTGACTCGCACCAGTCAGCCGATCCAGCTGATCATACCCGAACGCTTGGACGCCTCTTCTGTCCGTGAGACTCGTCCGGTTGCCGACATCGTTGTAGACATAGTCGGCCTTGTTGATCTGCGTGGCGCTCGCCGTCAGCTGATGCAAGATGTTGGTCACCTGGCTTGCGGGATCATAGCTATACGTGGTCTGCGTCCCGTTCGAGAGGGTGACACTCGTGCGGCGCGAAAGCGCATCGTACACATAGGCGGCCACCGGCTGGTTCTGCGCTCGGCTCTGCACCTCCGCCAGCGTGAGGGTCCGGCCATAGAGCCGCACTTCGTCGATCTCGCCCTTAAAATGGCCGCCGCCGCCCGCCGTGTTCGGGTCCTGCCTCCGTCCGAGGTACTGCTGGTTCACGTTGGACAGCGTGCCACTCAGGGTGGCGGGCCCAAAGACCGTCGTCAGGGTCAGCGGCTGGCCATTGACCCAGAGCTGGGCCGTGCCGGCCACGGTGTCCACTGCGGCCGCGACATGTTGCCATTGACCAAACGTGATCACCGGGGCCGTCGAGCGGAAGGTGGAGCCCGACACCGTGGGGCTGGTCGTGGTCCGCACGGTCAGTTGCATCCGTCCATCCTGCAAGAGGGCTACCGAGAAGCCTTCGCTGACAAACGGGTCGCGCCGGCTGAAGATCCATCCCTCCGCCCCCACCGGCACTTCCGGCTTGATCCAGGCGTCCACGGTCGCGGCGGTGCTGAGACTATCCAGCACCGCGGAATCGGGAATGAGCACGTAGTCATTGACCCCGTCGAAGGCAAAGGCCTGATGGCGCACACCGAGGTCGAACGCGGTCCCCAGTTGGAGCGTGCCATGTTGGCCTCCGACGGGATTGATCGCGCTGCCGTCGCCGGGCCATGACGCCAGCAGCGTGGGCAACGGGGTGGCCGGGGCGTGGGGCTGCGTGAGGGACTGGAGGCGATTGACGGCATCGTACGAGTAGCTCGTGATCTGGACCGGATCGGTCAGCGTCAGCCGGTTGCCGTTGGGATCGTAGCCATAGCCCAGCGTCACCGCCGGTTGATTCGGCGAGCCGTCGGTCTTCACACTCAGCAGCCGATTCGCCTGGTCATAGGTCATGGCCAGCACGCTATCCGGATCGGTCACGCGGGTCAAGTTGCCCACGAGGTCGTAGGTGTAACTGGTGACCTGGGTGCCGGGCAGGGTTTTGCTCACGAGTTGGTTCACAGCATCGTAGGCGAAGAGAATGTCGTCGCCCTTCGGCGTGCGGCGCTGGGTCAAATTGTCGTTGCCGTCGTAGGTGTAGTGCGTGTACGGCACAACCTATACGCCGCAATAAGTCTTACAGGGCTTCCTCTCTCTTGTAGCTGCCAGATGGTTTCACTTGGTTTGTGGAATCGAAGGGCTTGGTGAGGCAAGGGAACTAGTTCCGCTGCTTCTTGTCTCGTGTCTTGTGATCACAAAGTTTCCTCCCTTACCTTCCTTGCAGCGAAATACGAGCCTTTTTGACCTGCAAACCCACTCGACCCTCACATTGTATTTGCCGGTTATTTCCGTGAGAGTGGGGAACATTATGTTTAGATCAATTATGTCCTCCAAGGATTGACCAGGGGCTAACTCATTGGAGATGCGAGCATAGTCCTCCATAGGGGTGAACCTCGGAAGCGACGTACGACGCGCATTGGTCCGATAGGCACGGTTAACAAACACCAGCTGATTGGGAGTGATCCACGGCAGATCTGTATCGTAAATTGTAATTGGCTCAGATGATGTGTTGGTCATCCTGAGTTTAAGCTGATACACACCGGATGCGGGACTCTCAAGTGTCACATCGAGAAGCAGGCTCTTGGCCTCCTCAGCGAAAGTAGTTCCCGATGAGAGGATAACAATACTAGTCACAATTGAAAATGCGCGCCTTACTATCATGGGTATAGAAACAGTTTCACATCGCTTAGCCTGCCGTTCAAAAGGGATCCACATGGACAGTCTCCCCTCGTCTTATTAAGAGCTTCCTTAAGACAATTCTCTTCCGTAAGATATGCCCTGATTTCTGATTCACTCGCGAGTCGGTCTCCGAACAAAATCTGTGTGCCCAATTCCTGTGCGGATGAACTCCGCCCTTTCTTGTTTTTCTTCGTTCCGCTACATACGAGTGGCTGCCTTGAAAGTGCATCGGCCAGGTGGACCCCTTCGTGCTTGAACAAGCATTCCGACAAGCCACATTCCTGTGACTGTAGATCATTGTAGTAATCCTGAATCCAGACTTCCGGATTGCCGTCATTACATAGGATTGTACCGAGAGGCCGCTTATCACTCTTAGGCACAAATGGCTTGCTAGCTCTCCCAACGTCATAGGGTCTGAGGCTAGGATCTAGTCCTGTGGAATCCGTACCATTAGGAGGATTATCCCTGAGGTAAGGATACAAATTGGAGCCACGTTTAATTCCAACTATATCCTTCTGCAGAAATCTCCCCGTCGCCGCATCATAGTATCGCGCCCGGTAGTAATAGAGCCCGCTTTCGCTATCGAGTTCCCGTCCCGTATACGTATACGGCTGGTTTACCGTGCCCGGCGATTCCAGAATATTCCCATACGCATCATAGGCGTAGGCCTTGGCGACGGCTCCAGCAGAGTCGGTCAACTCCGTCACTGACCCCAAGCCGTCCTGGTGGTAAAAGAAGGTGCTCGCACCTTGGGTGACCGCAATGGGCTCATCGATCCCAGGGCCGTGCGTGTAACGCGCCTGCAGGATATTCGCGCCATCGTACTCTAACAGAATGTCCTCACCATCATAGATGTATCGCTTGGTTTGGCCGTTGGCGACCTTTTCGATTCGTCGGCCAAGGCCATCATACCGATACGTACTCGTCGTGGTGGCGGTAGGATTGCCAGCGGCAAACTCCTGCACCTGAATCAGGCGGTTTTCGGCATCGTAGGTGTAGTCCGTGTGATTTCCATTCGCCAGTAGGGTCTTTTTCGTCAAATTCCCATTCTCGTCATATTGATAGGTAAAGTTCGCATCCGCCGTCAGCTGATTACCTGCATTGACGACACTCCCGCCTGTCGTGCGGTTGCCGACCGCGTCATACGCAAAGGCCTGCGGATCCAGCAGCAAGGGATGGCTGGCAGCCGTCAGCCGATCCAACGCGTCGTAGCCGAAGGTCTGCGCGCCACGTCGGTCAGTGAGTGAGGTCCGATTGCCGACGGGGTTGTAGACGTACTCGGCCTTGTTGATGGGCGTAGTGGTGGCCGTGAGTTGATGGAGGATCTGCGTCACCTGACTGGCGGGATCATGCCTGAAGCCCTCTGCCGTTTCGCCGTCAGTTGAGGCAAAGTCCGACCGTATGCCCCATTATTTGGATAACTTCCACAAGAACACTTGTGCCTTTATCCGATCAATAGCCAACGTCTCTCCATCCTTACAAGTGTAGTACTCAAACTCTGCCTTACCCTCCTTCGAGGCAAGAGTTAACGCGTCCGGCCACCAACCACGCGGTCCACTACTTGGGTAATTGACATCTTTTGTTGTCAGGCCATGGCACGCATTAAGGATTGTGGGTCGATCAACCATTCCATGAAAGGAAAGCCAAGTGCGATTGTTCTCAACATCATACTTAAGCCAAATCTCCATAGCAGATTCTGGCACAAAGGCGGGTATCCACCCTCGTGAGATCTCACCCGCTTCCGCAGCCGCTTTCATATCTGCATAGTGAGACTCCTTGGACTCAATCCAATCGCAGCTAACTGAAAGCAGCGCCATCAACGTAACCAGCAATCTAACCATTCGTAAAAGCCTTCCTAACGACGAATCAATACTGTGGAGGCAATCCCACGGGCCTAAATGGAGCACATGACTGCTCACACGGCGTTCCAGGATTTATACTCCCCTGTAGACGACCATATAGGTTTGCTTGCTGATCCGCCGCGCTGTCTTGTGGTGTGGATTGTGGCTCCCAGTAAGACTTTACATTCTGATCCCACCATTCGCGGATATCACTAATGATACATGCTACAGCCTCACCTTCCACACCTCGTTGAGCAGCTTGGCAATTGGCTTTGCAATGAAAATACTTGTCCGCACCTTTCCACCAAGCTTGCCTCATATCGACATAGTTCGCTCCGAAGTCGCCAATGGCGCCAAAGAACTCGCCCCAGAAATTCAGCACTTCGCCTGGAGTTGCCAAATCGAACAATCCAAATGGATCTGCTAGGCGGGGTGGGTTGTTTCGAACATAATTGTAGAAGTTAACATCACCACCGCCCAGCCCAATCGGATCCTTCTGCAAGAACCGTCCACTTGCTGCGTCGTAATACCTCGCTCGGTAATAATAAAGTCCCGTCTCCTGGTCCAACTCCCTCCCCGTATACGTATACGGCTGATTCACCGTGCCCGGGGATTCGAGGATGTTCCCATACACATCGTACGCATACGCTTTGGCCACGCTGCCGGTGCTGTCGGTCAACTCCGTCACTGATCCCAAGCCGTCTTGATGATAGAAGAAGGTGCTCGCACCTTTGGTGACCGCAATGGGCTCATCGATCCCAGGGCCGTGCGTGTAGCGCGCCTGCAGGACATTGCTACCGTCGTATTCGAGCAGGATATCTTCACCGTCATAGATATAGCGGGTAGTCTGGCCATTGGCCACTTTTTCAATCCGGCGCCCCAGACCGTCATACCGATAGCTGCTCGTCGTGACGGCCGTGGGATTCCCGGCGGCGAATTCCTGTACCTGAATCAGGCGATTCTCGGCGTCATAGCTGTACTGGGTGTAATTCCCGGTCGCGAGCAGCGTCTTGCGCGTCAGATTGCCGTTGTCGTCATATTGATAGGTAAAGTTCGCATCGGTCGTCAGCTGATTGCCGGCATTCGTCACACTGCCATTCGTGGTCCGATTGCCCACCGCATCGTAGGCAAAGGCCTGCGGATCAAGGAGCAAGGGGTGACTCGCGCTGGTCAGTCTATCGAGCGTGTCGTACCCAAACGTCTGCGGCCCACGGCGATCCGTCAATGACGTTCTGTTGCCCACCCCGTTGTACAGGTACTCCGCTTTGTTGATCTGGGTCGAGGTCGCCGTCAGTTGATGCAGGATCTGGGTCACCTGGCTCGCAGGATCGTATTGATACGTCGTCTGCGTCCCATTCGACAGGGTCATGGCCGTCCGACGCGACAGCACGTCGTAGCTCCAATTGGCGACGGGCTGTTCTTGGCTGCGAGGCGCCTGTAGTTCGGCCAGGGTCCAGGCTCGATCGGCGATCGTGATTTCATCCAATTGGCCGGTGAACAGACTCGTGCCGCATCCACCGGTCCCCAGGTGCAATCCGCCTGTCGGGAGCCCGGTGAGCAGCGGCGGGCCATTGAAGTAATTCCAGAACCCCTCTAGCTGGCCATCCAGATAGAGCCGTTGTTCCGTGCCATTGCGCACGGCGGCGATCCGATGCCATTGCCCATCATTGATCGGATGCGTCGTCGCCACGCCGGCGCTCACCAGCGTGGTCCCCGCCCCCGCGTCCGGGCCCGCGACGGCAAAGCTGGCCGTGCCGTTCGGCTGCACCTGTAGCTCCCAGGAGGCCGCGTTGGCCGGGGACGTGACGGTGCAGGTCAGCCGATCGCTCATGATCGTCTCGCGCCGCGTCGAGGTCGTCTTGACCCAGAATTCAACCGTGGCCTGGAATCCGAAGCGGCCCACCGTGCTGGTAAAGCCGATCTCATCGTCCACCCCGTCGAACTGAAAGGCCTGACCGGCGAAGCCCGCCACGAAGCTCACCCCATTGCGCAGGGTACCGGGGTTGCTCCCCTGTTCGTCGGCCCGCGTACCTTCGCCCTTCCACCAGGCCACGCGGTTGGTGGCCGGCGGCGGCAGGGTCACCCCATTCCCCAGGCCCGTCAGGCGATTCACGCCGTCGTAATGATAGCTGATGGAGGTGGCCTGATCCGCACGCGTCAGCCGGTTGCCGTTCGAATCATAGGCATAGCCCAGCGTCACGGCCGGTTGGTTCGGCGAGCCGTCGGTCTTCACACTCAGCAGCCGATTCGCCTGGTCATAGCTCATGGCGAGCACGCTATCCGGATCGGTCACGCGGGTCAAGTTGCCGACCAGATCGTAGGCGTAACTGGTGACCTGGGTGCCGGGCAGGGTTTTGCTCACGAGCTGGTTCACAGCATCGTAGGCGAAGAGAATGTCGTCGCCCTTCGGCGTGCGACGCTTGGTGAGGTTGTCGTTGCCGTCGTAGGTGTAGGTCTCGACTTTGCCCAAGGGATCGGTGGTGCTGAGCAACCGGTTGCGGCCGTCGTAGGCGAAGGTGGTGGCTTGGTTCTTCGCATCCGTGACCGTGAGGAGATTCCCATTGCCGTCGTACGTGTATTCCGTCACGCCACTCAGCGGATCCGTGACTTTCTTCAGCCGGTTCTTGGCGTCGTACTCAAACGTCGTGATCCGGTTCAGGGGATCTTTTGATGTGGCCACGTTGCCCGCCTGGTCATAGGTCAACGTCGTGGTGCGGGTCAGGGGATCGGTCGTGCTGAGCAGCCGTCCCAACGCATCGTAGGTGAACGTCGTGGTCTGATTGAGCGCATCCTTCGTCGTGAGGAGCAGGCCTTGGGGATTGTAGGTAAAGGTGGTGACCTGGTTGAGCGCGTCGGTAATCGTGAGCGGATTGCCCTTCGCATCATAGGCGATCTGGGTGAGATTCCCTTTCGGATCGCGGATGCTGGTCACCTGATTGAATGTCGGCTCATAGGTGAATGTCGTCGTCGCGTTGATGGCCTGCTCCGTCGCGGTGAGCAAGTTACCCTTGGCATCATAGGTCATCGTGGTCACAGCGCCGTTGGGCCGCGTGATCTGCGTGGGATTCCCCTGGGCATTGCGCGTGATCATGGTCACCCGGTTCAGCGCATCGGTCTGTTTGGTGACCCGGCTCAACGCATCCAATTCAAACGTCGTCGCCTGCGCGGTGGCATCGGTAAACGTCGCCCGATTCAGACTGGTCGCGCTCAGCGGCGCCGGATTGCCGGCCGTGCCCTGGCCAGTGGTGAAATTGGGGACGGCCACGGTCTGGCTCGACGCCAGGGCTCGGGTGGCCCCGTCCGGCAACGTAGCCTCGGCAAACCGGCCGGCGGCATCGTAGCGGTACTGGAAGACCTGATTGCGCGCATCGGTGCGGCGAATCAGCCGGTGTTGGGCGTCGTAGACGAAGGTCACCGCCGTGCTGCACTCCAAGCCAGCCCTCTAATCGCAAGGCCATTTCCGGAGAGATCGCCGCACGGCCATTCAACACGCGAGACAAGGCTTCATTAAGCGTAGCCCCTTAATTTCCTGCGTTGCTATATCAGTTGGAATCAGTTCGAGCTGATAATACCTAGAACCTATCTCAAAATCGGTTCTTGATGAGGAAATAGCTTCACAGATAGACGTGAGCCATGACCAAGCTGCAGATTCCTTGGGAATATCACTATTGATGCCTTGGACCTTGCACAAGCGGTATCTACCAGAATCTCGTTTTTCAATTTTGAGATAGGTTCTAGTGTGCGTAAACACTCCTCTCCCAACAAGGGATATCCGCACAAAGTACGTCCTACCAGCTTCAAGATCCACTTCAAGACTATCCTCTTCTGGCCAGCCTTCTACCGAAAGCTTTATTTGCCCTGGCCTGGTCACGAATGGGTAATAGCCCTCCCGATCCAGTCTCGTTAATGGCTTTTGGTTAACTAGAACCTATCTCAAAATCGATTTACGGAGACGGAGTAGCGTCACTTCATGGATCTCAGACCCGTGCAAACTCCAGCATCCTTTGAAATATACAGTCTAGGCCCAGGACCTCCCATGACAGCTTTCCGATAGAACGTTATTTTTCAATTTTGAGATAGGTTCTAGAATCGTATGGCTATCATCCCATCCAATTTGAATCGGAAAATAAAAATAGACAAGTGATCGTTCTGGCCCCAAATTCTCCACCGGTTGAAAGGAAGGCCCGACTGCCTGACTACATCCGATATTGATAAAAGCCACCAAGCCAGCAAGAGTCTGCATGCACGACCAACAAACCGCTCCCAAGTCGTTTTTTCCTAATCCGCCTCCTGCGCTGAAAACTTCATGCGTCATGAATTATTCCTTCGCACTCAGCTGGTTCCTCAGCTGTAGGTTCACCAATTCTTCCCCTCGCCTCACGAACTGAACCCGTCACGCATTGCGCTCGGCATAGGGCACGACAGTCAGACAATGCTGGCGAATCTGGATTGGAACGGAGATGAACCAGCCCTGATCCGACCACGCACGTCGTGGCGAGCTATCGAAGGCACGGGCTTGCTGAGGATTTAGACTCTCCGCTACCGGGACTGGAGGGCATCCAGAAAGCTGTCTCCCCAGGGGAGTCTCGTCGCGCCTAGCGCTTCACCGATCGTCTGTGCGAGGTCTGCGGCTGTGGTTCTGGTCCCAAGGTTCACGCCGCGCGCAAGCCGCGGGCCGGACACGAGACAGGGCACATACTCGCGTGAATGGCCGGGATCAGGCCGGGCACAGTCGAACCCGTGATCGCCGGTGATGATGAGGACATCACCGACCTTGAGGCAGTCTTGCAAGTCACGCAGCCGACGATCGACATGTTGCAGTGTCGAGACGGTATCCTGCAGATCGGGGCTCATGATAGGAAGATTCGCGTAGATCAAGCCGCGTGGTGCCTTACTAAACATGCGGAGGACTTCGTCCATGACGGCATGGGCCTGAAAGAGAGGCACCGACCTGGTGACGCCGCGTCCGCTGAAGAGATCGCCGACTTTTCCCACGCCGAATACCAGTTGGCTGGCGCGGCTCAAATGATCCAAGAGCGTGAGGCCTGGCGGTTCCACAGCAAAATCACGACGACGTTCCGTAACGGCAAATCGTCCGGGCTGTCCGGCAAACGGATAGGCCACCACGCGAACGATCGGCATTGTCGCCTTGAGCCGCCGCCTCGCTTCGCGCGCCAGACGGTACAATTCCTCAGGCGGGACGACCTGCTCGTGAGCGGCCAGCATGATGGTCCCCGCGGTATCGATCCACGCGATGGGCATGCCGGTTTTTTGATGCTGCGCGCCGAACTCTGCGATCGGCTCCAGATGAACCGTGCGGCAATTCCCCAGCGTCTTTTGTCCCAACGCGGCTTCGAGTCCGGAGGCGAGTTCGCCCGTAAACGTTTCACATGGAGGCGGGCCGTCTTCGATCACGTACCCGGCTAATTCCCAATGTCCGGCCAGCGAGTGTTTGCCCTTGGTCGTAAACCCCAACATGCCATAGCAACCCTCAGGCTGAGTCATGGGGCGAATGCCTTGAAATTGACCCAGGAGACCGAGGCCGAGTTGTTCGAGATTGGGGAGGGAAAGACCTTTGGAGATCGCAGCCAGCCGCTGCAGTGTATTACAGCCGGCATCGCCGTACGATTCTGCATCAGGCAGTGATCCGATGCCACAGCCATCCAACACCAACAGGACGATTCGAGTCATCATCGGGGCACTATATCAAATCCGTTGGAACGAGCAAGCCAATCTCACCGTCCCGGCATTGCGGCACATTTCCCGGCACAACTCGTGAGACGGATCAGCGACCAGCGGCCTGCTCCGCCCGCCACTCGCTCAGGATCTTTAGACTCGCGCTCGTGCCGATACGATCCGCCCCCGCCTCCAGCAAGGCGCGCGTCGACTTCCAGTCTCGAATGCCGCCGGAGGCCTTCACTTTTGCCCGTCCGGCCACGGCGTCTTTCATCAAACGCACGTCTTCCACCGTGGCACCGGCCTGATTGAACCCTGTCGAGGTCTTCACATAGTCCATCCCCGCCTCCACGGCCAGGCGGCAGGCCGTGATCTTTTCTTCGCGGGTAAGTAAGCAGGTTTCCAAAATGACCTTATGGTTGACTCCAGGCGTAGCCTGCACGACGGCTGCCATATCCTGCCGCACGAAATCGTAGTCGCCGGATTTCAGGCGGCTGATGTTGATGACCATATCCAACACCCGCGCGCCATGTGCGACCGCCTCGATGGCCTCCGTCACCTTGGCATGGGTCGAGTGGCCACCGAGAGGGAACCCGATCGGAATGCCGACCTGCACCGCCGTTCCGGCGACGGCCGCAACCGCCTCATCGACATAACAGGGCGGCACAAAGATCACGACAAATCCCTGCTCCTTCGCCTCTGCACAGAGCCGCACGACGTCGGCTTTGGTCGCCTCCGGACGCAATACGGTGTGATCCAGCAGAGCAGGCACATTCTCATTCCACGACACAAGTCCCATGTTCTTATTCCTTTCAGATTGTCAGTCTCACTGGTGTGATCGATCACCCTGAGGCGAAGCGTCGTACAGGTGCAGGCACCGGCAGATCAGGCGCCGTGAACGGCGAGGCTTCCTCTGGTGCGCTTGCGGAAGGGCTGCTTCTGATACTTCTCCACGGCTTGATTATGCTCGGCCAGCGTGGAAGAAAATTGATGGGTCCCGTCGTTGCGCGACACAAAATAGAGATAGGATGCCTGAGCCGGGAACAATGCCGCACGGAGCGAGTGGGCTCCAGGGCTAGCGATCGGTCCCGGCGGAAGTCCCTGCACGCGATACGTATTGTAGGGACTCATGACGGACAGATCGCGCTTATGAATGTTGCCGTCAAACCCCGGCAGCCCATAGATGACCGTCGGATCGCTCTGTAAAGGAATTTTCTTTCGCAACCGGTTATGAAACACTGCCGCAATCAGTTCACGCTCTTCCTTCGAGCCGGTCTCTTTTTCGATGACGGATGCCAGCGTCAACACTTGATGCAGAGACAACTTCATACGCGTCGCTTGTTCCTGCAACTCGGCGCTCCACACGCGATGGAGACCGTCGACCATGGCCTTGATGACATCACGGGCCTTGGCCTGGCGAGGAAATGAATACGTCTCCGGAAACAAGTACCCTTCCAGCGAGTCCGCTTCAATTCCGAGCGTCGCAATGAACGTACGATCGCGCACCAGCTTGGAGAATTCCTGAACGTCGGTGACTTGCTGTGCCGCAAAAACCTCGGCGATCTGCGACAGATTGTACCCTTCAGGGATCGTGACCGGATGCAGCACGACTCGACCGGCCAACAGCTTCGCCAGGATCGCCTGCGCAGACATGCTCCCATCCAATTCGTATTCACCGGGGCGAATTTTTCGATCGCTGTCGTGCGACCGGCCGAGCAGCAGAAATGCCCAGCGGCTGCGAATCAGCTGCTCGCTCTTCAACATACCCACCACTTGCTGAAAGGTACTGCCGTCGGGAATCGTGACAATCTTGGAGGGAGGCCTAGGAAGCCCGCTGGCGACCGGACTTTGAGCCCAGCGCAGCACCAGATACCCCGAGATGGCTAGGAGTATCACCGTTGCCAGTGCCAGACCCGCAATCAATCTCTTCTGCATCATCGACTCGTGGTTCGTCAAAAGACCAGGGATCGTCGTCTTGGGAATCACCCTCCCCCTGCTCCTGGCGCGACGACGGCTTCTCCAAACTCGCGAGGTAACTCTGGAGCAGAATGGCGGCGGCGATCCGATCGACGATGCCTTTCCGTTTCCGGCGTCCGACATCGGCGGCAATCAATAAGTCCTCCGCCGCACAGGTCGTCATCCGTTCATCCCAAGTCACCACCGGAACCGACAAGGCCGGTTCGAGCAGCTGGATAAATTCCTCGACCACCTTGGC